>CAZZYD010000034.1:7100-20456 GCA_964658175.1 uncultured Puia sp. | reverse complement strand
CGCGTGGCGCGAGAGCATGAACAGCACGAGGCCGTTTTCCTTGTGAAAAGTATTGATCATCTCAAAGCCACCGTCCGGCAGCTGATAATGCGTCAGGTAGTCGATGCAATCGCGCACATCTTTGGTATAGTCCAGCATGGTGGCTACTTCGAGGAGGAAGCTGCCGTCTGCCAGCCAGAGGCCGCGGTAGATGGTGGGTCCCACATGAAAAGACCGGCTGCCTTTGCGGATATCCCTGGCCTGGAAAATATTGCGTACGCTGCTTTCCACGATGGCCTGTATGCCGCTGTCGGGAACGGAGATCGCCGAGGCCGAGGGACTGTTCTTCTGCCACCAGGCTTTGGATATGTCGCGTGCTGCGGTAGCCGTTTCCACTTTTGCCTGGTAGATGGTGCCGGGTGCATAAAAGCGGCTGAGTGCAAAGGCGATATTTTTTACTTCGCCGGGCTTGAGCGCCACGGGTTTTAAGCGGATACTATATTTGGTAGCAGAGTCTTTGGTAAGGGATTCAATGCCGTTGGATGCGGAGAAGCTGCTTTCGTCGCCGATCGAAATGGCGTTCACCGCATTTTTTATGGGCTCGATGCCCACATAACGCATCACCGGCTGAAAGCTCACCGGGGTGCTGCCGGTATTGGTGAGCGTAACAAGGTTCAGGTATCTTCTTTCCGGCATGCGGATGTGGGCAGCAGGTGCATAGAGCACGGCTGTTTTATTTTCTTTACCGGAGACGATCGAAGCAGCCGCCGGAGCCTGTCCTTTGAAAAGCCAGAGCCCGTTTACAAATGCGTTGCGGTCATTGGCGCCCGGCCGGTTGGTGACCACGATCGTCAGAATGCCATCTTTATTTTTATCGTTGCCACTCAGCGTATACACGCCGGGGATATGAAATCCGAAATCCTTCACCGGATCGATGTCCATCTGCGCGGTGCCTTCCACATAAATGCGCATGGCACGCTTACCCACGGTGTCCCATTGTCCTTCACAGAAGCCAAGCACCACATTGTAGGTGGCCCCCGGCGTTACCTTAACATGAAATTCAACAATGCCTTCACCCGACAACCCACGGAGTCCCATGGCGATGTCATTGAAGGAGGCATCGGCCGGTTTTGAAGGTTTGCTCCAGTTCTTCTCTGTCCGGCGGCTGTCATACCGTTCCACCGTATTCAACTGCTGTTCACCGGGAATTTCAAGAAAAGTCTGTTCATCCAGTTGAACGGACCCCGATGTTTTCACGGTATGCGTCATCGGCGTGCGGGCTGTTTCGAGCTTCTGGTCTTTCCACACGAACGGGGTCTGACCATCCAGCATCAGGGAGAAGGAAAATTCCCGCGGTCCTTTATATCCATAGTCTCCAAAGATCTGTCCTTCCTTGCCCACCAGTGTTTTCACGGGATCATCCGGCAGGCAAACCAGGGTTTGCCACCAGGGCGGACTATAACGGAAATCGATCTTTTGTGTGGACTGGGAAAAGCAAATCGTTTGGAGCAGTAAAAATCCCGCGAGGAGGGGGCTTGTTTTGCTGATGGTCAAGGTTGCCATGATAGATTTTTAAAAAGATGAACGATAAGTAGGTATCTAATGCGGTGCAATGAAAATTTTATCCATTTCTTCAAGCGTTTTGCCTTTGGTTTCTTTTACGACCGTGCGACAAAAGACCAGGTTGATCAGACTGAACCCGCCGAACACCCAGAAAGTGTTGGCAGCGCCCACCTGCTGCAGGAGCCAGGGAAAAAACTGACCCACCAGCCAAACGGCAATCCAGAGCAGGAGGGTGCACAGCGTCACCGCTTTGACCCGCACCGCCGTCGGAAATATTTCATTGATGATGATCCAGGTAACGGGACCCAGCGAAAAAGCGAAACATGCGATATATACGAGCATTAAAATCAGCAGCCAGGGACCATTGGTATGGCCGGTATGAAAAAGAAGGCCGCAAAGAAACAGAGAGATCACGATGCCGATGAGACCGGTATTCAGCAATGATTTCCTGCCGAAGCGGTCCGCACTGCGGATTGCGACGAAGGTGAACAGTAAATTGACCGCACCGATGATCACCTGGAATACCAGGGCATTGTTGCTGGGGATGCCGGCAGCTTCGAAAATGCGGGGTCCGTAATAAATGATGGCGTTGATGCCGGAGAATTGCTGGAGGATCGCCAGCACGATGCCGATCAGCAGGGGGATGCGCAGGCTCGGGTGACTGAGCGACATAGCCGACTTTCCGGTATCCGCGCTTTCCTTTTTCATGTCGTTAAGTTCTTTGGCGGCTTCTTCATCGCTGCGGACGCTGCGGAGGATTTTTTCCGCTTCGGGTTCGCGGTGAACGGCGACCAGCCAGCGCGGACTTTCCGGCACGCGCAGCAGGAGCACTAAAAAAACGCCGGAAGGAATACCCATAAAAAGAAACATCGAACGCCAGGATTCCCGGTGCAGCAGATAGTTCGTCAATTCATTTGAATAAGATGTTTTTCCGGCGGACACGATGAGCGCATTGGAAAAATATGCGGCCAGGATACCCACGGTGATGGCTAGTTGATAATAGGAAACCATCTTGCCTCTTTGTGCGGCCGGCGCAAATTCCGCGATATACATGGGAGAGACCACGGATGCCATACCCACGCCGATGCCACCCACCAGGCGTGAAAAGATCAGGAGAGAAAATACCGGCGCGAACGCGCAGCCGATCGCCGAAATCAAAAACATCACCGCAGCACTCAGGATAATTTTCCGTCGTCCCAGCCGGTCAGTGAGCAATCCCGTGGCGAATACCCCGATTATGCAGCCGAGCAGGCCGCTGCTGACCAGCCAGCCTTCCAGCAGGTCGTTGAGGGAAAACTGGGATTTGACGCCACCGATGGCGCCGGAAATCACGGCCGTATCAAAGCCAAACAGCAGGCCGCCGATCGCTACGGAGAGACAGATATAATTTATCCGTTTATCTTTTGTAATCATCATCATATCGTTTGATGTCTTCCTGTTGCCAGTTGCCAAAAGCCACTTCCAGCACGCGGACGGGTTTGTCTGATTTGCAGGATAGCCGGTGACGTTCGTTGACCGGGATCCAGATCTCATCCCCGGCATTGTAGACTTTTTCGGTGTCGCCCACCTGTACCACCGCGCCGTCGTCGATCACGATCCAGAGTTCCGCGCGACCGGTATGCGATTGTAAACTCAGCCGCTGGCCTGGCAGTACGCTCATCAGGCTCACGGTACAGTCTTCATTGTTGGCATACTGTTTAAAAGTGCCCCAGGGCCGTGAAACGAAGGCCACCGGTGGTTTTTCGTCAGGGATCAATTTTGTTTTGTAGTCGGTCATGGTAAGAATAATTATGCTTTGAATCGGATGAATGCTTTCAGCGTGGCGCAGGTTTTACCGATGCTTTCACCAAAAGGCCGGATCGTGAAATTTTTTACGGCTTCCGGAATGATAAAGGTTTCGGCGTAGTGCACCACGAAGGGCGGAAAAAGATTGTCGGGACTTTCCACGATGGCCTCACGTCCTTCCACCAGGTTCAGCACCTGCACGCTGCCGTTGGTTTGGTGGGGTACCGTTCCGGTAAACCAGTGCCGGCGCGTTTCAATGAATTCAGTGTCGTGCAGGCCCGTATATTCTTCTTTCCATCCGTCTCCTTCGGCGACGGGATAAACGGTATTGATAAGTTCTTTCCGGGTGATGTCGGGTGTTCGTGACCAGTTGATCACTTCCCGTCCGCGGGCGATATTGATGGGCCGCGGTTTTCCGTCGAGACCCATGCGGCCCCAATCCCAGAGTTTGAAAGTAAAAATATAGGGGGTGGCACTAATCTCCAGCACCATGCTGTTTTTTCCGGAGCAGTGTACCGTGCCCGCGGGGATCAGCACATGATCGTGTTTTTTAACCGGCCATTTCTTGACAAACTTTTCTGCATCGAACGGCGCACCGCCCGCCTGCGCATCCACGAGCTCCTGGATCATCTGATCGGGGTCGATATTTTCTTCCAGTCCAAGGTATACGACCGCATCGGGAAGCGCCTCCAGCATATAATAACTCTCATCCTGTGTATAGGACATGCCGAAATGCGTGCGGATGTATTCGTTGGTGGGGTGGACCTGCAGACTGAGGTTGCCCCCTTCGATCGTATCCAGAAAATCGAAGCGGATCGGAAATTCAGCGCCGAAGCGGGCTTCTACCGGTACGCCGAGCAATGCCTTTGCCTGGGCAAAAACAAGGTTGATCGACGGTGTTTCAAAATAGATATCATTGAATTTAAAAAACAGGCTGTTCTCTTCAGGGACGCCATCAAAACACCAGGCGTAATTTTTTTCTGAAGGATCGAGGTTACAATGTTCCTTCATCCATTGGCCGCCCCAGGGTCCGGGATCAAAAAAGGGAACGACGCGGAATGGACGTTGCGCTACAATCGCAAAAGCATCATTGAGGATGGAACCCCGCACGATCTTGGGATGTCCTTTCTGGGTGGTATCCACCACCAGGTCCCATCGATCCATCAGTGTCCGTTTGTGTTTGTCACACACGCGCCAGTCGACAAAAAATGCCTGTTTGTATTGCAGGGATGCTTTCGTGGATATATTCTGTACACCGAGGTTGCTCACTTCATTTCTGCGGAAACGGAGTTGTCCCTCCCAGCGGGGCATGTCAAAATAAACGATCAGGTCGGCACTGGGGGCAAGCAGTGTTGCGCCGGGACCATACACATATACGGTCTTGTCAGTGGTTTCTTCAAGCTGGTCTTTCAGGGAGCGCAGTGCCGCCTCATGAAAAAAATCTTTCAGTTCCAGTCGTGTGATATAGCCGAAAATTTCATCGTCGGTCACATCCGGATAGATCATATCACGGATCTGCTGATCGGTGAGCATATACTGTTTTGTGTAGTAGTATATGCCCGGTAGTTTTTTTTGCAATTCGGGAATGATCTCTTCGTCGAGCACACCCGGATAGCATTCAAGCGCCACAATTTTTTTCCCTTTTGCGGCGGCAAGGATCATGGAGCTGGTATCATCCCAGCCCTCCCGGCTCTCATCGGCAGGGATCGAGCGTTCAATAAAAGGAAACTTGTCATAGTTCGAAGTCATGCGGTATCACTTTTCAGCTATAATGAATCAAATGAACATTTCAGGAGATGGACGGCGCCCAGGATCGCGGCATCGCCCATCAGCTCACTGCGGCGGATCGACACTTTTCCCCAGGGACACCAGGCATGCTGCTGAACTTTTTCTGTGAGATAGGGAATGATGTCTGCAGCCCGGTGCATGACGCCGCCGCCGATCACCACCACTTCCGGATCGTAGGCGTGGATCAGGTTCACGATACCCGCCGACCATACGTCCAGGCAATCCTGTTTTATTTCCAATGCCAGCTGATCGCCGCGGTCTGCCGCATGAAATAATTTTTCAAAATCAATGGGGGCATTCGATGCCGAAAGCGAACTGTGTTCATAGGCGGGGGATGACAGAATTCTTTCCCGGATGCTCCAGGTGGAAGCATGGGATTCCATGCAACCGATATTGCCGCAGCTGCAGGGCCTGCCCTGGTAGTCGACTGAAATGTGGCCGCCGAGACAACCCGCCTGAAAATGTTTTCCCCTCAGCAGGTTTCCCTCCACGATGGCAGAGGTGCCGATGCCTGTTCCGATGGTCATCACCACGAGGTCATCGGTATCCTGGCCTGCACCATATTTCCATTCCCCGACGGCGGCCAGCCTTGCATCGTTGTCCATAAAAAAAGGCACATTCCATTCGCCGCGCACCCATTGATCGAGCTGTATGCGCCGGGCGTCGTCGTATTTTTTATTGGTGGAAAGGATTTTGTTTTTTTTTGGATCGACCAGACCCGGAAAGCCGAGTGCGATGCCGCCAAAGCTTCCCGGATCAACCTGGTTGAGGGTCAGCAACTGGTTGATTTCGGTTTTCAGCAGGGGCAGGCTGGATTCGAGTCCGGCTGTGGCGATGGCGGGGACCATCGACCGGGATAAAATTTTTCCTCCGGAAACCAAACCGATTTTTATGCGTGTGCCACCCAGATCGACGCCGATAAAATATTGTTTCATACGCAAGCCCATTCATCCCGGTGATCTACCGGGTTCATTACCGATTGTCTTTCAATGTGGGTATTCCGTTTTCATCCACGAGGATACCGGAAAAGCCATGTTCACGGATGGTTTCGTAATCGTGCCCCGCATCGGAGGGCCAGACGGCGCCGAAAGAAAGGAGGCTGCTGCCTGTATTCACCGTGCGGTGTGCGATGTGTCCGTTGATATAATGTATGCTGCCCGGAAACATTTTTTCGGCATGTGTATTTCTTTTTTCATCCATGAGGATCAGCATGCCTTCTCCTTCGAGGGTCCAGTAGAATTCGCCGCGGTTTCTGATCTGGTGGAAATGCCCCTTGGTCATAAAATATTCGTTGCCTACTTTGCCGGGATGGAGATAGGTGATCCCGTAAAACAAACCGCCTTCGGTATTTTCTGCCACCGGGAAATAGGATTCCACCTCATACACCAGGGTGTCGCCGGACTGTTTGCTGAAGGCCTGCTGATCGTGGAATATATTTTTTAAGTCTTTGAGTTTCCGGCTGATCCGGTCCACCCGGCTTCCAGCCAACTTCTGATGCTGTAAAAAAATTTCCGGATCTGAAATCAGGGGCATGTCAGCAGGTTTTAGTTTTTAAAATGATTTTCGGTCGATCATGACAAAAGGATTCTCGACCACTTCTCTTTTTCCTGACATCACCAGGTCGGCCATGGTTCTGCCCATCGCGGCAAAATCGGTGGTGATGGTGGTAATCCCCGACCCGATCACGCTTTTCAAACTTGTTTCGTTGTAGGAGATCACGCCGATGTCCTTACCCAGTTCCCAGTTTTTTTCATTGGCCAATTTGATGATGTCGACCAGCTGGTTGTCGTCGATCACAATAAATGCATCCCCTTTTTTGATCAGGGCCGGCTGGATGGCCGATTTCACTTCCGTGAGCAGGGTTTTTGTCTTGGAGAATTTATTGAACCCCGAAATGATGTCTCTGGTGCGAACGCCTTCGGGGAACAAGAGGAAAAGGCGTTTGTATTTGGCGACCAGCGCCTCTGACTGCAGGAGGATGCTGTAGATGTCTTTTTCGAAATTCTGGTACACACCCGGGTATTCTTTTTTATACTCCTTATAGCCTACGTCCAGCAGGAATGTATGTTTCTGGTCGATCTTGGAAAGGATGGCCGGGGTTTCGCTGTTCACTTCCGGCATGATGATGAACGTATTATAGTAGCCAGCCTGTTCGCGGATCAGGGTCTCAAACATCTTGATGCTGTGGTGATGAAAATAAATGTCGATCGTGCAGGATTTGGGCAGGTGATCGATGAGGGCGTTGTATAATGTCTCTTTGTAAGGCGTGAACGTGCTGAAAAGCAGGAAGATTCGTTTGTTTTGTTTTGTCTCCGTACTCAATACAAAATAGCCTTTGCCGGGGATGGAATCGATCACGCCGGATGATTTCAGGTCGTTGTATGCGCTGAAAACAGAGCCGCGGGCCAGGGAGAATTCTTCTGATATTTTATTTACGGATGGAAGCAGGTCGTCTTTATTTAATATGCCGCTGTCGATATTGCGGCAGATGGACTGAATGATTTGTTTGTAGACAGGGGTGGATAGATTGGGATCAATCTGGATAAGGTCAGTTAGCGGAACTTTCATGTTTAAGGCTTAAAATGTAAAAATAATGAAATCTTTCTTAAAATAAACAGGTATATACTGGTATATAAAAATTCGTCATAGGAAGACTGTTTCCGCTTTAAGATAGAGAAGATTTAAGTTATGGAGTGGGTGTGAGCGGGAAAAACGGGTGGGGGATATCTTGTGGCGGTGACCGTGTATAACAAGGAAGGTTGTTTCCCATGTAAAGAAAGGATATTCGTCCAACCTGCCAGGGAGGACAGCGTGGAATGTTGACCGTTAACCATCTGATCAGTTTTCAAATTTCGCTGCTTCCCAGCCGAGGATGGCTGTTTTGCGCACATCACCCCAGTGGTAGTCGCCGATCACGCCCGTGGCGCGGATGACGCGGTGACAGGGGATCAGGTAGGCAACGGGATTCTGACCGACGGCAGATCCGACAGCCCGCGAGGCACCGGCCGAATCGATGCGGCTGGCCAGTGATCCATAGCTGTACACCGCACCTGGCGGGATCTGCAACAGGGCTTCCCATACTTTCAGCTGAAACGGTGTTCCCTTGAGATGAAATTTCGCGGCGGCCTGTTGCTGAATGCCCGAGCTGAACACCTCCCGGGCTGCCGCCAGCATCGCATCATCCTGGTGGATAAAGGTCGCTTTGGGAAAACGGCTCACCAGCGAGGCATTTCCTTCGGATGCATTCTCCAGAAACGAAATGTGGCAGATGCCTTTACCGGTGGCACCCATCACCACGCTGCCGAAGGGCGTGACGGACTGCTGCCAGTTGATCTGCAGGGCAGCGCCTTCGTTTTTATATTCGCCCGGTGTCATGCCTTCAATATTGATGAAGAGATCGTGCAGGCGGCCGGTGCCGGAAAGGCCGGTTTCAAAACTCGCGGTCGCCAGCGATTCCTTTTGTTCCAGCAGGGATTTGGCGTGTTCGAGACTGATATACTGCAGGAATTTTTTTGGACTTACGCCGGCCCATTCCGTAAAGAGGCGCTGAAAATGAAAAGGGCTCAGGTGGATATGGCGGGCAATGTCCTCCAGTTCGGGCTGTTCCTTGAAGTGGGTGCGAATATACCGGATCGCCGCTTCGATTCTTTCGTAATCTGTCATAAGCCAAAGATAGAATCCACCTTTCCGCGCCCCAACCCGGAAATTGCTGAACGGATGAACAATCCGGCTTTGCCAGCCGTTAGTTCTCCAAATACGATAATATGAAATATAACTTCTTGGGCAATACGGGTTTAAAAGTATCGGAGCTTTGTTTGGGCACCATGACCTTTGGCGGAAAAGGACGGTTTGCGGCCATCGGTAACCTCGGGCAGGAAGCCGTGGACCCCATTGTGCGGCGTTCAGTTGAAGCGGGTATCAATTTTATCGACACGGCGAATGTATATTCGGAAGGCTGGTCCGAAGAACTAACGGGGAAGGCTATCCGAAATCTTGGCCTGAACCGGGATGATCTGGTGATTGCGACCAAAGTGCGGGGAAAAATGGGCGAAGGTCCCAATGATTCGGGACTGACGAGAAAACACATCATCAGCCAGGCCGAGCAGAGTCTGAAACGGCTGGATATGGATTATATCGATCTGTACCAGATTCATGGCTTCGACGCGCTCACGCCCTGGGAAGAAACACTCGGTGCGCTGGACGAACTCGTGAAATCGGGTAAGGTCCGTTATATCGGTTGCAGTAACCTCGCCGCCTGGCAGTTGATGAAGGCGCTGCATGTCTCCTCGGTAAATCATCTCTCAAAATTCGTGTCCCTGCAGGCATATTATACCATTGCGGGTCGTGAGCTGGAAAGAGAACTCGTGCCGCTGATGAAGGATCAGCAGGTGGGACTGATGGTATGGAGTCCGCTGGCGGGTGGTTTTCTCAGCGGCAAATTTAAAAAAGGCGGAGAACAGGACGCAAACGCCCGCCGCACCAATTTTGATTTTCCGCTTATTGACAAGGAAAAAGCCTACAGCATCATCGACGTGATGCAGGCGATCGCAGATGCTAAAAAGATATCCGTGGCGCAGGTGGCACTCGCCTGGTTGCTGGCGCAATCTGTTGTGACGACCATCATCATCGGGGCAAAATCCCCTGCCCAGCTCGAGGATAACCTGAAATCGGTAGATGTACAACTTACACAACAGGAACTGGTTCAGTTAAACGAAGTGAGCGCCTTATCGCCTGAATATCCCGGGTGGATGCTGGCCTTTCAGGGTGGAGACCGGCAACCAGCCTGAGTTTCAGCTGTTTAGTGTAAATGTTACGCAAAGGGGGGTTGCTTCGGCTGATAGCCAAAAAATTGAAAAATATTTTTTGAAAAAAGCAAAAGCGTTTGGTTTTTGAATTGGATTTTAATTTAGATTTAACATCTCAATCAAACCTAAACATTGCTTATGCCATCAAAACTTCCTTGGGGTGTACATCTGTGTACCTTCCTTGTACTCTCACTGATTTCTATCCAAAGTTTTGCTCAAAGTGTTGTAACCGGCCGTGTAATCAATAACACGGACAAGTCACCAATTTCTGGTGCTACCATCCAGGTGCAGGGGCAAAGAACAGCTACCCAGACGGGTGCTGACGGATCTTTTTCAATCAGCTCTACCAAAACAATCGGCAACCTCATCATCACTGTCGTGGGTTTCAACCAGGAAATCATTCCTGTGTCTGGAAGATCTTCGATTGGTGACATTTCGATGTCCGTGTCCAGTACTTCACTGAATGATGTAATCGTAACCGGTTACACCTCACAGAAGAAGAAGGACATCACGGGTTCGGTTTCCGTGGTGAGCGTGGCCAGTTTGAAATCGGTACCCGGTGGTACGACTGAATCCCTGCTGCAGGGTCAGGCATCCGGTGTAACGGTCATCAACTCAGGAACACCCGGCGGTGCCTCCAACGTGCGTATCCGCGGGATCACTTCCCTGGGTAACTCTGATCCGCTCGTCGTAATCGACGGTGTGCAGGTGCCCGGTGGTTTGCATGACCTGGATCTGGAAGATATCGAATCCATCCAGGTATTGAAAGATGCCGGTGCTGCAGCCATCTACGGTGTGCGCGGTTCCAACGGGGTGGTTATCGTAACTACCAAGAAAGGCCGCAATGGAAAGGCCAAAATAAGCTACAGCGGTTATGTGGGAACACAACGCCCGATCGGTGGCAATGTTTGGAATACGGCTACTCCCCAGGAGTCCGGCCAGGCTTTGTACGATCAGTTCGCGAACAGCGGACTTGCTTTCAATGCTACCAATTTTAAAAACAGCCAGTACGGATACGGTCCCACCCCTGTGCTCTACGATTATCTGACACCTATCAATACCAATGAAGGCGGTCCAGGTACTGACCCGGCTGATTATAAACTTTATACCAACGAAATAACGAAGACCAATAAAACCGGCACTGACTGGTTCCATGAAATCTTCAAACCTGCGATGATCCAGAGCCATACGGTTTCTGCAAGCGGCGCAAATGATAAATCTTCCTATTATTTTTCTGCCGGATATTTTGACCAGCAGGGTACATTGATCAACACGTATCTGAAAAGATATTCAACCCGTATCAATACGGTGTTCAACGTGAAAGATCATATCCGCATTGGAGAGAATGCTTATATTTTCTACCGCTCTTCACCCGGTATTCCAGGTTCCACGAACCAGAATGAAGGAAATGCGATCTCCATGTCTTACCGTATGAGTCCGCTCATTCCTGTATACGATGTGGTCGGCAACTATGCCGGTACGCAGGTTAAAGGCCTGGGTAACCCGCAGAATCCGGTAGCGATCCTCAAACGTTCTGCCAACAATACCAGTAACGACTGGCAGATCACGGGGAATATTTTTGCGGAAGTGGATTTCCTCAAGCATTTCACCGCACGCACCAGCATCGGTGGAAACTTCGAAAATTATTATTACAACAGTTTCAGCTATACAGCTTACGAAAACACGGAAAACAATACCAATCCGAACCAGTTTGCTGAAAATTCCGGCTACAACAGTAACTATACCTGGACAAATACTTTAAAATATACCAATACCTGGGGTGATCACAGCCTGAGCGCGATTGGTGGTGTTGAGTCCATCAAAACTTACCAGCGCGGTTTCGGAGCTACCCGCGGCAGCTATTACATTACCAACCCGAACAATTTGACAACAGATCCTAATCTGTTTTCGCTCAGTTTCGGTAATCCGGGATCACAAACGAATTCAACTACAACAAACTATAACGTCAACGGCGGTCCATACACGAATACGCTGTATTCATTATTTGGAAAAATCGACTATGCGTTCAAAGAAAGATATCTCCTGGCAGTCACGCTTCGCCGGGATGCTTCGAGCTATTTCGCCACGGATGTGCAGGCAGGTTATTTTCCTTCCTTCACGGCAGGCTGGAGAGTTAGCCAGGAAGATTTCATGAAGAGCATCAGCTGGGTCCAGGATCTGAAACTCCGCGGTGGCTGGGGTCGTCTGGGTTCTTTGAGCAATGCCCGGCCTACCAACCAATATTATTTGTATGGTCAGGTGGCTGCGAATTCTTCGTATGACATCGCCGGTACAAGTACTTCCGCACAGCTCGGTACTTACGCCAGTCAGCTGGGTAATCCAGCCGGTACCTGGGAAAAAGATAATATCACCAATATCGGGATCGACGCCTCTGTCTTCGGACATTTTGATCTCTCCGTTGAATGGTATAACAAATCAGTTACAGGATTGCTATACAATCAGCAGAATCCCGCTTTTGCAGGTGGTGCCGCCGCGGCTTACCTGAACGTGGGTAATATCACGAACAAGGGTATTGACGCCTCGCTCACATACCATGGCGGAAATAAACGCGAACTGAGTTTTGATATCACCGCCACTTTTACCACTTACAAGAACAAGGTGGTAAGCCTGGGTGATAATAAATACATCGACGAAGCTTCAGAAGGTTCCAATCGCTTTGGTGCATTCAGCCGCCTGTCACCAGGCCACGCTGTAGGCGCATTCTACGGATATAAAGTGATTGGTTTATTCCAGGATGCGGCTGATGTAACAAAATCTCCGACGCAACCTGATGCAGCTCCCGGACGTTTTAAATATCAGGACGTAAACAAGGATGGACAGATCACCCCGGATGACCGTACGTACTTCGGCAATCCAAATCCTGATTTCGTGGCGGGTTTAGGATTTTCCATTAACTACAGAGGATTTGATCTCAATACATTCTTCTATGCTTCTGTTGGAAACGATGATATGAACTACGTGAAGTACTGGACGGATTTTCCACAGGTATTCGATGCCCAGGTTAGCAAAACTGCTGCCCTGCATTCATTCGGATTGCCTGGCGCAAACGGAAAAACACCGATCCTGGAAAGAAGTGCCAACTTTTCAAACACGACGGTACCGAATTCTTATTATCTCGAAAATGGTTCCTACCTGCGTTGCAAACAACTGCAACTCGGCTACGCGGTACCTGTTAATTCGCTCAAGAGAGTCGGCATCGACCGGTTGAGGATATACGTACAGGTAGCCAACCTGTTTACGATCACAAAATACAGCGGAATAGATCCTGAATTGTCTACTTCTGATTTCAACAACAATACCAACTTCGGTATCGACTTTGGTAACTATCCTGCCAATCAGAGAAACTATAACGTAGGCGTTCAATTAGGATTTTAATTCGTAAAAAATAGCTCGATTAAATTAAACATATGAAAAG
>CAZZYD010000034.1:0-7000 GCA_964658175.1 uncultured Puia sp. | reverse complement strand
CAATTAGGATTTTAATTCGTAAAAAATAGCTCGATTAAATTAAACATATGAAAAGAAAATACTTATTCTTCATTCCGCTCACACTGATAGCCGTGGTGTTATTGTATGCGTGTAGCAAGAATTACCTGAAAAAACCGGCGCTGGGTTCACTGGCGCTGACTACCCTGTCCAACGAACAGGGCGTGAACTCACTGCTGATCGGTGCCTATTCCATGCTCGATGAACAGGGCGGCGCCACGATCGGTTACCAGTATGGTAATGGTCCGGACAAATGGGTGTTTGCCAGCGTGGTGGCAGATGATTCTTACAAAGGTTCCACTCCTTCCGATCAGGGCGATATTGTGCCGTTAGAAACCTGGTCAACCGCGACTTCAGGAAACAGCTACATCACTAACAAATGGCAGGCTTTATATGATGGCATCCAACGTTCTAATGATGTGCTTCGCGCGATGGCCGGAGCCACTGATATCAGCGCTGCCCACCACGGTCAGCTGACGGGTGAAGTACGTGCGCTCAGAGGTTATTTCCATTTCCAGGGCGTGAAAATGTGGGGTCCGAAATTTCCTTATGTTGATGAAACCGTGGATGCCGCGAAAGCGAAAACAATCAAGAATGACGTCAGCATCTGGCCGATGATTGAAGCGGATCTGCAATTTGCCGTGGACAGTCTCGCGCCGATTCCCGCTGACAAAGGCCGCTGGAATAACTGGGCCGCGAAAGCCCTGCTTGCTGAAGTTTACATGTATCAGTATAAATACACAGATGCCAAGACCCTCCTGGATGACCTGCTGGCCAATGGCGTAAATTCAGCCGGGGTGAAATATGGTTTTAACCCAGGTGGTTATTTCAACAATTTCAATCCTGATCCGGGTGCAAAAAACTCTGCTGAATCCGTATTCTCCGTACAGATGTCTGTCAATGACGGATCCGGTCAAAACGGTAACTACGGCGATGTATTGAATTTCCCCAATGATGGAAGCGGTCCGGGCGGTTGCTGCGGTTTCAACAACCCATCCATCAACCTGGCCAATGCCTATAAAACAGACGGCGGTGGTCTGCCCCTGTTCACCACGTTTAACAACGATCCTTCACCGATCGATTCAAGCTATGCCGGTACACTGGATCCACGCATCGATTTCGCCATCGGTCGGCCGGGTATCCCCTACCTTGATTACGGTCATCACAGAGGCGCTCTCTGGGTACGTGACGGAACAGATGGTTATTTCAGCCCAAAGAAAAATGTATACGCCCTTTCTCAGAAAAATATCACTTCTTCCAAAGAAACAAGCTTCTGGGGACCAACCCAGATCGTGGCCAACAACGTGAACGTGATCCGTTACTCTGATCTTCTCCTGATGGATGCAGAGTGTGAAGTTGAAATCGGTGATCCGACGCTGGCGCTTAACTATGTGAATATGGTGCGCGACCGCGTGAAATCACATCCTGAAACATGGACAATGACCAACGGGGTGTTCAATGCCGGTTCTTATCAGTATGTAGGTGGTACCACACCCGCTGCGAATTACAATATCGGTTTGTATCCTGCCGGAGCATTCGGCGATAAAAACTACGCGATCAACGCGATCCGCTGGGAAAGAAGACTGGAACTGGCTTTCGAAGGCTACCGCTTCTTTGACCTGCAGCGCTGGAATTCAGACCCTACCTATCCACAGGATATGTCGGCCCTCCTGAATGCGTATCAGGCTGTTGAAAAAACAAGACCAAGCCTGTTCAGCGTAAATCAGAGCGCCCAGTTTCATAAAGGCGTAAATGAAATTTATCCGATTCCGCTTGACCAGATCGATCTGGCAAATAACGCAGGAACGATCTATCTCACTCAGAATCCGGGATATTAATTAAAAAGTTTCTCATAATAAAAAAAGAGGCAGGACCATCCTGCCTCTTTTTTTATTTACTACCTTGGTCGGACAAAGCGTAAATTTTGCCGTTGAAAATGATTCGTCCGAGTATCAGTGCACAGCGCTGTTTGATCTCCTGCCTTGTTTTTTTACTAGCCGCCTGTCACCGGAAAACGTCCCTCTTCGAAGTCATCGATCCGGCTTCCTCCGGTATTCATTTTAACAATGCCATCACCGAAAATGATTCGCTCAACCCGGCGGACAATATCAATATGTACAATGGTGGCGGCGTCGGCGTCGGCGATTTCAATGGCGACGGCCTGCCCGACCTGTACTTTACCGGGAGCCTGGTGTCCAATAAACTCTACCTGAACAAAGGCGATTTCAAATTTGACGACATCACAGACGCGGCCGGCGTCAACGGCGCGGGCCGCTGGTGCAAGGGCGTCGCCGTCGTGGACATCAACAACGATGGATTGCCCGACATCTACGTGTGCACTTCCATGAGCAACGATGTATCGAAAAGAAGAAACATCCTCTATATCAACCAGGGAAACGATGCCAAAGGCATTCCGCATTTTAAAGACATGGCCGCCGAATATGGTCTCGACGATACCACCCATTCGACCATGGCGTATTTTTTCGACTATGACAACGATGGCGACCTGGACATGTACCTCGTGGTTAACCAGGGCGTTCGCACCGACAACCCCGTGAGCTTCCGGAAAATCATCACCGACGGATCTCATCCGAGCACCGGACGCCTTTACCGCAACGACTATAGTAAAACGCTGGGCCATCCGGTTTTCACCAACGTCTCCAAAGAGGCCGGCATCCTGACAGAAGGATACGGTCATGCCGCCAGCATCATCGACATCAACCGCGACGGTTGGAAGGACATTTATGTATCCAACGACTTTTTATCTGAAGACATCCTCTATATAAATAATGGTGACGGCACTTTCACCAACCGAAACAAGGAATATTTCAAGCATACGTCGGAAGCCGCGATGGGGCAGGACGCCGCCGATATCAACAACGACGGACTGATCGACCTCGTGGAGCTGGATATGAGTCCGGAAGATAATTTCCGCCGCAAGACCATGCTGGGTGCCAGCAACTATCAGATCTATCAACTGTCCGATCAGTTCAATTATCAGTACCAGTATATCCGCAATATGCTTCAGCTGAACCAGGGACCCCGCAAAAACGGACTTGATTCCGTGGGGGCGCCCATTTTCAGTGATATCGGATTTTTTGCCGGCATCGCAGAAACAGACTGGAGCTGGACGCCGCTCGCCGTGGATTTCGACAACGACGGCTGGCGGGATATTGTTATTACCAATGGCTATCCAAAGGATGTGACAGACCGGGATTTTATGACCTTCCGCGACCGGTCGGCGAATTTTATCAGCAAGATGGACCTGCTCAAGCAGATCCGCGAAGTGAAAATCAACAGCTATGCCTTTCACAACAACGGCGATCTGAGCTTTTCCAATGTTTCCAACCAATGGGGATTTACCGATCCGGGATTTGCGAACGGCACCGTATATGTAGACCTCGACAACGACGGTGACCTGGACCTCGTCACCAACAAGATCAACGACGAAGCAGGGATCTATAAAAACATGAGCCGCGAGCAAAAAGAAAAGTCAAATCATTTTTTTGATATAAAATATACCGGCGATTCACTCAATAAAGACGGTACCGGCGCCTGGGCAAACCTCTATTATGATCATGGAAAATCACAGGTTGACGAACATTCGCCTTACCGAGGCTACCTGTCTACCGTGACCAACCGAACCCATTTCGGATTAGGCGCTGTCTCGGCGATCGATTCCCTGGTGATCACCTGGCCTGACGGAAATAAACAGCTGATAAAAAATCCGGGCGTTGATCAGATTTTTACTGCAGCTTACGCGCAGTCGCAGAAAATGATCGCTGCCCCGCGGCAGCTAACGGACAGCAGTTCGCTTTTTATTGATATCACCCGGCAGGCGGGGATTGAGTACATTCAGCAGGAGCGTGATTACATTGACTTTAATGTGCAGAAAATGCTGCCCCATAAATTTTCTGAGTATGGGCCCGCGATGGCAGCAGGTGATATAGACGGAAACGGAACGGATGATATGATTGTGGGAGGGTCAGCCTTTCACAGCGCGCAGATTTTCCTGCAGCAGGCGAATGGGAGTTTCAGGCAACAGGCATTGCTGGGCGAAGACAGCATCCGGAAAATGTCCGACGACCTGGGCGTGTTGTTGTTCGATGCCGACGGCGACGGTGACCTGGATCTTTATATCGCCAGTGGTGGTTATGAGAGCGCGGTCAACAGCAGCAACTATACCGACCGTCTTTATCTGAACGATGGCAAAGGGCATTTTACACTGCAGCCCGCTGCCTTGCCGGTGAACTTCACCAGCAAATTTTGCGTGCGTGCGGCAGACTATGATCATGACGGAGATCCCGATCTTTTTATATCAGGACGCGTGATGCCCGGCAACTATCCCAAACCGGTGACGAGTTATATCTACCGCAACGATTCTAAAAACGGCGTGGTGAAATTTACGGATGTTACCGCCACCGTGGCGCCGGGTCTGTTGGACATCGGCATGGTCTGCGATGCCCAGTGGACCGATTTCAACAATGACGGGTGGCCCGACCTTGTACTGGCAGGAGAGTGGATGCCGCTTACCCTTCTTCAAAATGACAAAGGCATCTTAAAAAATATCAGCGCGAATACCGGCATCGGTCAGAAGACAGGTTGGTGGAACAGCATAGCCGCAGGCGATTTCGACAACGATGGCGACATCGACTATATCGTGGGAAACCTTGGTGCGAATTCGTATTATCAGGCCAGTGATGCCTATCCCGTTCGCGTGTACGCCAAGGACTTTGACAGCAATGGGATCTATGACATGATCCCATCCCAGTACCTCAAGGATCCCGAAGGGAAAATGGAGGAGTATCCGTCTGAAGGGCGGGATGAATTGCTGAAACAGATCACCGTCATGCGCAAGAAGTTTCCGGACTATAAATCTTTCGCCCTTGCCACGATGAACGACGTCCTCAGTGACAAGGAAAGGCAGGGGGCACTGATTTTACAGGCCAACGAATTGCGAAGCTGTTTTATCCGGAATGACGGCGCAGGAAAATTCAGTCTCCATCCGTTGCCGGCGCCGGCGCAGTTATCGGTGATCAATGGCATGGCCACGGAAGATTTTGACGGGGATGGAAACCTTGACCTCGTGATGAACACCAATGACTATGGAACGGAGGTATTGACGGGCCGCTACGATGCGATGAACGGATTGCTGCTGAAGGGCGATGGCAAAGGGAATTTTGTACCGATGTCTATTGTAAAGAGCGGTATTTTCGTTCCCGGCGATGGCAAGGCGCTCGTGACGCTGAAGGGAGCACAGGGTCGTTATCTCCTGGCTGCCGCGCAAAACCGCGGCGCGCTGAAACTTTTTCAACTGAGGAAAGACGCGCGGCTGATGCCTGAAAATAAAAAAGCCGCTGCCTATATTTATACACTGCGCGACGGAAGAAAACGACGGGCTGAGCGGTACGATGGTTCTTCCTTCTTATCACAATCGGTGCCCTATCTTAAAATTGATTCAGTTATTGCCAAAATCGAGGAAGTGGATGCGAACGGACATACGACAATTGTATTCCAGCAATAAATTAACGCTGCTGGTTCCGGGCTTTGTCATGCTGTGTGCGGTATGGCTCAGTTGTGGAACGCCGCCGAAAAAATATAGCAACAGCATCTACGGCGGCGAAGTGCCGGATTCAAATATCGAACGCGGTGCCCTGCTGGCCAGGCAGTATTGCCAGTCTTGTCACGCCTTGCCGGATCCCGCGCTCGCAGATGCGCGCACCTGGCATCTCGGCATCTTACCCGCCATGGGACCCCGGCTGGGGATATTCCGCTTCGGGTATAAAGACTATCCGACGGGGCGCAATGAAGCGCTGTTTCCAAAAGATTATTATCCGGCGAAGCCGCTGGTATCAAACGGCGACTGGCAGGATATCCTCGACTACTATGTTTCTCAGGCACCGGATAGCCTCGCTCCTCAAAAAAGAGACCGGCCGATCGCCGTCGGAAAAGCGCCGTTCACCGCCACCTGGCCGGATTACCGTGCGCCCGTTCCCGCTACTTCCTTTATCCGTTGGGATACGCTTGCCTCACCCCAAAGCATCGTGGTCGCGGATGCGATTAAAAAAACACTCATCCGTTATACAGCCGCCTTGCGACCGGTGGATTCCTTGGTATCGGCGGGAAGCATCGTGGATATGCAGCATACCGGCAACGACTGGCTGGCCTGTAACATTGGTGTGCTCAACCCGAACAATGGAAAATTCGGTAGCGTTTTTCCGGTGATGATGAATGGTAAAAAAGGCTGGCAGCGCGAAATGAACCGGATCGATTCCCTCCAACGTCCCGTCCAGATGATACCGGCGGACCTGGACAAGGACGGACAAACTGATTACCTGATTTGCGAATTCGGTAATAAAACGGGCGCATTGTCCTGGTACAGGAATACAGGAAACAACCAGTTTCAGCGCAGGCTGCTCCGCGCCGTACCGGGCGCCATTCACGCCGTGATCAGTGACTATAACCACGACGGACTTCCGGATATCTGGTGTTTGTTTGCCCAGGGGGATGAAGGGATTTTTCTTTTTACGAATAAAGGCAACGGTCGTTTCGAGCAGGAAGAAGTGGTTTGCTTTCCCGCCATCAATGGTTCTTCCTATTTTGAACTGGACGATTTTAATAAGGACGGGTATCCGGACATCCTGTATACCTGCGGGGATAACGCCGACTATTCCGCCATTTTAAAACCCTACCACGGCGTGTACATTTTTACGAACGATGGCAGGAATCATTTTACACAGCAATTTTTTTATCCGCTTAACGGATGTTATAAAGCCATGGCCCGTGATTTTGACGGCGATGGTGATCTGGATATCGCAACAATTTCTTTTTTCGCGGACTATCAGCATCAGCCGGAAGAGGGTTTTGTTTATTTTGAAAACCGCGGCGCTCTTTCTTTTCAACCCTCATCTGTAACCGAAACGCGGAAAGGCCGCTGGCTTACCATGGATGTGGGTGATGTAAACGGTGATGGCAGGCCCGA
>CAZZYD010000033.1:0-20834 GCA_964658175.1 uncultured Puia sp. | reverse complement strand
ATCCCAGTCCCCCTTTTACCTCAACGTCCCCTTCAGCACCTCAAACCTTCCGTCAATAATCTCCGTGTACGGCAGATCGAGTATATGTGAGATCAGCGGGTAGATGTGCACGTTTTCGAAAGCTTTTATTTTTTTGTGTTGCCGGAAAGCGGGTCCCCAGGCGTAGAAAGTGGCCCACATGGCGGGGAGGGAGGGGTCGAAGCCGTGTTCGGCGGGGTCGATGTGTTTGTATTGTTTCAGGTTGAAGACTTTCGGAGGATGCGCCACGAGGAGGATATCGCCGACGCGGTGAAAGGAATCGTCTTTGGTACGATAGTGCCAGGCTGCCGGTGTTTCATCCGGCAGGTAGACATCGTAGTCAACCGCTTCTTTTTTCAGCGCCTGATAGGCGGGCATGATCTGGGATGAATCGTGTGAATACAAATGCAGGAGCGGCAGTGCGTTCGGCACATAAAAGGCCACGGTGTCGAGGGCGGCGGGTTTAGCGATGGAGTGCAGCGTATCCACGTCGAGCATGCCATGGTCGGAGACGAACAGGTAGTTGATCGGTAGGTGCAGGCTGTCGAGTGAGCTGGTGAGTTTGCCGATGGCCGTATCGACGAAGCGTGCGGCGGCGGCAGCTTCCTCGCTGTGGATGCCGTGTTTGTGCTCTTCGTGGTCTACGTTATAAAGATAGAAGGTGATAAAATGCGGCCGCTGGTCTTCGGGCAGTTGAAGCCATTCTTTCACCACCTGTACACGGCGGTCGATTGGAATCACCTGGTTGTAGACATAATAATACGTGGGACGAATACCCTGTATATCGCTTTCGGAAGCTACCCAGTAAAAGCTGGCCGTGAGCATCTGCTGTTTTTCTGCGAGCACCCAGAGCGGCGTGCCGCCATACCAGCTACCGTCGGCGACGCGGGCTTTGTTACCCATGGTGTAGGCCAGGTTCCTTTTTCTGTCGTAGAAATAGTTGTCGACCAGTCCGTGGTGGGCCGGATACATACCGGTGACGATGGTATAGTGGTTTGGAAACGTGAGCGATGGGAAGGCGGAGATCAGGTGGTCGGCGGTAATGCCCTTGGCGCGTAGGCGCAGGAGGTTTGGCAGTTGAAGTCTATCAGTGATGTCTGACCGAAATCCGTCGGCAGAGATCAGGATCACATAAGGTTTTGATTGCTGTGCCGGCGCATTGCGGCGGTTGGGAACGATGTGCTGGGTGGTATCCTGGGATAACGTGGAGGAGTAGATGAAAACACTTAGGATGAGTGCGAGAATCTTCATATATTTTTTTTCACGCGACGGCGCAACGGATGCGCAACGACGCAACGCCTTTCAAAGATAGATGGTAGAAGTAAAATCAAGGTTAATTTTTGGTGCGAACCCGCAGCGTCGTTGCGTATCCGTTGCGTCGTCGCGTGAAACCTTCATACGACCCGACCGGACAAAAAAAAGGCCTGCTTTAAACAAAGCTGGCCGTTGCTAACCTATGAAAAACACCAGTTGCAAATATCGGCATAAGGAAAAGCGGAGTGGAATCTAATCGGTAAACGGTCAAAAGTTTCGGGTCTATTTATGGACGGTTTGATCGCCGGTCCTGCATACGTTCCTGTCGCCGCTCAATTTCTTTCTGTACGAAGTTTCCGAACTCTTTTTCGGAGCGGAAGAAAGTATTCACTTTTTCGGGAGAGAGTACGCGCGTGAACTGCGCATTGTATTTCTTGCGGATATTCAATACATTTTCTTCAATCTCAATTTCCGGCTTGCCCGAGCGCATCGCATCCTGGCGGTAGGCGCGGATGTCGGCGGAATATTCATTGTACACCGGCCAGAAGCGCTGGGCTTCTTCGGGACTGAGGTCCAGTTTTTTGGTGATGAAGGCGATCTTAAGCGCCTGCATACGTTGTCCATCCTGGGCGAAGCCGGTGAAGGCCGCCAGCACGAAGCTGATATAGAGTAAAAATTTCTTCATCGGGTCTTAATTTGTTACGGGTTTCTGGGGGGTATCCTGGGTCTTGGAATATTGCTCGAGTTCGCTGTCAGACACATCGCTGAACAGATCCTTGATATCGTTGTCACTGAAATCAGCCGAGGCCACGACTTTGCTTGCGGGGTCGGTGATGGGCAGGTCCTGTTCCTGGAGATAGTTGATGATCTCCTGGTCGGGGATACTGGCGATCTGGCTTACGGGCACTGCATCCGTATGACGTCCGATATTCAATACGGTGATCGTGGTAATGATACCGGCAACGGCAGCCGCGGCGGCATACCGCATCCATTTGGCAGAGAACGAAACGACTTTCGCTTTTCTCTTTTCCTGCACTGCTTCCAGCAGCTGCGTGGGCAATGCTTCAAAATATCCTACCGGAACCCGGTAAGGATTCGTGCGGGAGATGCTCTCGAGCAGGGAAGGGAGTTCACTAGCTTCCAGGGCAGGAACCTCTTTTTCGGCGGCTTCCATCGCGCGGATACGCGCCATCATACTGCCGGCAAACTGATCGAAATAACCTGCGGGGACTTCGCCTGCCGAGGTCCGGACTCTTTCCAGGATCTGGAGGGCCAGACCGGCAAAGTATCCGTCCGGCACCGCATACAAAGGCAGGTGCCGGTCGATCCGGTTGAGCAGGGGACTGATTTCCTGCAATTCGGCTGATATGTTTTCTGAACCTGACATTACCTTTTTAAGACCCTTTTCGTTAACCAAAGTTTAATGATTGAGGATAAAATCCTCAATTTTCTTGGCCGCATGGTGGTAAGATGCTTTCAAAGCCCCTTCCGAGGTTTCCAGCACGCGGCTCATCTGCTCGTACGGCATTTCGTCGTAGTAGCGGAGAGTGAATACAACACGTTGTTTTTCAGGTAGTTGTTGGATGGCCAGTTGTAGTTTCCATTCTAACTTACTGGCATCGAAGTGTTTATCGGCGACGATCTTGTTGCTCAGGCCGCTTTCCACTTCATCAAAAGATACGGAAGATTTCTTTTTCTGCTGTTCCAGGAAGGTAAGGCATTCATTGGTGGCGATGCGGTAGAGCCAGGTATACAGCTGGGCATCCTCCCGAAAATTCTCGAGGCCTTTCCACACGCGGATGAAAACGTTTTGCATGACGTCGTTGGCATCATCGTGCACCACCACCATGCGGCGGATATGCCAGTACAGGCGTTCCTGGTATTTTTTGATCAGGTCGGTGAACGCGCGTTCCCGGGTTTCGGGAACCCTGAACAGTGCCAGCAGATCAGCATCCAGGTTAGCGGACATAATGCATCCTCAGTTTAGATCCGTGAATTTACTGTTGTAAAACGAGGCGTCCATCTTTACTTTTTGTTCCCAGCGCCAGGCAGTCGACAGCATATCGTCGAGTCCGAACTTCGGATCCCAGCCGAGTTCCTTTCTGGCGAGGTCGTTGTTGGCGTAGATCGCGATCACGTCGCCGGGGCGGCGCGGACCGATCACATAGTTCAGATCGATTTTGGCGATGCGTTCAAAAGCCTTGATGGCTTCGAGTACGGTCACGCCGTTGCCGCTGCCGAGATTAAAGACTTCGCATTTCTTGGTGCCTTTTTCCTCGATGAGGTATTTGAGGGAAAGCGTATGCGCATGGGCGATATCCGACACGTGGATATAATCGCGGATGCAGGATCCGTCGCGGGTCGGGTAGTCATCACCGAATACCTGCATCTGGGGCAGTTTGCCGATGGCAGTTTGGGTGATGGCGGGGATAAGGTTTGCCGGGCGGCCGATCGGCAATTCGCCGATGAGGCCGGAGGCGTGGGCTCCGACGGGATTGAAATATCGGAGCAGGATCGATTTAGTGATCGAGGCCTTGGAAAATTCGTTGATGATCTGTTCCCCCATCTGTTTGGTGTAACCATAAGGAGATTCTGCCGGGCGGGGCGGCGTGAGCTCCGTGACGGGGATCTCTGCCGGATTGCCATACACGGTGCAGGAGGAAGAGAACACAAAATACGGGATGCTGAATTCCGTGACGCATTTCAGGAGATTGATCAGCGAGAGGATGTTATTTTCAAAATACATCAGCGGCTGGGCCACGGATTCGCCCACTGATTTGTAGGCGGCGAAGTGGATGATGCCGGCGATGTCGATATTTTCCTGGAAGATGGCGAACGTGTCGTCATAGTTACAGAGGTCGACTTTGTAGCTTTTTATTTTTTGTCCGGTGATTTTCTCCACGCCTTCAAAAATGCGAGGGTTGGAGCGGCTGTTGTTGTCCACGCTGATCACTTCAAAGCCGTTTTCCACGAGGTCGACGATGGTGTGTGAGCCGATATATCCGCCGCCGCCGGTAACAAGAATTTTTTTCATATATAAACAGAAGGGTTATTGCGTGATGACATTCATGAGGTATTCGCCGTAGCCGCTTTTCAGGAGCGGTTGCGCCATGGCTTCCACCTGGGCGCGGCTGATAAATTTCTTACGGTAAGCAATCTCTTCGATGCAGGCGATCTTGATGCCCTGGCGTTGTTCGATCACCTGCACAAACTGGGAAGCCTGCATGAGGGAGTCGAAGGTGCCGGTATCGAGCCAGGCCGTGCCGCGGTCCATGATCGATACTTTCAGTTTGCGCCGGTTCAGGTATTCTTTGTTCACATCGGTGATCTCGTATTCACCCCGGGGACTCGGTTTCAGGTGGCGGGCGATCTCTTTGACTTCGTTATCATAAAAATACAATCCCGGCACCGCATAATTGCTTTTTGGTTTCAGGGGTTTTTCTTCGATCGATACGGCGACCATCTGGGCGTCAAATTCCACGACGCCATAGCGTTCGGGGTCGCTCACATGATAGGCGTATACGATACCGCCGTCGGGGTTGGCGTTGGCGGCGAGCTGGTCGCCGAGGCCGGCGCCGTAAAATATATTGTCACCCAGTACGAGCGCCACCGGATCCTGGCCGATGAAGCCGGCGCCGATCACGAAGGCCTGGGCAAGGCCGTTGGGGAGCGGTTGTTCGGCGTAGGAGATATCGAGGCCGAACTGTTTGCCATTGCCAAAGAGTTTTTTAAAGAGGGGCAGGTCGTTGGGCGTGGAGATGATGAGGATCTCCTGGATGCCCGCCATCATCAGGGTGGACAGCGGGTAGTAGATCATGGGTTTGTCGTACACCGGCATGATCTGCTTGCTGATGGCATAAGTGATCGGGTATAAGCGGGTGCCGGAACCCCCCGCCAGAATAATTCCTTTCATGCGTATGGATGGTGTTTAAACGGGCGCAAAGTAGATAAAAAACGGTAAATCACGTAGTAAGCATATTTCACGCAAAGACGCAAAGGAGCGCCAAGGCGCAATGGTTTCACGCGACGGCGCAACGGATACGCAACGGCGCAACGGGTCTCTATTGCTTGAAAGCGATTGACGACGAACTTTTTTAATACCTAGTCAGCCTGTCGTCGCGGCGTTGCGCATCCGTTGCGCCGTCGCGTGAAACAACCCTTTGCGCCTTTGTGATCAACCTATCGCCTCACCAGCATCAACACCCAATATACCCCCGCCGAGAACAACGCACTCACCGGAATGGTGAGGATCCAGGCCCAGAGCAGGTTGATGGTAATGCCCCAGCGAACGGCCGATAGTCTTTTGGTGGCGCCGACCCCGATGATGGAACCGGCGATGGTATGGGTGGTCGAAACCGGAATGCCCAGTTTTTCGGTTAAGAACAGGGTGATCGCCCCCGCTGTTTCTGCGCTCACCCCTT
The DNA here is from genome assembly GCA_964658175.1 of uncultured Puia sp. GTDB lineage: Bacteria > Bacteroidota > Bacteroidia > Chitinophagales > Chitinophagaceae > Puia. Next base: position 15,141 of record CAZZYD010000033.1, on the reverse strand, counting down.
CCAGTGGGGTCACTTTGGTAATCCTGGAACCCATCGTCTTGACAATTTTCCATCCCCCCGTCAGGGTGCCGATGGCGATCGCGGTAAAGCTGGCGATGGGTACCCAGGTATGGGTATTGACAAATTCGGTAAAGCTCATCGTATGACCGGCCATCTTCGCCTGAAAGATCATTGCCGCGCCGATGATGCCCATTACTTTCTGGGCATCGTTGCCGCCATGGCCCAGACTGAAGAGGGCCGACGACACCAACTGGAGTCTCCGGAACCATTTATCCGCCCGGTAAGGATTGGCATTGCGGCAGATATTCAATATCAGCAGCGTAATAATAAAGCCGATCACCATCCCGATGATGGGCGCCAGAAAAATGAAAAAGAAGGTGGGCACCACTTTGGCGTAGTTGATCACATTCTCCCCGTGTTCTTTCAGGGCACCGGCATGGGCCAGGGCCGCCCCCATAAAACCGCCCAGCAGCGTATGCGAAGAACTCGACGGTATGCCGAACCACCAGGTGATCAGGTTCCAGGCAATGGCGCCGATCAGTCCGGAGAAAATCACTTCCAGCGTGATGAAATCCTTGTTGACGGAATTGGCGATCGTATTGCCGATCTTGAATTCTCCGATCAGGTATTTCGAGATAAAGAAGGCGGCGAAATTGAAAAGGGCTGCCCAGAGCACGGCCTGAAAGGGCGTAAGGACTTTGGTGGACACAATGGTGGCGATGGAATTGGCGGCATCGTGAAAACCATTGATGAAATCGAAAATGAGGGCCAGAATGATAATGACTACCAGAAAGGTCATGCGCTTCAAATTACTAGGCGTACTTGATAATGATGGTTTCGATTACGTTGGCGGCATCCTCGCATTTATCGGTGACCGTTTCCATCGACTGGTAGATTTCTTTTTTCTTGATCACTTCCTTGGCATTGGGTTCCAGTTCAAACAGGCGGTCCACGCTGAGATCATACACATCGTCTGCCTGGTTCTCGATGCTGTTGATTTTGACCAGGGCATCGGTGATCCGCCGCATTTCGCGCATATTGCGCAGTTCAGACACGGCATCCCGCACCTGTTCGGTGGCCTCGCCGACCAGGTCGGCCAGTTTCTGTATGCCGATATCGTTGGGATTTACCTTGTACAGACTGATTTTCTTGCCCGTGGCATATACGTAGTCGCAGATATCGTCCAGGCTGTTGGTGAGGGAATGGATGTCTTCCCGGTCAAAAGGGGTGATAAAGTTGCGCCCGAGTTCGGTAAATACGTTGTGGGTAAGTTCGTCGTTGGTATGTTCCTGGGCCTCGATCTGCAGGAGGATGGCCGCCCGTTTATCGACGTCCGGTTCGCTCACCATGTCTTTCAGCAGTTTTCCAATCGTAAAAACGCCGCCGGCGATCTGTTCGAAAAGGGCATAGAAAACCCTGTCTTTCGGAATAAAAATCTTCATGATGGAATTGAACCCCATAAGCCTTGGTTTGGGAGGCAAATATAGGGATTGCGGGTCTGTTTCTTCCTTGGTTCACGCAAAGGCGCACAGGTCTGTCAAGGCGCAAAGAATTGTTTCACGCAACGGCGCGACGGATGCGCAACGGCGCCACGAGAGGATGGAGACTGGCGGGGGAATACAACTCTTTCCAGTTGCAACGATTTGTATAGGCGATATGTTCACGCCTGATTACAGTGAGGCGTTGCGCCGTTGCGCATCCGTCGCGCCGTTGCGTGAAACAACTCTTTGCGCCTTTGCGTCTTTGCGTGAAACATCATCCGTGCACATAATTCATCTGCAAACTGATATTATCCGTGACTACGTTCAGTGACTGTTTCTCGTCCGCGTATTTGGTGTCGGAAAACTGCCGGGCATCATATTCGAAGATGGTCCACTTATTCTTATGGTATTCCAAGGACGTCATATGTTCCACCCAGTCGCCGGAATTCAGATACACCACTTTACCGACTTCGGTTTCAATCGTGCGGTGTTCGGGTTGGTGGATATGACCGCAGATCACGTAGTCGTATTTTTTTTCGATGGCGAGGGCGCCGGCAATCTGGGCGAGGTCGTTGATCTTGCATACGGCGCGGTTTACGCCCTCCATGATTTTTTTGGAGATGGATACTTTTTCGCGACCGGCCATCCGGAGCACCCAATTGACCATCCGGTTGAAGAGGATGAGCGCACCATAGCCACTGCTGCCCAGTTTGGCGATGATGCGCGCGCTGCCCTGGGTCGTATTGTCGAATACATCGCCGTGAAAGATCCAGGTCATCTTGTGATCGATCTCGAGCACGAGTTTATCGGTGAGCGTAAAATTGCCGAGGTTGAGGTCGGCATAGCGCCGCATCATTTCATCGTGGTTGCCGGTGATGTAAAAAACGCGCGTGCCCGTGGTCACGAACTGCATCAGCTCCTTGATCACCTGGAGATGTGAAGAAGGGAAAAAACGTTTGTTGAACTGCCATCCGTCGATGATGTCGCCGTTGAGGATGAGGATGCTGGGTTGAATACTCCGCAGGTAATTCAGCAATTCCTTCGCACGGCATCCGTAGGTACCAAGATGTACATCGGATATAACGGCCACGTCCAGTGCACGTCGTTCCATAGCAACTGTTTTTCAAATGTCCGGTTCTTTTGTGACCGCATGATTACCCGCAGGTTAAGGAATTATCATCATCTTTTAATCCAGACTTGATAACATTGAGTTTTGTTTCATACAATCGCGCGTTTTGTTTCACGCGACGGCGCAACGGGTGCGCAACGCCGCAACGGGTATCTGGTTCACGCAAAGACGCAAAAGGAAGAAAATATAAGGTGAGCTTCATGATGAAGGCGCGAAGAGTAAATTCTTTGCGCCTTTGCGTTTCTTTGCGTCTTTGCGAGAAACCAACCGTTGCGGCGTTGCGCATCCGTTTGCGCCGTCGCGTGAAACAAAAGCCCTTTCTCTAGCAAATACATAATATTCTGTTAAGCTTCATTTAACATTCCGTTTAAACTAAGCAGTCACTTTCGTGCAAGAGAAAACACTTACACAAAAAAACTGTTTATGAGACACCACTATCTACGGGTGCTGACCACCGTTATGTTAGCGCTCTTCCTTCCCGCGTTGATCTACGCCCAAAAAGTCTTCACCGGCCATATTATCACAGGAACCGACAAAACGCCGGTGGCGGGTGCATCGGTTGTCATCAAAGGGTCAAAAACAGGAACCTCTACCGCGGTCGATGGAAGTTTTGCCATCAAGGCAAAAACCGGCGACGTGCTCATAATTTCGAGTATAGGTGTTACGCCCTTTAGTTATACTGTCAGTGATGAGGCTGACCCGGTAATTTCGGTGGAGGCCAATACCCGCGAACTCAATGAAGTGGTGGTAACCGCCACAGGTATAAAAAAAGAAGCGAAAAAACTTGGATACGCTTTGCAAACCATCGATGCCTCCGCGCTCACACAGGCGCGGGAACCAAATCCCATCAACTCCCTCAAAGGAAATGCAGCGGGACTTACCATCAATATATCCTCCGAGATCGGTCATGCGCCGGATGTGATCATCCGCGGGGAAAATAGCCCGGAAGACCGCCCGATGTTCGTGGTGGATGGCGTGCCCTTCAGCTCGGATACGTACAACCTCAACCCGGACGATATCGAAAACTTTACCATCCTGAAAGGACCAAACGCCGCGGCGCTCTATGGATTCCAGGGAAAGAACGGTGCCATCATCATCAACACAAAAAAAGGCACCCGTGATAAAAGAGGCATTTCTATCAACGTAAACACCAGCACCCAGTTCAACAAGGGTTTTCTCGCGCTGCCAAAATACCAGGATACCTACGGCCCCGGCGACAACGGTAAATACGCCTTCGGCGGCGGCGGTTCCAGTCCCCAGTCTTATTTCGGATCCGGCGCGGTCGGGGTGGGTATCAACGACTATGACTATGATGTGTGGGGTCCGCAATTCCGCGGTCAGCTGATTCCGCAGTACGACGGTGCCTACGACGCGACGAAAAGCTATACCACCACTTTTGCCGACGGCAGCAATTATACAGGACATGTTCAGCCTACCCCCTGGGTAGCACGCGGAAAAAATAACCTGACTCGATTTATTCAAACAGGCCTTCTGACCTCCAACAGTATTTCCATCAGCTCCACCGCGGAAAAAACAGACATGCGTTTTTCTGTTGGTGACACGTATAACCGGGGCATCGTACCCAATACGCAACTGAACAATGCAAACTTCACCGGAAGCATCGTTCAGCGCTTTAGTCCGAAGCTGAGCCTCACCACGTATTTCAACTATAGCCGGCAGTCCACGCCCAATCTGCCGGACGTTGACTATGGTCCCAACAGCATCATCTATAATATCATTCTCTGGGGCGGTGCAGACTGGAATATTGCCGATATGAAAAATTACTGGCAACCGGGTAAAGTGGGTGTTCAGCAGAAATACGCGGAATACTATCGCTACAACAACCCATACTTTATGTCGTACCAGTGGCTTCGTGGTCATCAGCAGAATAATGTGTATGGCTATTTTTCGCTGAACTATAAGCTGAACCAGAATTTCGACTTTCAGTTCCGCCCAAGCCTGAATACCTACGATATGTTCAACTCTGAAAAACTTCCTTACTCTGCCGATACCTATGGCAGGGAACTTCGCCAGGGAGACTATCGGGAAGACAGAAGATCATCTTTTGAAAATATCGAGGATGTCCAGGCCCGGTATCACCAGCAGCTTTTCGGATTTCTCGATGTGGCAGCCGTGGGTGGCGGGACGGCGAGGAACTTGAGTTTCAATTCGGATTTCACCTCTACCAATTACCTGAACGTGCCGGGCGTTTACGCTTTTTCAAATTCGCTGAATGCATTGACCGCAAGTAGTTTCAGGTCGAACCTGCTCGTACTGAGCGCTTATTATTCTGTTGATCTCGGCTATAAATCCTATATCACGGCTAACATCACCGGGCGCGTGGATAAATCATCTTCCCTTCCTTCCAATACAAACTCCTATTACTATCCTTCCTTTAATCTGGCATCCGTGATTTCCGAGTACGTGAAACTGCCTAAAGTGGTTTCCTTCCTGAAAGTGCGCGCATCCTATGCAGAAAGCAAGGATGGTGGCACGGAAGCACTGTTTTCACCCAACGTCAGTGCAACACCTGCCGGTGGTTACGGATATTATTATAATTCGCCGTATGGCGGTCCGGTTCCTACTTACCAGTTCTCTCCGAGCTATAGTTTACAACCGACATACAATGCGCAGAACAGTGCCCGGTATACCGATCAGACCATCAATCCGACGATCCATACCAATAGCCGCAAGGCGACGGAATTTGGGGCGGACATCCGGTTCTTCGACAACCGGATATCGCTTGACGTAACCCATTACCACTACCGCAATGACGCCATTGTAAGTCAGAATATTCCCAACAGCACGGGTTTTGCAACCTATTTAACGAACGGAAATGGCTACACGAATGATGGATGGGAAGCCACCCTCGCCGGGAAAGTCTTTTCGAATCCGAACGGATTCAGCTGGCAGACGGCCATCAACTTTTCAACCTATGTGAGAAAATGGGTGGATTTTTCCAACCCGACCAACTATGAAAAAAACGGATCGAGGATTGACCAGGTGATCGGAACAGGATTTGTGCGCACGCCCGATGGGAAACTGGTGATTGATGCCGCTTCCGGTGTGTATACGCGGTTCAGCGATCTTGGATCTTCCGCACAGAAAGTATTTGGCCACTCAGACCCGGACTGGCAATGGGGTGTAACCAATACGGTTAGCTATAAATCTTTTTCATTCCGTTTTCAATTCGATGGCGCCGTGGGTGGTGTGATCGAAGACTATGTGAGAAAGAAAACACTGCAGGCAGGCCGGCATATCGAAAGTGCGACCGGTGCGCTCGGAGCGGCCAGGCCTTCGGATGAAGCAAATGTGGCCGCCTATACCGGACAGGGCGTTAACCTGAGCGGTCCGAATGGCATCCAACTGGATCCCATCACCGGTGAAATCAGCAATTTCAAAGAGCTGACGGAAAAAACGAACACGACCAAGAGCCAGGTGCAGGCATTCGTGACCAGGGAAGCGAATATTCCGGATCTGGATATTATCAAAAAGACTTTTGCGAAACTCCGCGAAGTGGCCATCACCTATACGTTGCCGGAACATCTGCTCGGTAACAAGGGCTTTGTGAAGAAAGCCTCCCTGTCACTCGTGGGCAGGAACCTGCTTTATTTCTTTCCGAATAAATACAAGGATATCGACGTAGACCAGTACACACAGAGCAGCTACAACCAGACCAGCACGGGGGTTTACAGCGGCTCCACCTATACTTCGGGCCTGCAAACGCCGAGCACCCGCAGCTTTGGGTTTAACGTAAACCTTACTTTCTAAAATTTAAAGACAAGAAAAATGAAAACGATCAAAAATATATTACTGGTACTCGCGGGCATCGGGCTCTTCGGTTCCTGTAAAAAGCAAATCGATGAAAAGCAGGTCAACACCAATCAGCCGACCAGCGTGCCGGCGAGTTTAATCCTCGGTACCGTTCTCACGGATATTTCGGGCACGGGAACAAAAGGACGACTGAGTGCCAATGGTTCGTCTGAAGGAATCAATGCCTGGGATGCTTCCGGCAGATGGAATCAATATCATTGCAGCAACTATGATTATTACGACAATAACATCTATAACTGGACCGATGGATCTTTCGATTCCTACCTGGTATTGCAAAATGTACTCCAGATGGAAAAGGAACTGAATACGCTGGGCACACCCGCGCTCAATCCATACAATGCGATCGGCCGTTTTGTGAAAGCTTATTATTACTATAACCTGACGTCGATGTTTGGGGATATTCCGCTGACGGATGCCCTGCTGGGAGCAGCTGACCTCACGCCCGCCTATTCTACCCAGGCAGACGTGTTTAAATATGTGCTCGCCCAGCTCGACACCGCCAATTCCAATTTTGCCGCGCTGATTGCTGCGGGGGACAATACGCTCTCCCAGACGCAGGACATTTATTTTAGCGGCAACCTGAGCAAATGGCAGAAACTGGTAAATTCCTATAAACTCCGTGTGCTCGTGAGTCTGAGTGAAAAAGCAGGCGATGCTTCGCTGAACGTCCCCGCACAGTTTGCGGCCATACTCGCGGATCCGGCAACCTATCCTGTTTTTGCGGGACAGGCCGATGACCTGAAATTCATTTATGTATCTGCCACCTACAGCACGTATCCGTTCAATCCCACCAATTTCGGATCCATCGCGGCGCGTTTCAATATGGCCAATGCGTATGTAAGCGCGGCCACGACCCTCAACGATGCGCGTGTATTTGTGACCAGTGAACCGGCCTGGGCGCTGGTGGGCAGCGATCCCAATCCAGCACAATACAAATATTTCAAGGGAGCGAGCAGTGGCGAGCCATTGGCCACCATGTATACCAATGCCAATGCCGGCATCTATTCGTTCATCAACCGCCAGCGGTACTATTCAAATTATACAGGAGAGCCCAATGTGATCGTGGGATACAAGGAAATGTGTTTCAATATCGCCGAAGGCATATCCCGCGGATGGGCGCCGGGCACGGCGGAAACCTGGTATAAGAAAGGCATCACCGAATCCATGGCCTTCTATGGTATTGATGTAACACAAACCAGTCACACCGCTTATTTTCTGCCACCGACAGCCAATTCCGTTACCCAGGTGCAGCCTTATCCCTATACATTTGATTTCAACGCATACTATGCCCAACCGTCGGTGACCCTCTCAGCCACCGCCGCTACGGCACTTGACCAGATCGTATTGCAGAAATACATCGCGGCCTTTGAGAATTCCGGCTATGAATCTTATTATAACTGGCGCAGGACCGGCGTTCCTACCTTCGATGGTGGTAGCGGCGTGGGAAACAATGGGGTGGTGCCTGTGAGATGGGCCTATCCCGTTTCCGAACAACAGCAGAATACCGCCAACTGGAAAGCGGCTTTGACAGCCCAGGGATATGCACAGGATGACCTGAACCAGAAGATGTGGCTTGTTAAGCCTTAAGTACTATCTTAAGGAAGCGTACGATTTGAAAAAATGAATATGAAAAAACTGATGCTCGCACTCATGCTCCTGGGTGCAACGATTTCCCGCGGTCAGTCCGCCCACGCTGAAAACCTCGTGATCGTAACCCTCGACGGGATGCGCTGGCAGGAAGTGTTCGGCGGCATCGATCAGCAGATCGTCGACAACAAAAGGTTCACGATGGATTCCACGGGAGTCGTAAAAGACTTTCAGGGCGCCACAGCGGAAGAAAAAAGGAAAAAACTTTTTCCCTTTCTCTGGTCAACTGTTTTCACGCAGGGACAACTGTATGGTGACCGGAACAACGGTAGCGAGGTGGACAATGCAAACCGCTACAAATTTTCCTATCCCGGGTACAATGAAATCTTTACCGGCTATCCTGATACAGCCGTGAACTCCAACGACAAGATCCTCAACAAAAACCACAACGTCCTGGAGTTCATCAATAAACAAAAAAGCTACCAGGGGAAAGTGGCCGCGTTCTCCACCTGGGATTGTTTTCCCTATATCCTCAATGCAAAAAGGAGCGGAATTTATGTCAATGCAGATGTGGATACGATTGCATTCAGCAATCCAAACCTGCAGCTTATCAACGACATGCAGTTCCTGGAAGCAAAACCGATCGGCGTGCGCCTTGATCTGCTCACCTATATGGCCGGCCGCGAATACCTCAAAGCCTATAAGCCGAAAGTATTATATATCGCTTTTGATGAAACGGACGATTTTGCGCATGCCGGCCTTTACGACCAGTACCTGAAGAGTGCGCATGCGGAAGACGGCATGCTGGCGGATCTGTGGAAAACGATCCAGTCATTGCCCGGCTACAAAAACAACACCACGCTGATCGTGACCTGCGACCATGGCCGGGGAGACAAGATCAAGGATCAGTGGCGGGATCATGGTGAAAAAATAGAAGATGCAGGCCATATCTGGATTGCCGCCATCGGTCCGGATATCAAAGCGACGGGATTGGTAAAAACAAATACGCCGCTTTATCAAAAACAGCTCGCAGCCACGTTTGCGAAGTTGCTGGGCTTTACATTTGTACCTGACCAGGGAACGGCCCTGCCGATTGAAACCCTGGTTGCAAAATAACCGGTATGGAAACCGCACATGCAACCGCCATCGCCACAGAGATCATGGACCTCTACGAGAAATTCGGAGGGGAAAATTATTCCGGAGAACGCGTCACGCAACTGGAGCACATGGTGCAGGCCGCCCAGTTGGCGGACGAGCAGGGATTCGACAACGAAGTGATCCTCGCCGCTTTTCTCCACGACGTGGGACATATCTCTGAAGCCGCGCAGGGCGACAACGAAATGGATGGCTATGGCATAAAAGATCATGAAGCCATCGGCGCCGCTTTCCTGGCGACAAAAGGATTTTCACCCAAAGTGAGCAAACTCGTCGCATCACATGTAGCCGCCAAAAGATACCTTACCCGCCGCGATCCGGTATATTACGACCAGCTGTCTGAAGCCAGTAAGCGAACCCTGGAATTTCAGGGCGGCCGCATGTCGGACGAAGAAGCCGATACCTTTGAAAAAGATCCATTGTTTGAAGAGATCATCCAGATGAGAAGATGGGACGAGCAGGCTAAAAATGAGCACAAGCCATTGCCCGACCTGCAACAATATAAAATCCTGATGATTGACCACCTCATCCACAAAGGCCAGTAAAATGATGACTGTTTGACCGCACCCGTAACTTTTACCCCGCCGCGCAGCCGGACCTGGGTGGCCGTCTATGCGGCCATCGTCACCTTTCTCACCTATGCGAGCGCTTATGGATTTCGCAAGGGCTTCACCGTATGTACTTTCGATGGCATCCAGTATGCCGGCATCAGCTACAAAGTGTTGCTGGTGATTTCCCAGGTACTCGGGTACGCCTGTAGCAAATTTTACGGCATCCGTTTTATCGCAGAATTAAAAAAACTCGGCCGCGGAAAAACCATCCTGTTACTCACCGCGATTTCCTGGACCGGTCTGTTGCTGTTTGCCCTGATCCCCGCGCCCTGGAATATCGCCTGCATGTTTGTCAACGGTTTCCCGCTCGGCATGATCTGGGGAATCGTTTTCTCCTTTGTGGAAGGACGCATGGCGACGGATTTTATCGGCGCCGCCCTGTCCGTGAGTTTTATCTTCTCCTCCGGATTCGTGAAGTCGGTGGCGGAAAAACTGAAGGTCGGTTTTCATGTGCCCGAACTTTGGATACCGTTCGCTACGGGCGCCATATTCAGTCTGCCGCTGGTGCTCTTTGTTTTTTTACTCGAGCGGATACCGCCGCCGTCAGCCGAGGATTTGCTGCTCCGCAATATCCGCGAGCCGATGACCAAGGAAAAAAGACGGGAATTCGTTCAAATATTTTTACCCGGACTGATCGCCGTGATCGGCGTGTATGTTTTCTCCACTTTGTTCCGCGACCTGCGCGACAATTTTATGGCCGATATGCTAAAGGAGAATGGCTATGTAAATCAGCCGGGGATCTTTACGAAGACGGAAACATTTATTACCGTAATCATGCTGGCCTTTATCGGCGCCATGATCGTCGTAAAAAATAATTTGCGTGCGTTGATCTATACCCACTATATCATCATCGCAGGATTTTTGATGACGGCGGTCACGAGTTATCTTTTTATCCGCGGCATGATCTCGCCCTTATGGTGGCTCACGCTCGTCGGTCTCGGATTATACCTCACCTACATCCCGTTCAACTGTATTTTTTTCGAGCGCCTGATTGCCACGTTCCGGTTTCCGGGGAATGTGGGCTTTCTGATCTATGTGGCTGATTCTTTCGGTTACCTGGCCAGCGTAGGTGTGCTCATCAGCAAGGAAGTGGTGAAAGTAAAAATATCCTGGACGCATTTTTATTCGGTTGGCGTGGTGATCGGTTCGTTTTTCGGCGTTGCCGGAACGATTGTGTCGCTGATCTATTTTAGGAGAAAGTATGAAAGAACAATACTGGCAAATGTCTAAAAAGAAAGCCATCGTCATCGGTGCCGGCATCCTTGGTCTCGCCACGGCCCGCGCGCTCGCGGAAAGTGGTTTCAAGGTGAAAGTATTTGAGCGCAACATGCAGGCATCCGGTGCGTCAGTCAGAAATTTCGGGATGGTATGGCCCGTCGGACAACCCGCAGGCGTCCTCTATGATCGCGCGATCCGCAGCAGGGATGTGTGGAAAGAGATCGCGGGCACCGGCGCGCTCTGGGCCGATCCGGTGGGAAGCTTGCATACTGCCTATCATGCAGACGAATGGCAGGTATTACAGGAATTGTTCGAGATGTTCAAAAAACAGGGGCGCGACGTGTCGCTCTACAGCAAGGAGCAGGTCCTGAAAGCGTCGACGGTCGCCGTTGCGGACGGTTGTCTTGGCGGATTGTACAGCAGCGAAGAACTGATCGTTGATCCACGGCAGGCCATCGCCAACCTGCCTGTCTACCTGCACGAACAGATGGAAATAAAATTTTACTGGGGTCAGGCGGTCACCAAGATCCACTATCCTTCCGTGATCGCGGGCGGAAAACATTATAATGCCGACCTGATCTTTGTCTGCAGCGGTGCCGATTTCGAAACCCTGTATCCGGAGGAATACCAGGCCTACCCGTTGACACGCTGCAAGCTGCAGATGATGCGCATGCTGCAGGCCGATGCCGCGGAACGCGTGGGACCGGCGCTCTGCGGTGGCTTATCGCTGACGCACTATACCGCCTTTAAGGAGGCGCCTTCGCTGCCTCAATTGAAAAAGCGTTTTGAAAATGAATTGCCCGAACACATCAAATGGGGGATCCACGTCATGCTCTCGCAGAATGAATCCGGCGAAATCACCATTGGCGATTCGCACGAATACGGACTGGCCCCCGATCCTTTCGACCGGCAACAGATCAACGACCTGATCCTTGATTACCTGAAGACCTTCGCCCATTTGAAGACACCCACCCTGGTACAGAGCTGGAATGGAGTATACGCGAAGCTCACCAATGGCGACCATGATTTGTTTTTCTCTCCTGAATCCGGTGTGCACGTGTTGAACGGCGTTAGTGGCGCCGGGATGACGCTATCGTTCGGGTTGGCGGAGGAGAAGGTGCGGGAAGTTGCCCCGACATCCTCGCCACGGTTTTGATTTATATCGGTGGTCCCGAAGGGCGAGGATGCGGGGTGACAAATTAGCCACGGTCTTTGACTACAGCATTGGTGGCGAGTGGCGAGGACGTGGGGCGAAACATTTACCACTCTGAAAAGCCAATTGCCTCAGGTTAAATAAAACTCCTTATTGAACTTGTCACCCCGCATCCTCGCCATCAGAAACTAGCGACAAAATCAAAAATGCAGCGAGGATGTCGGGGTTAGTCCTTCCGCGAATCCAGCGTGAACCCGATCGTCGTACCGATGTCCGGGCGGCTTCTCACGTGGATGGTTTGTCCGTGGGCTTCGATGATATGTTTGCAGATGGCGAGGCCGAGGCCGGTGCCACCCTTGTCGCGGCTGCGGGCCGTATCGGTGCGGTAGAACCGTTCGAAGATGCGCTGGAGATGTTCCTCTTCGATGCCGATGCCATCGTCGGTGATTTCAATCAGCACGTGTTTGTCATCGGTATTGTAAATACTGGCGACGATGTTCCCGTTAGTCTTTCCGTATTTGGTGGCGTTTTCGACCAGGTTGATCAGCACCATGCGGATCTTTTCTTTATCGGCGAACACAGAGATGGCATACTCGCTCCCTTTTTTTATACTGGTGCGGATATTTTTTTCCTGCATGTTGATGGACAGGGATTCGAATACTTCGCGGATCAGGTCCTGAATTACGAAATGCTGTTTGTAGAGCAGCTGTTCCCCTTTTTCCAGTTTGGATATCTCGTCGAGGTCGTTGACGAGATTCACCAGGCGTACGATATTTTTTTCCGCATTTTCGAGAAAACGGGTTCTTACCAGCAGGTCATCCATCGCACCATTGAGCAGGGTGTCGATATATCCCTGGATCGCGAAGATGGGCGTCTTGAATTCATGCGAAAGGTTCTGCAAAAATTCCTTGCGGAACGCTTCGTTCTGTTTCAGCAGTTCGATTTCTTCCATCTGCCGGTTGCTCCAGGCTTCCACATCTTCCCTTACCTCGTCGATATTTTTCCGGGGCAGCACATATTTAAAATAGACTTCTTCCTGCCGCGTGGCCTTGGTCTGGTGGATGAATTTGTAAATGAGTTTTATCTTCCGGTAGATGAACTGCTCCATGACATAATGCACAAGGAGGTAGGCGGACAAAAACACGAGGATGAGGGCGGCCAGGCCGATCCTCCAGTCATGGGTGAGCAGCAGCACGCCCGCGGCCAGCGGAACAGCCAGCAGCATGGCCGTGATAAAAGCCAGTTGCTTGGGAGAAAGATTTTGAAAAGAGAACATGATCAGATTACAAACTTATACCCAACCCCTTTTACGGTGGTGATGCAGTCCATATCCAGTTTCTGCCGGATCTTCCGGATATGTACGTCGATGGTGCGGTCGCCTACGATCACATCATTGCCCCAGACCTGGTTCAGGATTTCGTTCCGCAAAAATACGCGGCCCGGGCGGGAGGCCAGCAGGTAGAGCAGTTCAAATTCTTTTTTTGCCAGGGTCACCTGCCGGTCGTCCACGACCACTTCAAATTTGGAAGGGTCGATGGTAAGATTGCCCATTTTCAGCACTTTCTCGTTGGATTCCTTGTTGGTGCGGCGGAAAAGCGCCCCGATCCGGCTGATCAGCACTTTGGGGCTGATCGGTTTGTTGACATAGTCGTCCGCGCCGGTTTCCAGGCCTTTGATGTGAATCCCCTCATCGTTGAGGGCGGTCAGCATCATGATCAGGGTTTCATGGAAAACGGGCTGGGTGCGGAGGATTTCGCATACTTCCACCCCGCTTTTCTTGGGCATCATGATATCCAGGATGATCAGGTCGGGCTGGTTTGTTCGCGCCTTTAAAAGGGCGTCATCGCCGTCTTTGGCGGTTACCACATCATATCCCTCTCTTACGAGGTTATATTCAAGCACTTCGAGGATATCCGGCTCGTCGTCAGCAATCAATATTTTTTTCCCGCGGGCATCCATTAACAAAAAATTTACGCAAACCTAATAGAAATATAGCGGTGGGGCCGGTCCGGACGCCGAATTCACAATTTTATAATGTCTCCGCAATAAAATATCGATTCCAACGGTATAGTCAAAATGGCTGTATTTTTGCACTCCCTACGCCGGATGGGTCCTAATATGAAAAAAAAATTCCAGTATCTTTTTTTGGCTTTCGGCCTGCTCCTGTCCGTGGCCGGATCGGCACAGCCCAGTGAAACCAGCTACAAGGTACAGCAGGACCGCCGGCTATGGCACGATAATATCGATAAAGAGCAAAAGCGCCTGCTGTCCCTCGACGGCAAGAATGACGACAGCATCCAGGTTTCCAAAGATGAAAACATCAATCTGGGCATTGCGGACGCCATGATCCGCCGGGTGGATGTGCTCCAGGAAAGCCTCGAAACCGACTCTACCCTGCCGGGGCAGGCCAAAATTAAATACCTCCGCGCCACCGAAGCCATGCTCCGGGGCTATAATAACAACTTCCGGAAAAAGGATTTTCCGCCTTCCATGGCGCCCACCCTGCTGGATGAGTTCATCAAGGCGATTCACCTCGACCACGCCAACAAGAGCATCGAACCCGTGATCCTGGAAAGCAGCTATGGCATCGGGAAGATCATCGTGGAATGCTTTCTCCTGCCATCGCCGAACAGCGGCGTGGCCAATGCCCGGCAGGACCTGATCCGGAAATACTGCGAATTACACCCGGACGAGATCTTTACGGTGCTGGGCACCAACCCCGAACTTCCTTTTGCCGACAGCCTGATCGTGATCGGCGGCCGGCGAAACCTCCGCAAACTCTACGATTTTGCGGCAGCCCGTTCACCCCTGTCCACCCGTATCCGCAACAGCCAGGATTCGGTGGTGCGCATGGTCGGTCGCATCGCCGCCAGCAAAAGCGGACAACTCTACCTGCCTTTTCTCGACAACCTGATCAGCGAAAAAATAACCCTCCAGGACATCGACCGCGTAAAAGACGACAATATCCTTTAC
>CAZZYD010000032.1:0-20958 GCA_964658175.1 uncultured Puia sp. | reverse complement strand
TTTATCGGTGCGAGGTTACTACGAGTTTAAGAGCGCGTCACCAACCACTCCGCACCTTTATCCTGAGCGGTGCAGCGTGGATAAGACGCGAACATCAGCAACCTGCCAAAGCTCCCTCAATAATTCCTGGCTTTAGCCTGGGACGAATTCAACGAACCTTATCATACCTGACTCACCGCGACTCCATCATCGTAGAGATCCTTCGCCGCTGCCGTATCAGCGATTCATTGCACATTCGCGTGGGCACGCTCAGGATGACGGTCAGCGTGGATGAGACGCAGTCCTAAACTCATAGTAACCTCGCACCGATAAAGATCCCTATCCCACTAAATCCCAAAATATCCCAATCAATCCCAGTCCCCAAAAACATCCCAATCAATCCCAGTCCGTAAATTTGCCCTATGAAACATCTGCTCTTTTGCTGCCTGTCCGCAGCATTATTGTTTGCCTGCAAATCCGGATCCGATAAAACCGCCGCGGGCGCCACGGCCGCAGATACTTCCACGGTGGCAAAAAACTATTTTCCCGTACTCGATTTTCTGCAGAGCGAAATCGCATATGTCGATTCGTTTCCGTTGAAAATCATGAAATATACCGTCATCAACGGGAAAACGGATTCTTTACAGATCACTTCCGCCATATTCAAGCAGCTGGCCAATGCCTCCCTGCCACCTGGTCTCGACAGCGCCAGCCTCGAAAAGAAATTCAGGGAGAATTCATTCATGGACCAGACCACCGGCAAACTCACCTTTACCTATTCCACCAAGGACACGGCCAATGGCCTCAAACGCGTGGATGTGCTGGCGAGTCCCGACATGGGCTTTGACAAAGTAAAAAGCATCTACCTCGAATCCACGGGAAAGGACGGTGATATGGGCGTGACCGAAAAGATTTTCTGGAAAACCCGCGAATCATTCACGGTGATCCGCGTGTACCAGCCGCAGAACCAGCCATCCTACAATACCCAGCTCAAGCTCACCTGGGACAACAGCCATTGATTCATGACGCAGGAAGGATTTCAACATATCGCGCAGACGATCCCCTACGATCCGGGGATCTATAAATATTTCAGCAGCACCAACGAGCTGCTGTATGTGGGCAAGGCAAAGAATCTCCGCAAGCGCGTGAGTTCTTATTTCAACAAGACCTTTACCACCTATAAGACCTACGAACTCGTGCAGCGCATCCACCATGTGGAATTCACGATCGTCAATTCAGAACAGGATGCGTTTCTGCTTGAAAACTCGCTGATCAAACAATATCAGCCGCGGTTCAATATCAACCTGAAGGACGACAAGAGTTATCCTTATATCGTGATCAAACACGAACCCTTCCCGCGGATCTTCCTCACGCGACAGAAAATCGATGACGGATCAGAATACCTGGGGCCATTTACATCGGTGGCGCGCGTGCGCGAACTGATCGTATTCGTTCGGTCAAGCATTCCTTTGCGCACCTGCAAACTGAACCTCACGAAAAATAATATAGAAAGAAAAAAATTCAAGGTCTGTCTCGAATACCACCTGGGCAATTGCAAGGGACCCTGCGAGGGATTGCAATCGGAGAGCGACTACCGTGAGGGCCTGGTGAGGATAAAAAATATCCTGAAAGGAAATCTCGGACCGGTCATCAGCAGTTTCAAACAGGAGATGCGGGAAGTGGCCGGTGAAATGAAATTCGAGCAGGCGGAAGTACTCCGGAAAAAAATCGATCACCTGGAAAACTACCAGGCACGATCTGTGGTTGTGAACCGGCATATCGAACATGCAGATGTTTTTTCCATGTGGCGTGATCAGGAGAAAGTCTATGTGAACTACCTGATGGTGCAGAACGGCACCATTGTGCAGACGCATACCACCGAGGCGGAGACGCTGCTGGAAGAAACGGACGAAGAAGTGTTGTCGTTCACCATCGCGCGGCTGCGCGATACGTTCAACAGCGAGGCCGAAGAGATCATCGTACCGATGGCCATTGATTTTCCGCAGGAAGGGATTACCGTGACGGTGCCGAAGGCGGGTGACAAGAAAAAATTGCTGGAATTGTCGGAGAAGAATGTCTATATCTGGCGCGAGGAAGCGGCGAAGAAGAAAATGCTGCAGCTGCGCGAGAGAACGCCGGCGGAGCGCATGGATGTGCTGGTCGATCTGCAAAAGGATCTGCAATTGTCTGAACTGCCCACACACATCGAATGTTTCGATAATTCGAATTTCCAGGGATCTTATCCCGTGTCGGCGATGGTCTGCTTTAAGAACGGGGTGGAGAGTAAAAAAGACTACCGGCATTTCAATGTAAAGACGGTGGAAGGGATCAATGATTTTGCGACGATGAAAGAAGTGGTGTACCGTCGCTATAAGCGGCTCAGTGAAGAAGGTGAGCCGCTGCCGCAGCTGGTGATCATTGACGGAGGCAAGGGGCAGTTATCAGCCGCACTGGAGAGTATTGCGGAATTGAATTTGCGCGGGCAGATGACGCTGGTGGGACTGGCGAAGAATGAAGAAGAGATTTTTTTCGCCGGCGACCAGCAATCGCTGAAGCTGCCTTATGATAGTGTGTCGCTGAAGTTCATCCGGAAGATCCGGGATGAAGTGCACCGGTTCGGCATCAGCTTCCACCGGAATAAAAGAAGCAAGGGAGCTTTTGACAACGAGCTGGAAAATATCAAGGGGATCGGTCGCAACACCGCGGACCAGTTGTTAAAAACCTTTCATTCAGTAAAAAAAGTAAAAGCAGCGAGCGAGGAAGAACTTGTTGAGGCGATCGGATTGTCCAAGGCAAAGATTGTAAGGGCGCATTTCGGACTGGGATAATCCAGACTGGGATTCAGTGGGATATTTTTGGGATAAGTGGGATAGGGATCTTTGTTGGTGCGGGATGGAGGAGGCGCAATATGAATAAACCGCAAATGCGCAGTCAATAGTCCTTGGCTTTAGCCTGGGAGAAATTCAGCGCAGCGCGTGTTAGTCCACAGCGGATGCTGCAAGGCTGATGAATCCAATAAAATTTGATGAAAGTTGAACACGGCTAAGATGTGATATGCCGCGAAAAGAAGTTTCTCGCATTGATGAGGATCCCTATCCCACTCATCCCAAAACCATTCCAGTAAATCCCAGTCTCGTGAATCCCAGTCTAAAAAATAAAGGGGCCCGGATAGATATCCAGCCCCGTTTTTAAAATCCAATATCCTATGAAAAACCGTTGTAAAAATAGCAAAACAATTCTATTAAACAAGTGAGTCCCTGGGTATTTTGAAAATAATTATTTACCTCGTGACTCACTGATTATCAAATACAATCAAAAAAAAAGCATCGTATAAATACGATGCTTTTTTTAGATCAGTTAATATATTTCACTTAGTAAGACCAGAGGTCCTGTTCGTAGTTGAACATTTTTTCTTTTACGTTATCCCCTTCCAGCAACTGGAGGATCGGATCCTTGATGTAAGCACTGATGTAGTTATCGCCTGGGTTGTCGATGGTTGATTTAACCACGCGGCTGGCGAACATCCGGCTTTCAAAAAGTTCTTCCCAACTCATCCTGGCACCGAAATTCTTTCCGTTGTATGCTTCGTATCTGGCAAGCATGGGGCGCATATCGGGGTAGTATACCCAGAATACTGGCGTCACGGCGCGGAAGGAACCATCCGGGTTGAGGATTGTTTTTTCAGGAGCGATTCCGAGGATACGAACATGCATCCGGGAAGATTCCTTGTCAAACACCCACTCTTCTTTGATGGCATATCTTTCAACCTGTTCAGGGTTGAATTCCTGCATGATCGTGGTGTCTTTGGTAATTCCTTTGGAACCGTCCGGATCGACCGTCATGTCGGGGATCTGAATGGTCTGCGGCTTGCCGACCATGCTTTCGGCGATCTGGCGGAAAGTGATCGGGGTGGTAAAGCGGTCATCCACCGAGGCATCGAATGCCGTTACATCACCACTTTTGATGAGGTTGAGCAGGATGCTGATGAAGCGCTGGTTACCGTTGTCTTCATTTGCTTTATATACAAAAGGAAGGTTCATTTTTTCGTGTACGTCGATTTCTCTCCATACGCGCTGGCGGTAAACGGCATCGTCCTCCCGGATATGTTCATATACCAGCGGGGTGCGGTCCTTTACCAGGTTAAGTTCGACCACGGCATCGTTGCGGAGTGATTTCCGCGGTGTATCCAGCTTGATGTCTGCGATCATCTCCTGCACGGGTTTGGCAGTGGTATCGGCGGCCGGGGCTACCACGGGGGTGGTTGGCTTGTTCTTCGAGGTGGAACTATGGGTTCCTCTCTTGGACTTTGCCCGGGACTTCGGCTTGGGTACATACTGTGCCTCCACAGTTGAAAATGCCACGGAAAAAACGATGGCGAGGAGGGACAATTTGATAAAACGATTCTTCATGATCAAAAATTTACAAAGGATATAAACAGTTCCGCCACTATAACGTGGCGGAACTTTTAATTATTTTATTTGAGGCTAAATACCATCGGAGCAATTTCCCTGGCTTTGCCGTCCGGACCTACTACGCGGATCTGGTCGAAGAAAATGTGGGTTCCTGGTGTGGCGCGGCCAACAATGGCTGCAGCACTTCCGGACCATCTGTTTCCGTCGTTGTTGGCTTCTGTGTACTGAGACACGCCACCACCTTCTGCACCGAGTTTGTAGCTAACCACTTTGAAAGGCGCTTCGAAATCGGAATCTTCGAGCTTGGCGATCAGACCGCCGATGGCTTTGAATTCAGCAGAAGAAATGGCACCACCTTTTTTCGATCCGATGAAGCCGCCTGGTAAAGGCAGGTTTTTCACGCGGATGGGGAATTCGAATGGTTTGCCGTTTGCATTCACGATGATCTTGGCAATACCTGGCGTTGTCGGCTTGATAACCCAGTCATCACCGCCTGTGTTGTTCATGGTAGCACCCGGGCTGGTAAAGCTTACGTGTACTTTTTCACGACCCACGCTACCACCGGAGATGGTCAGCGGGTTTTCAACACCAACATAAACCACGTTCATTTTCTTTAAGAAGATAGACGCGCCGGAAGGCATACCTACCGTATACTTGATTTCTTTTGTGATCACATCTTTGGAACCATCTGGTTTGTTGTATTCGATTTTCACGTTTACAGTACCGGTTGAGTTCACTTTTGTTTTCCATTCAGCAGAACCGTCTGGTCCCAGTGGCTGGTGTGCACCATTGATATAGATATCAGGTTTTGCAGCAGCACTGTAGGCACCGATACCGGCCGTAACATCCAGTTCATCACCGGGCATCAGGTAAGTAGCGTTTGTTCCTACCAGTGGTTCAAACTTGTCGTATACCAGTTTAACGGCGCCGATTTGTTTGTGCAGGAAGTCGATCATCTGGCTTTCAGAATTCTTAACGTCATTCTGGAATTTGCTCAGGATGGTCAGCGCCGCAATGGTCGGCGTCATGTGAAAGTAGTTGGTTACCCAGTCTTTCGCGCTGTCACCGGTGCTGGCGTTGCCAGACTGTGACTTCGGAACGAGCAGGTCCAGGGGCAGCTGAGACTGCAGGGCAGCTTTTTCAGCAGCGATATCTTTTGCGATGAGCGGCGCGTCCTTGAACTCTTCTGGTTTCAGGATGCCGATCAGGTTTGCCTTGTAGGCTTTCAGCGCTTCGTAGAGCATTTTACCTTCGCCCTGGTTGTCCATCAGGCGGATCGGTGCATCCAGGTCAGCTTCGCGGAAAGATTCCTGTGGAACGCCGTTGGCGTCCGGTTTCATTTCCAGGCCTGATTCTTCCTTCAAACGCTTTTTCAGGTTTTCCAGGGTATCATACAGGGCTGCGGAAAGAGATTTTGCTTCTGCTGCTTTTGGCGCCCAGAGCTTTGCTTTTTCAGCTGTCTGGGGATCTTTCAGACTTGCGTCGAAAGCACCATAGGTCAGGTTGTTTTTATCTTGTATCACACCATTGGACTTACCAATGCTGTTATTTACGGTTTTGAAAGCGTTCAGAATCTCAGCAGATACATTCAGTGCGAGCAGGGCGGTCAGCACCAGATACATCATGTTGATCATCTTTTGCCTGGGCTCTTTAGGTAAAGACATGATCGAAAGAATTTAATGAATTATAACAATGGTTTTTTTAGGATTGAATTTGCTTATCTGCCCTGCATTGCGCTCAGCATGTTACCGTAAACGTTGTTAAGGTTGCCGAGGTTTTTAGCGAGTAAGGAAATCTGTTCCTGTGTTTTCTGTGCATCCACGACACTGCCCTTCATTACTTCAGAAGCCTGTGCGAGGTTAGTATAGAAACCATTCATTGCTTTCAGGTGATTGTTTGTATCCTGCAGTTCCAGTTCGTAGATGGCATTCAGGGAACCAAGGTTCTTGGTAAGTACCTGTACCTGGCTGTGGAACTGTTTAGTGCTTTCTGCTGCGCTATTGAAAGAAGAGATCGTGCTGGTTGCACCCTGGTAAGCAGTCTTCATGCTGTCCAGTGCAATCGCCGCTTCTTTCGTTTTTGCTGTGTAGTCAGTGGTAGCTGCAAGGGCACCGGATACATCGCTGATTTTTTCAACGGTCGTACCGAATTTCTTGAAACCATCGCTGAGGCGGCTGAGGTTTGCTGGGGTGATATCAGCTTCCTGCAGCATTTTGTCCATCTTTTCGAGGGAAGGATTACCGGAGTTACCACCGGACAATTTTGGCAGCGCTTCTACCAGGGCGTGCATTTCACCACCTGGAGGCGGGAGGAATGCGTACACCATAAAGATCAGGGCTTCCGTAAGCAGACCTGCTGTAAGGAAGAAATCCGCCAGGCGCTGATGCGTGATCTTCTGCCATGCACCAAAAATTACGACTGCGGCTCCAACGCAGACTATGATGTTTACAATTCTTTCAGTTTGTTTAGAAACTCCGGCTGCCATAGTTGTAGATTTAATTTGTTTTTAATGGGTTTTGTTAGGGATCGGAAAATAGTATTCCAATTGATTTAAGTTATGAATCAAAAACGTTGTTTGGTATAGAAAATTTTGTCTCTGCTAAAAATTAACGCTTAGCAGTCAGGGTTGGTGCCAGGTCAATCACACAACGGAAGCCGATGTAAGATTTCGCTGTGTCCTGGTACTCGTAAGTCCGGGTGCTGGTCTGCAGGAAGTAACCTACATCTTTCCAGCTGCCGCCGCGGATCACTTTACGCTTCATACGCGGAGGATCGGTATCCTTTGCATTGTAGCGGATATCAGGATTCATATCATGCTGGAAGTTGTAAGCACCTTCGTAGAACACGGAAGACGTCCATTCTGCTACGTTACCTGCCATGCAGTACAGACCGAAATCATTTGGCCAGTAAGCGTCAGCACGGGCTGTGTAGAGCGCACCATCTTCAGGATAGTTACCACGACCAGGTTTGAAGTTGGCGAGGAGACATCCTTTTTTATTTCTCAGGTAATAGTTACCCCATGGAAACATTGACTGTGAACGACCGCCGCGGGCCGCATATTCCCACTCAGATTCTGTGGGCAGACGGAAACTTGATTCTGTCGCTCTCTTGGTTTTATCCAGGAATGCATTCAGGTACATCGTTCTCCATTCGCAGAAAGCGGAAGCCTGGTTCCAGTTAACGCCCACGACAGGATAGTTACCAAAAGCAGGATGAGAATAATATCTTTTCGTCATCGGCTCATTGTAAGAATAAGAGAAATCACGGATCCAAACCAGCGTATCCGGGTAGATGCGGATGTCTTTCTTCACGATGAACTGTGAACGTGTTTTGCCTTCGTTTACTTTTTTAGCAGCTTCTTTCAGATCGAAAGTTTCTGAATGGAAAACCAGTTTGGTAGGATCGATTTCCTTTTTACCGAAGATGCGGTTTTCAGGAGTCAGGATCATCTGGTCGATCTTTTCGATCGTTGCCTTGTCGCCCCATTTGATGGTGGCGGCCTTTTTCTGATCGATCTGGAATTTGCCGTCTACTTCCTTGCCGTATTGCATGAGCGTAGCAGCAATAGAATCCCGTACCCAGTTGGTGAACTGGCGGTATTCATTATTGGTAATTTCAGTCGCATCCATCCAGAAGCCGTTTATAGACACCTGTTTGTTACGTGCAGTATAAGCGTAGTTGACATCCTCATCGCTCGGACCCATGTGGAAGGTTCCAGGTGGAATGTAGACCATTCCGGGAGGCTTACTCAGGTTGTACTTGTTTGCGGGGGCCACACCGTGCAGCTGACCATCGTCCGGTAATCCCTTGTGGGACTTTCCAATCTTTCCGCAACCTGTTACAGCAGCAGCCGCAACAAGCGTCAATAGGATGGACAGGTTTTTCATTTTCATAAAATTAAAGGGTATTGGACAAAAATAATCTATTGAATATATCTTCATCGCAATTTTAAAATTTATTTTTAACAACTGCAAATTTTTGCACTCAGTATTTCTAAACGGTATTCTACCTGTAATTATTGTAAAATAGAGACGGATTTAACCTTATTTTTTAAGGGTTTTCCAGCAGACGGATAAGCGCAGTCAGTTCATTTACAGGGTTTTGACAGGCATATTCCTTACAAAGGAAATATTGGCGAATTCCTGTCAGCGGTTTATTTCTCAAAAGTGGAAACGCATCATGGCCCGGGAAGGCCATCTGAAACACGCGGTTGGGGATATAATTAGATAAAAAGTTAATATGTTCTTTATTTAACATTTCCCCTGCCAGCACGATCTCATTCATACCATACGTAAGGGTATTCATCAAAGTTGCCCATACCGCAAAAGATCCAGGATAGCGGTTCACCACCTGTTCCAATCCCCCGCACAAACCGGATACCAGTTCCTTCCAGTCAGGCCTGTCAAGCAAAATTCCGAGCTGATAGAGGTTTGTCGTCATCACAGAATTGCCCGACGGCGTTGCACCGTCGTAAATTTCTTTTTTTCGGATGATCACATCGTCCTGGTCAGCATGGGTGAAAAAGAAAAATCCGCTGTCCGCATCGCGGAAAAACTTCACGACATATTCCGCCAGCCCGGCGGCTTCGTCGAGCCAGACCGTATCTCCCGTAATTTCCTGCAATTGCAGCAGCGCTTCAATGAGGAAGGCATAGTCGTCCAGAAAGGCAGGTATTCCGGCCACGCCGTTTTTATAGGTATGATAGTAACGGTACATGCCTGTGCCGGCAGCCTTCGATTGCAGAAATCGCATCGTGTCCAGAGCTGTCCGGCGATAGGATTCAATACCCGTGGCTGCAAAGGCTTTGGCGGCGGCGGTGACCATCAGCGCATTCCAGCCCGTGAGCTGTTTGTCGTCCAGCGCCGGCTTCACGCGCAGCGACCGGGCGGCCAGCAATCGCTCCCTGGCGGCGGACCACCGGTCCGACCCGCTTTCATCCGCGAGGCGTTCAATGTCTATCCGCAGGATATTTTTCCCTTCCCAGTTTCCGGATGCCGTGATATCATAATAAGCGCAAAAGCCGTCGGCATCGGCACCGAGCAGTTCGGTGACCTCGCTGCGCGTCCACACATAATATTTTCCCTCCACGCCTTCGCTGTCTGCATCGAGTGCCGAATAGAAACCGCCATCCGGCGCCGCCATTTCACGCGCAGCATACGCCATCGTTTCTGCAATGGCTTTTTTATAGTGAGGTTTTTTTGTGAGCTGGTATGCTTCGCTGATGGCGATCACGAGCAGCGCATTGTCGTACAGCATCTTTTCAAAATGAGGCGCCAGCCATTCCGCATCGGTTGAATACCGAGCGAATCCGCCGCCGAGCTGATCGTTGATGCCGCCGGCGATCATCTTATCAAGACTCAGACAAGCCTGGTCCAGCGCAGCCTTTTCCTTTGTAAAATAATAATGCTGCAGCAGAAAACGGATCGTCAGCGTTTGCGGAAATTTCGGAGCCTGCCCGAAGCCGCCTTCTACCGTGTCGGCAGTCTGCATGATCTTCTGATAGACGTCTGCCATCACCACCGGGGTAAAATTTCCGGCATTGGATTGCTTTGCGCCAAATCCATTGGAACTGAATAAATGATTGGTGAGGTTGTCGGACTGCTCGGTGATGTCCGCGCGCCGTTCCCGGTAAGCGACCGCCATGCTTTGGATAACCTGCTGCCAGGATGGACGATTGTGTGCCGGTACGGGTGGAAAATACGTGCCTCCGTAAAAGGGTTTTCCTTCGGGTGTAAGAAAAACATTCAGCGGCCAGCCTCCATTGCCCGCGATGGCCTGCACGGCATCCATATAAATATGATCGAGGTCGGGACGTTCTTCGCGGTCAATCTTCACGTTGACGAAATGCGCGTTCATCATCGCCGCCGTCTCCTCATTTTCAAAACTCTCTCTTTCCATCACATGACACCAGTGACAGGCCGCATACCCGATGCTCACGATCATGGGCTTGTCTTCCCGCCGCGCTTTTTCAAAAGCCTCGTCACCCCATGGGTACCAGTCAACAGGATTGTGGGCGTGCTGAAGGAGGTAGGGAGATGATTCGAGGGAGAGTCTGTTCATATACTTGTTTCACGCAAAGGCGCAAAGGTCCGCCAAGACGCAAAGATTGGATGGAATTAATTATTCCCAACAAATAAAAAGAAAGCTTTTGCTAAATTAAAAATCCCTTTGCGTCTTGGCGGACCTTTGCGTCTTTGCGCGAAACAAAACTTGCGAGAAATTGACTATGCTTCCGACCGCTTCTTAATCACCTGCAAATACTTCTCCAGTGCCGACACCATCGATGGCGCCTGTGGCTGGGGTGCTTTGATTTCGAGGACCAGGCCGGCGTCTTCTGCCGCGCGGAAGGTGTTGTTGCCAAAAGCACCGATGAGCGTGCCGTTTTGTTTGAATTGGGGAAAATTATCGAACAGACTTCTCACACCGCTCGGGGTGAAAAAACAGATGATATCGAATTCGCTGGCGAGTACCTGCTTCACATCGTTGCTGATGCTGCGGTACATATACGGCGTGGCAAAATCGCAGCGGTTGGCCTTGAGCCAGTTGACGATTTCATTGTCCTGCTGATTCTCAGATGTGGGGTAGATGAATTTCTCATTCTCTTTGTGCTTGTTGATCACATCGAGCATGCTTTTATTGGTGCCGTCGGCGCCGTAGAATACTTTGCGCTTGCGGTATAAAATAAATTTCTGGAGGTAGAGTGCCACCGCTTCGGTGATGCAGAAGTATTTAGTATCCTGGGAGATCGTGATCTTCATCTCTTCGGCGGTGCGAAAAAAATGATCGATCGCATGACGGCTCGTGAAGACAACTGCCGTATAAGTGTTAATCTCTACCTTTTGACGGCGGAAATCTTTAGCAGGAATCCCTTCCAGCCGGATGAACGGAAAGAAGGACATCTCCACATTGAACTTGCGGGCTAATTCGAAATACGGCGACTTATCAGATTCCGGCTTTGGTTGGGTAATTAGTATTCTTTTCACAACGGTTTCTGGCATCACTAAAATATCCTTTTTATCCCTGTTTTTAGTCATATGTAAGAACAACGCAAAATTAATAAGCTTTTTCCAGATATGACAATAACACTTTGTAAATCAACAGTAGAGGTGCTATTTCGAACGCGCAAAGGTAAAGAAAAAAGTGTATAAAACTTATTTTTATTTCCGTCCGCAGCGTGCCGAAAGCCGCGATGATACGATATAACAGGCACACAGCCAGCAGGATAAACGACAGCGTGACGGCGATTTCGGTCACCACCGGACCGGAAAATGAAAGCATCACCACAATGGGTAAGAGAAAGATTCCCACTACTTTATTGGTCAGAAAAACCACAAACAGGTAGGTGTCGGCAGCCCGGGGTATATTGAAGATCCAGCCGGCCACCCGCAGGAACAGGAATTTCACCAGGTAGATGGCGGCCAGCGACCCGGCGATATAGGCAAAGAGCAGCCAGAAATGGTCCACGGCGCCCGGGCGGTAATACATAATGAGGAAACTCCCGTACATCGAGGCCGAACAGAGAAACAGGAAATTCAGGAGCAGCGAGGGAAAGGGAGACTGGAGTACCTGCTCCCGGATCTGCTGCTGCCGCATCGAAACGCGGAAAAACAGGGTGAGCAGGTTATTCAGGTATTTGCCGAACAGGAGCTTTACGATCGCAAAAAAGAACAGCATCACCAGGATCGCATAAAAAAGGGAATCGTAGGACCTGCGTTCAAAAACGTGCGAAACCACCAGGATCGGGGTTCCGAAAAAATTGAAAAAGGGGTTCGAAGCCATCAGTGCCCGAAAGTCATAAAGGCCGGAAGGCTGATAGGGTTTGACATTTGAAAAATGCAGGGAATCGGTACGGATGATCAGGGGAATCTGCAGACTATCCTTTTTTACCCGCGGCCTGCGTACTGCGGGCCTGCTCGTATCCGGCGCCGCGCGTACGGTCGGAAGGGAATCGTTGTGCGGCGGCAGACTGTCTGCCGGTGACTGACCAAAGGATCTGGCGGTCAACAAAAAACAAAAGAGAAGCAGCGCGTAAAATTTTGCCAAGGAATGTCGGGTTACGATTGTAAAAATCTCGAAAATATGCGAATGTGCCTTTTAAAAAAAGTTCAGATAGCCCAGATGGATCTTTGCCTGCCTCAATTGAAAGGGATTGCTGTCCTGTTTTCCCACGGCATAGGACATATTAAAGATCCCCGCCTTCGTTTCGAAAGCCAGCCCCACTCCCAGTCCCAGGTAAATGCTATTGACCTTGAATCCGGGCACGTCATTTTTTGCCCAGCCGCCATCGAGAAAGGAAAACAAAAATGAATTCTGTCCGATCAGGTAACGGTATTCCAGCGTACCGGCCACATACTGGCTGGCCAGTATACTCTCTTCGTCAAACCCCCGCAGGAGCCGGTAACCGCCGATCTGGAACAGGTCGTTCCGGAATGTATTTCCACTCTGGTAAATGCCGCTGTTCACCCCCAGCTTGATCGTCGATGCCCGCGACATCCGGAAATAATGCGCGGCGATCAGGTTGAGTTTAAAAACGTAGGAACTTAGTTTTACCGTATCATAGAGCTGGTTGAAATCGAAAGAAGAATCATTCGGGTCGATGAGTTTCAGGATGCCGCTGTTCTTCTTGAATTTTTTTGTGCCGACCGAACCGATAAAAAGAAATTCATTTCCGCGGAGCGGATTAAAACGGTAATTGGTGGTATTCAATTCATAGCTGAGTCCGAAGCTCACGGCAGATACATCCGCCACCGCCGGCAGCTGGTGCGTGGAGATCACCGTCAGCGTGTCGACGGTGAGCAGGTTGGATCCGTTGGCTTCGATGAATACCATCGAGGTATGGTTCGCCGATTTCGAGTATTGCACGCCGAGCAATCCATCGGTGGTGAGGAAGGACGAATCTTTTTTGTACAAAGAAAAACTGGCATTGACGCCAAAGGGAGATTGAAAAAGGTAGGGTTGTTGGTAGGCCAGGTTGAGGCGCGGCGATTTTTGCTGCAATTGCTGCCAGTGCAGGCCGATGCTTTCCCCGTTGCCAAAGGAATTTTTAAGGTTAACGGTGGCTTCACCCGTTACCAGCAGTTTGCTGCTGGTCAGCTGGTCGTTGTTTGGAAGAAATCCCACCAGCGCATCCACCTGGCTGCTTTTCTTTGGCCGCAGGTAAAGGTTGAGGATGGATCCGGCGCCGAGTAAGGTAACCGTCCATGGACGCTCTTCCTGCACATAGGGCAGTTCGAGTATCCGCCGGCTGATGGTGAGCAGCTTTTCTTTCCGGTAGATCATGCCGTCGGTGATACCGAGGTATCGCTGCATGAAAGCCACTGATATTTTTGCCGTTCCATAGATGCGCATGCTGTCGATCCGGTAGAGCGGACCCTTGTCAAGTCTGAGTTGTGCACTGATGGCGCCGTTGTCGAGGATCACGCTGTCCAGCGATATTTTCGCAAATGGATAGCCGTTATTTTCCATATAGTTGAGCACTTTCTCCTGCTCGGTACGGACCACTTCGGGTTTGAATGATTTGCCCGCCAGTTTCTTAATATTCCATCCCGATGCCAGCAGGATGGACGCATCTTCTTTTCGGGTCCTTACTTCGCCCCAACTGTAACGGTCGCCGAGGTATACCAGGATGCGGGCCGAGGCGGAGTCGAAACGGGCGCTGTCGATCGAGGCAGCCACAAACCCTTTTTGTTCGAGTACGGCGGGAAGCCTGTACACGAATTCGATGCATTCGCTTTTGGTTTTGAAGGAAGCAGGGATGCCGAAGGAAGTGGCGTCGAAGAGCGAATCGGCCGAAAGGATATCGGTGTGCAGGCGGTATTGCGCCTCGGCGCCGGCGCAGCAGGCCAGCAGCACGATTAAAGTGGTGCAGACATATAGTCTTAATTTTGCCCGGCGCGCGCAGAAATCAACCATAATATTTCATAAAAATAGCTAAACGGGATGGCAGGCATTTATTTACATATTCCTTTTTGTAAACGCGCCTGCTATTATTGCAATTTTCATTTTTCCACTTCCCTGCGCAGCAAGAACGATGTAACCGGTGCTTTATTGAAAGAAATTGAATTGCGTCGCGACTACCTCCAGGGGGCCACGGTGGAGACGGTTTATTTCGGTGGCGGCACGCCCTCTCTGCTCGAACCGGAAACGATTGCCGCGCTGATCAATACCCTGTCAGAGGTCCACCCCGTGATCGCCGGTGCGGAAATAACCCTCGAGGCAAATCCCGACGATATCAATGGAACAAATCTCGCCGCCTGGAAGGTGGCGGGCATCAACCGGCTGAGCATCGGTATCCAGTCTTTTTTCGAAGAGGACCTGGTATGGATGAACCGCGCCCACAACGCCCTCCAGGCGAAACGTTGTATTGCCGATGCGCAGGCAGCGGGCATCACCAATATAAGCATCGACCTTATCTATGGTGTGCCGGGTATGACGGATGAGCGCTGGATCAGCAATATTGAAACCGCGCTTTCTTTTCGGGTGCCGCATCTTTCCTGTTATGCGTTGACGGTGGAACCGGGAACGGCGCTCGACCGGATGATCGGTCTGCACACAAAAACAGATGTGGACCAGGACCGGCAGGCGACACAGTTCCTGACCCTGATCCGGATGCTGGAAGCAGCGGGTTATGAGCATTATGAGATTTCCAGTTTTGCCTTGCCCGGCTGCCGCAGCCGCCACAACCAGTCGTACTGGCAATCCCAAAAATACCTGGGGCTCGGACCTTCGGCCCATTCCTTCGACGGCCTGTCGCGCCAGTGGAATGTGTCGAATAATATCCAGTATGCGTCGGCTTTGGAAAAAGGGGAACTTTTGTTTGAGCGGGAATTACTGCAAGAAAAAGACCGGCTGAACGAATACATCATGACGGCCCTGCGCACGCGGGAAGGGATTAGCCTGGATCACATCAATACCATTTTTGGTGCGGCGGCGGGTGCGCGGCTGGCCCAACTGGCAGCACCTTATATTTTACGGCAACACCTCATTCATGCGGAAGCGCGGCTCTGTCTGACGATGGAAGGGAAATTATTTGCGGATGGGATTGCGGCGGGGTTGTTCGAACTGGGATGAATGGGATTGTTTTGGGATTTATGGGATATGGATGATTATTCCAGTTTATTCCAATCGATAGAGATCCATATCCCATAAATCCCAATAAAATCCCATTCATCCCAGTCCTATCCCAGTCTCTTGCGGGATTTGAAATAATCCCTGATATATTTTATTCCCTGACCTACCGAAAGCACGGCAACCATCAGCATGATGGCGGTGAATCCGAAGCCCTGGTAAGAAAATGGCATAAAAATCAGTTTTAATAATATTCAGACCAGCATGGCTTCGATATGTTTAAAACCATCCCGTACTTTAACATCTTCCCACAAAATCTCATACACAGTCTTCGCAATGGGCATCGACGCCTGCAGCCGCTTGTTGACTTCGAAGATGCATCTGCTGGCATTATAACCCTCGGCCACCATATTTAGTTCTAACTGGGCCACTTTTACCGCATATCCTTTGCCGATCATATTACCAAAACTCCGGTTGCGGCTGAACAGGGAGTAACACGTCACCAGCAGATCGCCCAGGTACACGGAGGCGGCATAATTGGCGCTTTTGTGCGGACCCGGATCATGAATGCCAACTTCCATATGGGCGATGCCCGCCTTTAACAGAAACCCGGCCATTTCATCGGCGCAGTTGGCGATGAAAACACTCAGGAAATTATCGCCGTATTCCAGTCCGTGCGCCATGCCCGCCCCGAGCGCATAGATATTTTTCAGGACAGCGGCATACTGCACCCCATAGATATCGCCGTTGACAATGGTGTTGAGATACTCCGTTGAGAAATGAGACGCGATATTTGCGGTGGAGGTAACATCTTTCCCGGAAAAAGTCAGGTAAGACAGTTTCTCGGCCGCAACCTCTTCGGCGTGACAGGGGCCCATCACCGTAAAATAATCTTCTTGCGGAAAATCAAACGCTGTCTGCAGATATTCGTTGAGCAGGAGGTTTTGTTCGGGCAGGATGCCTTTGACGGCTGAGATGATTTTCTTGCCCCGGAAGATGTTTCGCGGCAGCGCCTGAAACGTCGTTTCGATATAGGCGGAAGGGATGGCAATCACCAGGCAATCCGCGCGGTCGATCACCGTCGCCAGATCACTGCTCAGGCTGATATGGTTCATGTCAAAAAAAACGGCGCTCAGATAATGCGCATTATGGTGCCGGTGCCTGAACTGGCTGATCACGGATTCATTCCGGATCCACCAGTTGAGCGGATGCAGGTTATCTGTTAGGATTTTTGCGAGTGCCGT
The DNA here is from genome assembly GCA_964658175.1 of uncultured Puia sp. Lineage (GTDB taxonomy): Bacteria > Bacteroidota > Bacteroidia > Chitinophagales > Chitinophagaceae > Puia. The sequence goes on along the minus strand of CAZZYD010000032.1, from coordinate 4,256 downwards.
TGCCCAACTGCCACTGCCTATGATTCCAAATTGCATCCACCCGGTTTTATGTGAAACGACGACTAAGGCGTCGGATTGGCTTCAAAAAGTTTGTCTTTGCTCACCACCTGCACCTTGGTGCCGTCTTTCAATATTTTACTCACGGTGCCATAGGGGCCGGTGATCACTTCGTCGCCGTCTTTCAGTCCGGAAACGATTTCTATATTATTGATATCCTGTACGTCGGTTTTCACCCTTGCTTTCTTCACCGTATGGTCTGCCTGCAAGAGGAACACCACCACCTGGTTGCCGCCGCCGGTATTCTGTGCGATGGTACTGTCTTTCCCTTTGGCGGAATCCTTTCCACCGGCAGGCGCTGCGTCCTGCTCGCGGGTGGTCACGGCATTGATGGGAACAGAGAGGGCATCGGTATGTGTTTTCGTTTGGATATCGGCGCTGGCGGTCATACCCGGACGAAACACCAGGCTTTTGGGCCGTTTATTATCCACGAGGTCTTTGTAAGATTCAGGCAGCAGGCGGATATGCACTTTGTAATTCGTGACATCGTTGGAGCTGGACGAACTGCTGGTTCCCGAAGTACTGGTAGTAGAGGCCACGCTGCTGGCGATCTGGGTGACGATACCTTTAAATTTGCGGTCGTTGTAGGCGTCCACTTCCACCAGGGCCGAATCGCCCAGATGCACTTTCGGAATATCGTTTTCACCCACGTCTACGATTGCTTCGATCTTAGACATGTCGGCCACCCGCATCATTTCGGTACCTGCCATCATATTGCTTCCCACCACGCGCTCACCTTTTTTTACGCTGAGCTGGGAGATGATGCCGTTGATGGGCGACACGAGCGTGGCTTTGGTTACATTTTTTGCCGCGATGGCGAGGTTTGCCTGGGCGCTGGCCACACCGGCGATATTTCCCCGTACGTTCTGCTGGGCGGCGTTGTAATTTGCCTGGGCCGTCTGGAGGGCACTGGAGGCCGTTTCAAATTCTGACTGCGAGATCACTTTATCCGCCAGCAATTGTTTCTGCCGGTTGAATTGTGCCTGTGCGTTGTCGAGCGTTGCTTTCAACCCCGGCAGGGTGGCATTGATATTCGATACCATGGCCTGCTGCTGGTCTACCTGCGCGGCGGCCTGGTTTCGCTGGGTAGCATAAATATCTGCATAGATTTTCGCGAGCTCCTGTCCCTTGCGCACACTGTCTCCTTCCTGCACGGTCAGTTCCACGATTTCGCCGGAGATGTCCGGACTCATCTTCACTTCGATCTCAGGATAGATTTTACCACTCGCTGTTACGGTTTCGATGATGGTTCTCTTCATCGCTTTTTCTGCAGATACTTTGATGCCCTCATCTTTGGCGATGATACCGGCTTTCTTTAATCCCACGAGGACTAAAACGATCGCCGCTAAGATGACGAGTATCCAGACAATTTTCTTCTTCATACGAACAGGTTGTGGGTTGTTATAATTTTATTCCAAGCCCTTTATAATATTCAAGCACTTTCATCCGGAATACGTAATCGTACTGTGACGACAACTGATTGATGCGGGCAGTGAACAAATTATTCTGGTTGGTAAGGTAGTCGATGGTATTCAGCAGACCGATATTGTACCGCTTGGTGGAAAGGTCAAACGAGCGCTCGGCTGTGGCGACCGCTTTTTTATTCGCCTCAAATTTTTCAAAGGAGGCGACCGCATTGAAATAGGCCTGGTAAATCGACTGCTTAAGACTTAAGAGATCGCTTTGCTTGTTAAGGTTGGCGGTCTCCACCGCAATTTTTGCTTTTTTGTAATTGGTTCTGGACAGCAGTCCATTGAAGATCGGAACGTTCAGCTGCAGACCGACCTGTTGCCCAAAATTATCACTCAGCTGTGTATGATAACCGGTAAATACCTTGGTGAATGGCTGGCTGTGGAATGTCGGTACGGACTGATCCGTATAAACGATCTGTTGCGGTCCACCCGGCGTATTATAATAATAGAGTCCGGTATTTACGTTCGTGAAATTGGTGAAACCCAGTCCGCGCAGGTAGTTGGCGAAGAAATCGGTAAGCGTGCCAAAAGCCGACAGGGTCGGAAACATCAAACCCTTGTTGGCCTGCACCAGTTTATTGGCAGCGATGATGCGCAGGTCATTCATTTTCTGCTGCGGGAAAGTGCCTACTGCGATATTATATACCAGGTCCGGTTGCAATTCGGCAATGGGTTCCACGGGAATGGTTTCTACCGGCGGCGTATCCAGCTCAAAGGGCGTGGCGGCATCCATGGCGAGGATCGCCTTTAATTGCAGCACATCCACATCGTAGGTTTCCTGGCTTGTGATCAGTGCTGCCGTATCGAGTGCAAACTGGGATTCGAGTTCCGCGGCATTGAGCTCGGGTACCGAACCTGCTTCCACGAGTTTTTTTGTATTACCGAGTTGCGATTGGGTGAGGGCGAGTTTTACTTTTCCGACATTCACCTGTTCCCTGGCAAGCAGGGCAGCGAGATAAGCGGCAGACACATTGAGGGTGACATCGTTTTTGATCTTGTCGACATTCACCTTACCGGCCTGATAGGAATAATCATTGTATTCCGCATTCCGTTTCAACGCAAACCAGTTGAACAGGGTGACCCCTGCCTGGAGGTTGAGACTCTGGTTGAGCAGCTGGCTGGTGGTAAACAGGTTGGTACTCCGGTCAATGGATCGTCCGAAGTTGAGTCCGAGCAATGAATTGAACGAGACCTGGCCATATTTTGCCCAGACGGCCTGATCGTAGGAAAGTTTTGCGGTGCGGGCATCTATATCTGCCTGGCGTATGGAAATATTATTACTGAGCGCGTATTCCACACAGCGGCGAAGGTCCCATTTATCCTGGCAAAAAGAGGTGAAAGCCACCAGGATAAGTCCTCCGGATAAGAGTAAGGTTTTAAGCATACTGAGCAGAAGGTTTATAAGCAGTTTATACGCCTGATCCGCTTGCGCTCAGACGGGATGTTTAAGATTGCGCTAAAATAAAGAATACCTACCCATTCCCAAGCAAAAAAAATGGTTAAAATACAGTCCTCAAAACGATGTATCCAAAGCCTGGCGGAGATCGGCGATCAGGTAGTCGGCCGATTCCAGTCCCACATACAAGCGAAGCAGGCGGTGTTCCGGATTTTTCGGATCAAAAAACCAGTTGTCGACTGGCCCTTGCATTTTTTCCGTCTTAACTGAATCGCCCCCATCCGTTTCGGGCCTGTCTTCGAGTGACGCGCAGCGGGGCAGGATCAGGGATTCATGTCCGCCCCAGCTTACTGCCATCATGATATGCCGGAGACTTTCGCAGAAGCGGACGATCTGGCGGCGGCTTTTGGCATGAACATAGAAACTGATCAGCCCGCAGGCGTTCGTCATTTGCTTTTTGGCCAGTTCGAACTGTGGAAATCCGGGATCGAAGGGAAAGATGGTTTTTTCCACCGCCGGATGATTTTTCAGAAAGTCCAGCACGGCGTACGTCGTTTCGGTGATCCGCGCAATACGCGCATCCAGGGTACGGAGTCCGCGGATCAGCAGCCAGGCGTTGAAGGGCTGGATGCCGCTGCCGATCGCCATGTATTCGCTGTCAAAAATCTTTTTTATCATGGCCGAACTGCCGCTGAGTACGCCACCCAGCGTGTCGCTATGTCCACCGATGTATTTGGTGGCTGTTTGCATCGAAAGATCGACCCCCAGGGCAATCGGTTTTTGATAGAGCGGACTGCAATGCGAGTTATCCATCAGCGTGACGATGCCGTTTGCCCGGGCAAAGGCAGCCACCGCCGCGATATCCTGCAATTCATAGGTCCAGGAATTGGGTGATTCCAGGTAGATAAACCTGGTTTCCGGTCGTCTTGCTGCTTCAAAATGCGCTATACGTGTGCCGTCAATATAGGTGGTTTCCACTCCGAAGCGGGACAGGATATTATCAAAAATCCGCTGCACCCAGGAATAGGGATTCTTCACCGAAATCACATGATCGCCGGCTTTTACATTGGCGAGCACGCCGGCAAAAATCGCCGCCGCCCCGCTGTTAAATACCAGCGCATCTTCCGCTTCATCCAGTGCCGCCAGTTTTTTGCGCAGGATCGTCACCGTCGGGTTCATGCCGCGACTGTACAGATAACCGGAAGATTCTTCCTTGAATAAATTCTTCAGCTCGTCTACCGTGGCCACTTTAAAATTGCTTGTTTGCATAATCGGTGGGGCCATGGCATTATAATAGGCATCGCGGTCTTCGCCCAGCTCATTCAGGATAT
>CAZZYD010000031.1:0-21039 GCA_964658175.1 uncultured Puia sp. | reverse complement strand
CGGCCTCAGCGGCATCCTGGTTTTCATCCCGCAGATCATGATCCTGTTCGGACTGATCACGATCCTGGAAGACACCGGCTATATGGCGCGGATCAGTTTTCTAACGGATAAGCTCATGCGCAAAGTAGGTCTCAACGGCAAGAGCGTCATGCCGATGATCAGCGGCTTTGCCTGTGCCGTGCCGGCGATTATGAGCAGCCGGAATATTGAAAATAAAAAGGAAAGGCTGCTGACGATATTGGTGACGCCGCTGATGAGCTGCAGCGCGCGGTTGCCGGTATATACCATGCTGATTGCGCTGGTGGTGCCGAATCATAACGTGCTGGGCTTTTTCAGCCTGCAGGGGCTGGTGATGATGGGATTGTATCTGATGGGCACGGTGGCCGCCCTCGTCGTTTCCTGGGTGGCGAAAGCCTTTATTCACTCAAAGGAGAAAAGTTATTTTATTCTTGAGCTGCCGGTATACCGCGCACCGCGTTGGAAAAATGTCGCGATTACCATGATCAGCAAGGCCAGGATTTTTGTGATGGATGCGGGACGTGTGATCATCGTGATCAGCCTCATCCTTTGGGTGCTCAGCACGTATGGTCCGCCTTCCCGCCGGCAGGCGGTGACCAAACAATTTGCCAACATCAGCGCCTTGCATGGTGCCGATTCGGCGGCGGCCAACAAACAGAAAAATGCAGCCCTGCTGGAAACCTCCTATGCTGGTATCCTTGGCCGTTCCATCGAACCTGCCATCATGCCATTGGGCTATGACTGGAAGATTGGTATTGCGCTTATCACTTCTTTCGCCGCGCGGGAGGTATTTATCGGCACGATGGCCACGCTGTACAGTGTGGAAGGAGGAAAAGATGCCAACCCCCAGACCCTGCGCCAGCGGATGGCGTCGGCGGTAACAGATGATGGCGCGAAGGTCTACACGCTGGCTACCGGGGTCTCCCTGATGATTTTTTACGCCTTTGCGATGCAGTGTATGAGTACGCTCGCAGTGGTGAAACGGGAAACGAGAAGCTGGAAATGGCCTGTGATTCAGTTGGTCTATATGACCGGGCTGGCGTACGTATTGAGTTTGATCGCCTATCAGCTCCTGAAATAAGTGCGGATATAAAAATCTTCTATGCTTTGATGATCTTAAAACCAGTCTGGTAAAAATTGTTTACGGCCCCGATCACTTCCGCTTTGATATAATAGCATTTCACGAATTCGTTCCAGGCAGAAAACTCGTGATTGGGCACGTTGAATTCATCAAAGAAAATGATATCCCCGTTTCTTAAATAAGGCGCCATCATGGTAAGCGCAAACAGGGTCGACGTATAGAGGTCGGCATCTAAATGTAATACCCTTGTGAATGAATTGGCAGGAGTATTTTTTCTATAATCTTCCAGGAAGGCATATAGGGTATCCTGAAAAATTCCTTTTATAAAAGTCGCCCTGCCGTCATTGAAATTAGGGACATCAAAAGCCATATCTCCCTTTTTGAAGAAGTGCCAGTCTTCAGGCAAGCCCTCAAAAGTATCAAAGCCGAAAAATAAGGAATCTGGATTTTTAGCACCATTCAGCCACCATTTGAAGGAAACACCGCTTGCCACTCCGAATTCAAAATAATGAATCGGCTTTTGATCCAGTCCTTCTTTTGCAAGTACATGCTGATGTAATTTTTCCCGGTCGGCATATTTTCGGAAAGGATGATAAAAATCAGAAAATTCAACCTTGGAGGCATTTTTGTTAACCCACGACGAAAGCAATGAGAAGTTTAACAGAAATCTCATCAAACCACGGATGGGGATCAACAACAATCCAATTCTTGAAACAAGCAACAAATCCTTTATAAACGAATTGGCTTTCCGAAGAAATATATTCATAATTACATCATCTCTTATAAAACTTTTAAAGGTAGGGTGATTTTGGGAAAATGCTTTTACCTTCTTAAAAAGTTACTTGATCAGGGAACGTAATACTGAATAGTGATGGATGGATGTCTCGCCGCATCTGAATATTTGCTCGAGCAAAAAATTCTGCAGATATAAGGCGCAAGCTCATCCTGCAAAACCATCTCAAATCCATAGTTCGAATTGTTGCTTACCATATTTGAGACGATGGGAGTAACATTTATGGATGGCAGATTTAACGAAGAGAGTGCTGTGGCAGGAATTAATACCTCATTGTCACTGGTTACTGTGGGCTGGTTGGTCCAGTTCACTGAACTTCCCGTCCAAGATGACGTTACTTGTCTGATAGCCATAGAGTCTCCCAAACCATAGTTGGCATGTACTAAATCACCATTCGATGGTACGGAATCAGAATACAAACTAAGTTGAGCGTTTACAATAACGGCTGTGGCAGGTATGCTGCTCAGGTCGAAGCGCAGCAACCCGCGTGTTACCACATAATTCCCGCTGACTGTCCAAAATTCAGGGAAAAGTTCCGGAGAGGTTGGGTTCGTTCCCATATCCTGTCCATTATATCCCCAAAGTTCAACCTCATCGGGATTGTTTGCAGGAGCCAACGTAAGCACCGTCAGCGGGTTGACTGTAATGGTATCGACGGCAAATCCACTTAAACCCTTGCTGTCGGTTGCGGACAATTTAAAAATATAGGTTCCTGCCAGTAAATGTTCTATCAGCGTTGACGGAGCATCTGTTGTTACGATCGTGGCATTTCCCGGGCCGGCAACCTGACTCCAGGTATACGAAACAATCGTGGCGCCATTGTTCGCCATCGCGCTTCCGACAATCTTCAGAGAATCTGTGGGTAATTGCACGGTGCTGCTGGCCTGAACGGTAACGACAGGCGGCTCAGGAGTTGTCTTATTTTTCTTACAGGAGATAAGAAAGGTGCCGCAGGTTAGCAGCATGGCGAAAATGCGATGGCTCATATGTTGGGTTGAGGGGGTTGTTCAATAATACAATAAAAATCAGGATTGTCCGAAGATTGGGGCAAAATTAATGCTAGCCGGTACTATCTAATGGGGGCTTATTCAGTCCATATACAAGAGGGAATATGGGACGAAGTCTTCGTATTTTGAACGTAAACATTTGATTTTTAAGAGATAGGGTCTCTATATTTAATTGGTGCTTATCCCGGGGTGGAAATGGATCGGGGGGTATTCTTTTGATCCGGATTTTGTAGTAGCTTTGCTGGATCGGGGACAAAAAAATAAGGTCACCTGTAGAAACAGCTGACCTCTAACGATTGCTTGCCATATGAAAAAAGGTAGAATTCTTGTTCTTTGAATACTTCAGGATTTTACCACTTGGCCTCTAACGACACTTTGCTTTTTCACTAACGATTGCCTGCTGTATTCTTTTTCCTTACTTGCTGATACAAAAATAAGGAGGTAATTGGTCTCATTGAAACCATGTTCTTCCTCTTTTACTCATGTCAAAAGCGCTAATCCGACCCCAGAACCCTTGCCCCGCGTGAGTTTCAGCAAAATTTCTTTATGATGTCCAACCGTTCTACGGATATTTTATTTCAATTGATCCGATCGCTCGAAAAGTCTGAAAAACGGCATTTCAAGCTCTATATCAAGCGGAGTTCCGCAAAAGAAGACCTCAAAATCGTTCAGCTGTTCGATACGCTGGACAAAATGCAGGAGTACGACGATAAAACCATCCTCAAAAAACTGCCTTCGGTCACCAAGCCCCAGCTCGCCAACCTCAAAACGCATTTATATAAAGAGGTGCTGGCCAGCCTGCGCCTGCTCAAAACCACCGAAAACACTGACCTCCAGCTCAGTGAGCACATGGACAATGCCCGTTTGCTCTACAATAAAGGTCTCAAACTGCAGAGCCTCAAGATCCTCGAAAAAGCAAAGGAAATCGCCAAAGCAAATAATAAGCTCAATTTCCTGGCCCAGCTGATCTCCCTGGAAAAAAAGATTGAAACCCTGCATATCACCCGCAGCTCCCTGGAAAAAACACAACAGCTCACCCGCGAAGCATCCGAGATCAGCGACCATATCGACCGGGTAACCAAATTATCCAACCTGGCCCTGCTCCTCTACCGCTGGTACGTGGAAAACGGACACGCCAGAAATGATACCGACGAACGCCGCCTGAAAGAATTCTTTAACGAGAATTCGCTGCCCGATACGACCAACCTGACAGATTTTTACGAAAAGCTGTACCTGTATCAGAGTTATAGCTGGTTTGCATTTATCCGGCAGGATTTTCTGATGTATTACCGCTACGGTCAGAAATGGATCGACCTGTTCGACAATGAACCGCTGATGATCAGCGTGGAAACGGGTCACTATGTGAAAGGCATGCACAATATGCTCAATGCCTTATTCGACCTGCGTTACTTTGGAAAATTTGAACAGATCCTTCGCCGTTTTGAATTGTATGCAGAGACGCCACAGGCCCAGCACCACGACAATTTCAGGATCCATACCTTCGTATACATCTACGGAGCCAAGATCAACCAGCATCTCATGAAAGGGACTTTCAAGGAAGGTCTTGAGATGGTGCCCTATATTGAAGAGAAACTGACCGAATACGGATTCTATATCGACCACCACCGGATCCTGGTATTTAATTATAAAATTGCAACCTTGTATTTCGGCAGCGGCGATTACGGTACGTCGATCGATTACCTGCAACGTATCATCCAGGATCATGTGGACCTCCGCTACGATCTGCAATGCTATGCACGTCTCGTGCACCTGTTGGCCCACTATGAAATGGGCAATTTTGAGATCCTCGAATCCCTCATTAAATCCGTTTACCGGTTCATGGCCAAAATGAAAAATCTCACGGTGGTGGAAGAAGAGATATTCCGGTTTCTGCGGAAATCATTCGACATTTCCCCGCGTAAACTGAAACCGGAACTGGAAAAGTTTCTGACCACCATCAAACACCTGGAATACAACCGGTATGAAACCAGGTCTTTTGCCTACCTGGATATTATTTCGTGGGTGGAGAGCAAAGTGCAGGATAAGTCCATGAGCGAGATCGTGCATCAGAAATACCTCGCCAGCAAAAAACGCATCATAGTTGCCTGAGTCGCTGCACGGCTGCGACCAGCGTTTCTTCCTTCTTCGCAAAACAAAAACGCAGCACCCGGTCATCTTTTCCTGACTGGTAAAATACCGACACGGGAATTCCGACCACACCCAACTCCGTAGTGAGCCGCCGCGCAAAGGCAAAATCGCCCTCTTCACTCACCTGCCGGTAAGAGTACAATTGAAAATAGCTTCCGTGACTTACCAGCGGTGTGAATTTTGTCTGCGCCATGAGCTGCTGGAAAAAATCGCGCTTCCCTTCCATCAACGCACCGAGGGACCGGTACGATTCTTTTTGCGAAATATACTCGGCGAGTGCCACCTGCGCGGGCGTTTGCACGCTGAAACAATTGAACTGGTGCATTTTCCTGAACTCCGCCGTGAATGCCGGCGGCGCAACACAGTAGCCCATCTTCCAGCCGGTGCAGTTATAGACTTTACCAAACGAAAAGCAGACAAAGCTCCGCGCATACAGTTCCGGGAAGCGCAGCATGGAATAATGCGGCAAGCCATCAAAAATGAGGTGCTCGTACACTTCGTCTGAAAGAATAAAGAGGTCGTGTTCGATGACGATGTCGCGGAGCTGTTCGATATCTTCCATGGAGATCACGGCACCTGTCGGGTTGTGCGGCGAGTTCAGCATGATCAGTTTGGTCTTCTTACTGATCTTTTGTTTCACCAGTTCCCAGTCGATCTGATATGAGGGATATTGCAATGGAACAGGAACGGGCACTGCGCCATTGATCAGGATATTTGGCACATAGCTGTCGTAGGCCGGCTCGAAAATAATGACTTCATCACCCGGCTGCAGGATGGTTGTCAGCGCGCTGTAAATGGCATAGGTGCCGCCGGGCGTAATGGTGATTTCGGTGACGGGATTTACCGGCTGCCGGTAGAGATCATAAATTTTTGCGGCGATGCTGTTGCGCAGCGGCAGCCATCCTTCCATGGGTGCATACTGGTTATAACCGTCGCGCATGGATTTGGCGACAAGTTCGATCAGTTCGGCGGTCATCGGAAAATCCGGAAAGCCCTGCCCCAGGTTGATCGCCTTGTGTTCGTTGGCCAGCGCACTCATCACCGTGAAGATGCTGGTACCGGTGGCCGGAAGTTTTGATCTGATCTTCACCATCGTAATTTACAGGTATTCATCACCGATATTCCGGCGCACTTCGGCAACATAATCCTTGATCTCCTGTTCCTTGTCTTTTTTGCAGATTAGCAGAACGTCGTCGGTATCCACGATGATAAAATCTTCTGCGCCCTGCAATACCACCAGTTTATTCCCTTTGGAGTGGATCATGCAGTTCTGCGCATCGATCACCATCACTTTTTCACCGGCGGCAGCATTGCCGAGATAATCTTTTTCCAGGTTGTCGTACGCACTTTTCCAGGTACCGAGATCGCTCCATCCGAAAGAAGAAGGAATGACATACACGTTGTCGGCTTTTTCCATGATCCCGAAATCGATGGAGATATTCGTGCACAGCGGATAGATATGTTCAAGCGCTTTTTTCTCCCCCGGCGTATTGAAAGAATCTTTTTCCGCCAGGAAAACATCATACATCTCCGGCAGGTATTTTTCGAAAGCCTTGATGATATTTTTCACCTGCCATACGAAGATGCCCGCGTTCCAGAGAAAATCACCGCTGGCCAGAAATGTTTTTGCCAGCTCGAGATTTGGTTTTTCGGTGAAGGTTTTCACCTTGTATACGTTGTCCGTTACGGACTGAAGTTCGCGCTGGATATACCCATAACCCGTATTAGGATGGGATGGGGTGATGCCCAGGGTGATGAAGGCATTGTGTTTATTGATGAAGCTGAAGGCTTCCAGGCATACTTTCGTAAAGGCGATTTTATCGCTGATGAGGTGATCGGCTGGCGCCACGATCAGCGAAGCTTTCGGATCTTTCTGCAGGAGCTTGAAAGAAATATAGGCAATGCAGGGCGCGGTATTTTTGCGGGATGGCTCACCGAGGATATTCTCTTCCCGTATCTGCGGCAGCTGCGTTTTTACGATGTGGATGTATTCGGTGGCGGTGACGACGTAGATATTTTCCGGCGGAACAACATTGGTGAGCCGTTCGAACGTATCCTGTATCAGCGTTTTCCCGGTATTGAGGATATCCAGGAACTGTTTCGGATAGTTCTGTCTGCTCATCGGCCAAAAACGGCTGCCGATACCTCCTGCCATGATCACTGCGTAATGGTGTTCGTTCATGATGATTTGTTTTTATAGGATCCCTTCTCTGATCAGGTCGTGCAAATGGATAAAGCCTTCGTAGTGGGCATCGTCGGCAACCACGAGCTGGCTGATATCCTTTGACCGTAATATTTCAAGTGCTTCCACAGCCAGCGCTTCTTTCTGTACCACTACGGGGCGCGTCGTCATGATATCGCGGGCGGTCACCTGGCCTGTCATCCCTTTTTCCAGCATGCGGCGCAGATCCCCGTCCGTAATAATGCCCAGCAAGACGCCTTTGTCATCGGTAACAGCGGTGGCGCCCAGTCTTTTGGACGTCATCTCCATGATCACCGCCTGCAGCGAGGCGTCTGCCGTCACGCGCGGTTTGGCATTGTGGATGAAGATATCGTTGACGCGCAGGTAAAGCTTTTTTCCGAGTGTTCCGCCGGGATGAAACCGGGCGAAATCCTCGCTGTCGAACCCCTTCAGTTCCATGAGACTCATGGCCAGCGCGTCGCCCATCACCAGTTGGGCCGTGGTGCTGCTGGTAGGGGCCAGGTTATGCCGGCAGGCTTCTTCACTTACCGTCGTATTCAGGAAATAGCGGGCCGTTTTGGCCAGCAGCGAATGGGCATTCCCGGCCATGCCGATCAGCGTGTTTCCGAAACTGCCGAGCAGGGGAAGAAGCACCTTGATTTCCGGACTTTCGCCGCTTTTGCTGATCACCAGCACGATATCCTGTTCCTGCACCATGCCCAGGTCGCCATGGATGGCGTCTCCTGCATGCATAAAGATGGCGGGCGTTCCGGTAGAGTTGAACGTAGCCACGATCTTCTGCGCCACGATCGCACTTTTACCTACCCCGCTGATAATGAGGCGTCCCTTGCATGCCAGGATGGATTCCACTGCACCAACGAACTGGTCGTTGATATAGGGTTCGAGGGCAGCGATGGCGCCGGCTTCGTTGCGGATCGTCTGGATGGCGGTTTCTTTGATGGAACGGGTTGACATCAGTAGGCGCAAAAATATGCGATTATGCAGGGTAACTGGGCCTGCGATGTCAATTTTTTAACAAAATCGGATTTCCCGCCACTCCCTTTTGTTGTAAATTCGCCGACTTGTTCCGATTAGGTGCTTCGGGCGCCTGAGACCACTGCTTCCATACCGGATATTTTGATTATCTTAAAGACTTTCCACGCTGAAGCATGTGTGAAGAAAAATTTACAGACCAATGGCCACAACCTCATCGAAGAAACCTGCTACCAAAGCTAAAACCGGCACTTTAAAATCCGCTGCCGGCATTGTAGACCCCCGGTTAATTGCCCACCTGCAGGAACATTTCGGTTTCGACGGCTTTAAAGACAACCAGAGCGCCATCATACAGAACGTCCTGAGCGGCAAGGATACGTTCGTCATCATGCCTACCGGCGGCGGCAAAAGCCTCTGCTACCAGTTGCCCGCCATGATGAGCGAAGGCGTGGCCATCATTGTCAGTCCCCTGATCGCCCTCATGAAGAACCAGGTGGACCTGGTGCGCGGCTACAGCAGCAAGGACAGCGTGGCCCATTTCCTCAATTCAACCCTTACCAAAAAACAGATCAAGGTCGTTCACGATGACCTGCTGAGCGGCCATACCAAAATGCTCTATGTAGCGCCGGAAACCCTCACCAAACAGGAAAACCTCGACTTTTTCAGCGACCTCAAAATATCATTTTTTGCCGTGGACGAAGCCCATTGTATCTCCGAATGGGGGCACGATTTCCGTCCGGAATACCGCCGCCTGCGGGAGATCATGGACCTGGTAAACCCCCATGTTCCGGTGATTGCGCTGACAGCGACAGCCACCCCCAAAGTGCAGAGCGACATCATTAAGAACCTGTCGCTCCGCGATCCGAAGATCTTTATCTCGTCCTTCAACCGCCCCAATCTGTATTATGAAATCCAGCCAAAGGTCAAGAAGGATCTGACCAACCGCAGCATCGTAAAATTCATCCTCCAGCACAAAGGCAAGAGCGGGATCATCTATACCCTCAACCGCAAAACGACGGAAGAGCTGGCCGATATGCTCGTGGCGAATGGCATCAAGGCCGTGGCCTATCATGCCGGACTGGATAGTAAACTCAGGGCCGAAAGACAGGACCTGTTCCTGAATGAAGATATGCAGGTGATCGTGGCCACGATCGCCTTCGGGATGGGGATCGACAAGCCGGACATCCGCTTTGTAATCCACTACAATATTCCGAAATCGATAGAAAATTATTATCAGGAGACCGGCCGCGCCGGGCGCGATGGCCGCGAAGGCATCTGCGTTTTGTATTATTCGCACAAAGATGTGCAGAAGCTCGAACATTTCATGAAGGACAAGCCGCTGAGCGAACGCGAAGTGGGGGCCCAGTTGATCAATGAAACAGTGGGCTATGCCGAAAGTGGCGTCTGCCGCCGGAAAGTGCTTATGAGTTATTTCGGCGAAGAATATACCGCCGAAAACTGCGGGGAATGCGATAACTGCCTCCACCCGAAAGAAAAGATCGAAGCCAGGGACAATGCCGTGAAAGCTTTAAAGACCATCAAGGCCCTCGACGAACGGTTTGCCAACGATTATACGGTCAATATCCTGGTGGGCAAGCTCACGCCGCAGATCATGATGTTCCGTCATGAAGGCATCCCGGAATTCGGTATTGGCAAGGGCGAGACCGAATATTACTGGGAATCGCTGATCCGCCAGATGTTGCTCGAAGGATTTATCCGGAAGGATATTGAAGAATACGGTGTGCTCAAGATCAGTAAGAAAGGACATGAGTACCTGAAGAAACCGAAATCGTTTCTGATTTCGCTGAACAATGCGTTTGAAGAAGCCAATGAGGAAGACGACGAAGAAGGGCAGGATGGCAATGCAGCCACTACCGCCGTCGATGAGCCTTTGTTTGAAATGCTGAAGGCCCTGCGTCAGACGGAAGCCAAGAAGAAGGGATTGCCCCCGTTTGTGCTTTTCCTGGAATCTTCGCTGCAGGATATGGCCACATTCTATCCGACCAGCATCCTCGACCTCGAAAGATGCCAGGGCGTGAGCAAGGGAAAGGCGCTCCGTTACGGCAAACCGTTCCTGGAAGTGATCGAAAAATATGTCACGGACCATGATATCGAGAAGCCGGATGATTTCGTGATGAAGTCTGTCGCCAATAAAAGCATCAACAAGGTCTATATCATCCAGCAGATGGACAAGAAGATCCCGCTGGAAACCATTGCCCGCAACAAGGATCTCCGCCTCGATGCCCTGCTGGAAAATATGGAGACGATCGCGGCCAGCGGCACGCGATTGCACCTGGATTATGTGATCGACGAATTGCTGGATGAATCCGAGCAGGACGAGATCATGGATTATTTCAAGGGTTGCGAGACCAGCAGTCTGCAACTTGCCCAGCAGGAGCTTTCCGACGGTAATTTCACCTGGGAGCAGCTCAAGCTGATGCGCATCAAATTCCTGAACGAATACGGAATGTAAATACGGGTTGGGAGGAATGGGATTTTACCCTATTTTTGCCCCCCTGCCTACGCTAAATGCTGTGGCGGGCGCAGATCCCCACCATGGGTTTCCCTGCGACAAACTGGAAGGTGCGGTAGCTCAGTTGGTAGAGCAAAGGACTGAAAATCCTTGTGTCGGCGGTTCAATCCCGCCCCACACCACGAAGAAAATGAGGCGATTATGAAGATAAATTCATGGTCGCCTTTTTCTTTGGTACAACATAAGTACAACAAATGCCGACCTATCTAACATATACGGTATTGTGACAAATCGAAAATTAATTTATATATTAACCTCTACCATTTCCTTTTAGGTCATTAATGAACCGCAGCGGCTATTTCACTTATATCGAGGAAAAACTCGGAGTACTTTCCTACCGGATTAATTTAAGGGGGAAGTTGAACATTCTTGACCTTAATATTCATTCGGAGACATTTTTTCTGGATTTTTTTAAGATACTGTTCGGCTGGGAGTTTCAAAATGCCAATACAATAAAACAGAACGTAGAGGCTATCGACTTAATAGATCATAAGAACAAATGTGTGTGTCAGGTATCCGCAACTAACACCAAAGCGAAAGTTGAGGATTCATTAGACAAGGATTTGATAAAAAACCATCCCGGTTATACATTTAAATTTGTCTCTATTTCCAAAGATGCCGACGCACTTCGGAAAGCAACTTTTAAAAATCCCCATGGCATTTGTTTCAGTCCGGGTGCAGATATCCTGGATAACAAATCCATCCTTGATTTTATCTTGACCCAAACAGTCGATAAGCAAAAGGATATCTACGGGTTTATAAAAGAAGAGTTAGGGGCATGCCGGTAGCATCGATCCCGGTTATCGATAGCTTTGAGATCAAACGCAAGATTGACTATAATAAGATCGACCATACAAAACAGGTTATCCATGATTACACCCCCTATTGCGGCAGAGTGGATAAAATCTTTAAGCAGCTTGACCAACTAGGGGCAAATAAAAGCGCCTCAGTTCTACAAACAATAAACAAAGGATACTTAGAAGAGAAAATTATAAACCCTACCTTCAATCCCGATCAAATTTTCTTGAGAACAATAGAGAATGTGATCAAGAAAGTCAGGGGCAGCAGTAACTTCGTGCAAATTCCCCAGGACGAATTAGACTTAGCCGTGGGTGTTTTAGTTGTTAACGCCTTTATTCGATGCAAAATTTTTGATAATCCTGTAAAGTACAGCTATGTTACTGCCTGATAATATTCATCCAAATAATTCGGTTTATTATAATGGAGCGCTTGTTTTACAAGAACTCCAACGTTCCGACACACAAGGCCTTTTGACTCTTTACCAAAACGTCAGAACCCACCTTCACATTTCCTTTGTGCTTTTTATTCTTTGTTTAGATTGGCTTTATCTTATTAATGCTGCACGCGCAAATAAGAATAACGAGATTGAATTATGTTCTTAAAGAAGTTGATCATATCGTCGGATTCAAAAATAATTAGAGATATTTCTTTTAGGAATGGCCTAAACTTGATTGTTGATAACACGGGTACTCAGGTTACTGGTAATAACGTAGGAAAAACCACAGTATTAAAACTCATTGATTTTTGCCTTGGCGCAAAACCAAATTCAATTTGGTCTGATCCAGAAAGTAAAAAAGAAGAGAATACCTTAGTGAAGGATTTTCTTAGGAATAATGAAGTTTTAATTTCTTTGATTTTAACCGAAGGCTTGAGCGCCGCCACTGCAAAGGAAATAAAGATTGAGCGGAATTTTTTAGCTCGTAGTGAAATTATCCGCAGGATAAATGAACAGTCCTATACCGAGGAAGAGTTTGAAATTGAACTTGGAAAATTACTTTTCCCAAATCTGATTTCAGCCAAACCGACATTCCGTCAATTGATATCGCATAATGTTAGATATAAAGAAGAGAGTATTACAAATACGCTCAAAACTTTGGATAAGTATTCTTCAGACGCAGAGTATGAAACGCTGCATCTGTTTATGTTCGGCGTAGAATTCAATGAGGGCAGTTCCAAACAAACCGTGTTAGCAAAGCTGAAACAAGAGGAAACCTTCAAGTCACGCCTCGAAAAGAACCAGACAAAGTCGGCTTATGAGACTGCGTTAAGCTTAATTGAAAACGAAATTAAAAAGATTAATGATCAAAAAGCCAAGCTGAACTTGAATGTAGCCTATGAAGCCGATCTTGATCAGCTTACAAACATAAAGTTTGAAATCAATACGGCAAGCGCACATTTGACCAGTCTGAATATCAAGCGTGAGCTTATACTTGAGGCTCAAAATGATTTGAAGGCGGATCATTCCGATATTGATTTAGCTCAGCTTCAATTGATTTATCAGCAAGCAACGCAGTATATCGACGCTATTCACAAAACATTTGAAGACCTGGTGGATTTTCACAACAAAATGATCGATGAAAAAGTAAAATTTTTATCGGAGGAACTTCCTTCAATTGATCAAGAAATTACTAAAAGGCAGGCGCAGGTTCGAAGACTCTTGGAGAGCGAAAAGACCCTAAGCGCGGAGATCGCAAAAAGCGATTCCTTTGAAGAATTGGAGAAACTGATTGCGCAGCTATCAGAAAAGAATCAAAAGAAAGGTGAATACCAAACTATCATTTCACAACTGAATGAAGTTGCGGAAGCAATCGACAAGCTTAATATCGAACTCGCGGGCATTGACAGCGCATTATTCTCCGACGCGTTTGAACAGCGTGTAAAAGAACAATTAAATAAATTCAATAAGTTCTTTTCAGAGGTATCACAAACTCTTTATGGCGAACAATACGCAGTAAAGTACGACATCGTGGTCAATAGAAAAGGTCAAAAACTTTATAGATTTTCTGCGTTTAATTTGAATTTTAGCTCAGGCAAAAAGCAAGGAGAAATTTCATGTTTTGATATTGCTTATATACTGTTTGCAGACTCTGAAAACATGCCGTGTGTTCACTTTATTCTCAACGATAAAAAAGAGCTCATGCACGATAACCAGCTCGTTAAGATCAGCCAGCTTGTTGGGAAATACAACATTCAATTTGTTGCGTCGATCCTGCGAGATAAATTACCTACAGAACTGAATAAGCAAGAATATATCATCCTTGAGCTATCTCAAGGGGACAAGCTTTTCAGAATTGAAAATTAATATCTTTTTGCGTCAAGGCAATGTTCGATTCACAGCAAAGTATAAATGAGTTTCTGGCCAAATATCAGCCCGATTTGGAACGCCTCCAGCGCCTTTTCAAAAGCATACATTCAGTTTCGGATATCCGGTACACCTATAACTATTTAACCACCCTTCCGGTAGAGACCACACATGAATTTATCATGCATGTTGAAGCTGTAACGACAGGCCTGGTAATTGGATATGGACGACTCTTTACGGCCTCCGACGGAACAACCAAGCTAAATGAAGACGCAGTTCCCGACGATTTACGCCAGATTCACAATGCAATCATGAGTTTGCGTCACGAGAGATACGCCCATCACGGGGCGCATGATTCTATAGAAACGCAGCTTCATATTGAATTCGACGGAACATCTTTTATATTAAAACCAGAACTCGATATCATATTCTGCCTAGGTGCTCCTATAGAATGGGCACCATTATTTAAATGGCTGGATGAGTATATGTTTGACGCGTTGCAAAAGCAGATTGATCGTCTATCAAAAATTTCCGGCATCGAGTGGAAGATGCCGTCGGGGCCTGCCCCCTACTGGGTGCGAAATGAAGGGCTAGACAGTTAAATCAAGTAATGAAATAATTATTCACCTACTACCGGAACAGGCAGCGGGAGTGTGTCCTGAAAACCCATGGCTAGTAGCAAGGATCGGCCTAAATAATTGACTATTGTGGGTTCTTCATTTTCCGGTGGCAGTGGATTTAATGTCGATCCAATTACCTGTCCCAAAAGAAATTCCCAAGGTTTATCGGAGCCCAAAATGACACAAATAAGGGTGCGAATGTCTTTTATCTTTCGATCTCTGTATCGATCCCGGGAATTTGCCACATTCTCTAATAGTTCCCGACGTGTACCTTCTAGCATAGTCGCAGCGGAGGCTAGGGCTGCTATTTGAAATGCAGCCCAATTAGAATTGCGGCTTTGCAAAAATTCATCAGTCAGCAGAAGGTTTTCTACGGCATAACATTGAAGGCGAAAACGGGTAACGCAGCCAATTGGATCGAGAGTATTTCTTTGACCATCGCCATCACGGATGGAAAAAGCTATGGGGTCATCATGGACTGCGCTTAAAACTTCGCTACAAAACGTCTCTAATGCTGTTTGTTGATCTACGCTATCAGCCTCGACCGGAAACATGCGAATAAGACCTTTGGCTGATCGAGCGGCCTGTTGAAAAATACGCGTATCGTCGCCTCCTTCAATAATAAATAATGGCTCCTGTGCAATAATTTGTGATAGCGGATGCGCGAAGAATTTCGCTGTTTGTTGAAAATGTGCCGACATAGCACGGGGGACAATTATATTATTATCGAAGTGTTTCGTGGCAACTTTTGTTCCTGTATAAGATGATAAAGCTGTCGAGAGAGATGTACTATGTGTAGCAATAAGTATGGCAAGCACCTCTCTTTTGGGTGCTGGCAGTTTTTCTACCTGTTTTATAATAAAACTTGCCAGCCGGGCCTGCATATCGGGGTGTAAGTGGACATCGGGTTCGTCAATAGCCAAAACATTGCTTTTATTTTGATCAATGGCTTCAAAGAAGTTCAATATCTCGCTCGCCAAAGAAACAATTTCTGATTCACCGCTGCTGATCTGGTTCGGACGAATTTGTTCACCGGAAAGGTTTTCGAAAGTGAACGAATTGTTGCTCCAAACCAAACGTATATTCAAGAAAAGAGCATTTATGTCGGCAAGAAACTCGTTTTCAAAAGTTTTATCAGTTTGACGAAGCGCTAAATCATCATTAAGCCTGCGCCCCCAGGCTATGCTTAAGTTTCTTAAATGATTTAGCGAAGTCTTTTTAAAATCGCTCGACTGATTTTGTTGCCGATTATTATTAAGCCAATTCGGATCTGAAAGCGCGTTGGCTTCAATTTGCGGTTCGTATAAAAAAGTACCGCCGCGTTCAGGGGTAATATAACTAATATTGAAAGCAGGATTGTTTCGAAAATGCGAAACCAGATCACGCAAAAATCTGCTTTTGCCCGCGCCATTGCGACCGACAACGACATTAATAACGCCGGGATTTTCAACAGTAGCATTTGGTGAAGTGAGTGTAGGAAGCATTTTTGTTCTTCTTTTAAAGGAAATTACGAAGGTTCTCAGCCAAAATGGCTATTGAAGTTGCATGCCACTGTTCTCTTTAATGACCTTGGCAATATCCGGGCGTCTCGGCCTGATGAATTTATCAAAAGCCTCCTGAATGAAAGGCGCAATAAAATACTGACTTCCCTCTTCCGGTGTCAATCCACATTCCATGGCATCCATGTAATCAGATGAAGACATATAATATGGGTTCAGGCTAAAAATATATCCAAAATGCAATATGAACAAATCATGCAAGTCACGAGATATTCTATCGAGATAAGCACTGCGATTTTTATTATAGATTTCGTTATCATTAAGCATCATGCAAAAAAAACTATTGTAGTGCATGTGATTATTACATTGCTTCCTTATTTCTGCATATCTTCTATCAGTTAAGAGCAGACAGTTTATTTTGGATAGCTCTTCGCTTTCGTCCAGATATTGCTTCATGTGATTATAATCAGGAAGTTTTTCTTTCCCATTAAGCCAGTTATCTATCTTCTCAACTATAAAATTTTCCAAGTTCAAATTTTTCTGAAGATAGAGAATAGCGTAAGAATTGATAATTATTGAATCATGAAACTTTCTCAGCAATGCATAACCGTCGTTTATTCTTCCCTTTGCCAGGAGCAGTTTTATCGACTCGATAGTTCCTGCCATCGAAGAGAATACGTAAGTATCAAAGTTTATTGCTTTCGTTCCCGATGTAACAAAATGCATAATGGAAGTTGACAAAGAGTCATAAAAGTCTTGGTATACTTCTAATTCCTTGAAAATATCATGTTTTAGGTATTTACTATCGTTGACTTGCATTATCGAATTGAATGTTAGATATAATTTACTTCTTATTAAGATACAAAAAACGGGAGCAGATTAAATAATCAAGTGTGTTTTGCTTCGTGAGCTTCACTTCTTGCACCAAATCGCCTGCGCCGCGCCTTCAATAGATTTTTTCACAGGATCAATATTAAGACGAGCATAAATAGCCGTGTTCTAGCTTGTTCAATTGTTATATCTGAAGTTTTCCAAGCGTTATTCTTTCTACTCTGCCTGTTTTTAATCTCCGATATACACTGAAAGAAATAACGCCATTATATGAAATTCTGCATTGCAACCCTGGGGTTTTTGCATCCCATACAGTCAGCCGTTGACCTTCTGAAACAGGCCGAAGTGATAGCAAAAGTGGTTTAGTGAAATTGAGTTTTTCAGTCATCCAAATACTTTCTCTCAACTATCCGGGGTTACGCCGGGGTTATACCATCAAAAACATCACGTGCATTCTGATGCCTCCTAAAGGCAAACGAGCCTATTACCGTGATACCGTTGTAACAGGACTAACCCTTGATGTTAGGTCAAGTGACGCGAAATATTATAAGGACTGAAAATCCTTGTGTCGGCGGTTCAATCCCGCCCCACGCCACTAATGAAAAACCTCAACTTACGTTGGGTTTTTTCTTTTAATCAATCCCGGTTTTCGTTTAATGCATGTCCCAACTTTCATTAGTTTTTGCTTTCCGCTATGGTTGATTTTGCAAAATGTAACTTGTACTCCTCCCACCCGCAGCCTCTTTCATCAATATCTTTTTTTCAACAAGATCATTGATGTCCCTCACCGCCGTATCCGATGAACTTTTTACAATCTTCGCCCATTTGGAGGATGTGAGTTTCCCGTCAAATCCATCCAACAGTTTATTCAGCATCAGCTTTTGCCTGCTGTTTAAAATGGTACCCGAATGCTTTTCCCAGAACTTCGCTTTTTGCAGGATTGCCGCCAGTGTTTCGTCAGATGCGATGATCGACCGATCGAGACAACCGAGAAACCAGGCAAGCCATTCGGTCACGTCGAGACTGTCTTTCTGCGTTTCTTCCAGTATTTCATAATATGCATTTCGTTCTTTTCTGATCTGGGCCGACATGCTGTAAAACCGCTGACTGCTTCCGTCTGATCTGGCAAGCATCATATCCGAGATCGCCCGGGCGATGCGGCCATTCCCGTCATCGAATGGATGGATGGTAACAAACCATAGGTGGGCGATGGCCGCTTTTATGACGAAGTCGATATTATTTTCCGCATTGAACCATTTTAAAAAGGCGCCCATTTTGTCCGGCACCAGATCCGCATCAGGCGCCTGAAAATGGACGATCTCACTTCTTGAAGGACCGGAAACAACATGCATAGGATCGTTCTTTTTATTGTCCCGCCAGCCGCCAGCCACGATTTTAAAACTGCCGCTTCGGCCGGTGGGGAATAGCGCGGCGTGCCAGCCAAATAACCTTTCATCCGTAAGCGATTCAGTAAAGTGTTGGGTTGCGTCGATCATCATTTCCACAACACCCTCCACGTTTCTATCAACTGGCACAAGACCTGCTATATCGATCCCCAGCCGCCTTGCAATCGAGGATTGGACCTGGGCCTGATCGAGTATCTCGCCCTCGATCTCACTGGACTTTAAGACTTCCAGGGTTAGGATCTGAAGGCTGGCTTCGGCCTGCACAGGAAAACCAAGCGCTTCCATTCGTCCCAGCAGCCGCCCCTGCCGGTGCCGAACTGCGGTAAGCGCGGAAGTCAGTTTTTCCTGATTCCATTGGAAATCAGGCCATTCTCTTCGTTGATGGATGTAAACGGCCATCGTTATTCTTAGTCTTGCGGCGAATATAGGCATTATTCGCCGCAATATCTATTATTCGCCGCAATATGTGCGACGAATAGGTCTTTTAATCGCCGCACGGTGAAATTTCCAAGACTTTTGCAGCAAGTTGATTATTTGAAATTTGTAGTAATCTGTTTGAATTTCATTATTGTCATTCAGGTACATATTCTTCCTTTGCTAAATATTATTCCAGAGCCAAAGAACAGGTTCGCATTTTTACCAGACTTTAAATAAGGATTATGCAAAAAAGAATATTAGGAAACAGCGGTTTAGAAGTATCCGCCCTCGGCCTCGGCTGCATGGGCCTCAGCTTCGGTTATGGTCCGGCAACCAATAAGCAGGATGCCATAAAATTAATCCGTGCCGCGTACGAGCAGGGCGTTACTTTTTTTGACACGGCGGAAGCCTACGGTCCGTTCCACAACGAAGAGTTGCTCGGCGAGGCGCTTGAACCTTTCCGCAAAAAGGTGGTGATCGCCACGAAATTTGGTTTCAAAAGAGGACTGGTCGCGACCGGAATGGACAGCCGGCCGGAAAATATCAGACAGGTCGCCGAAGCGGCACTGGTGCGCTTGAAAACAGATGTCATCGATTTATACTACCAGCACAGGGTAGATCCAACTGTCCCGATGGAAGATGTCGCAGGCGCGGTGAAGGAGTTGATCCAACAGGGTAAAGTAAAACATTTTGGTATGTCGGAAGCGGGCGTTCAGAGTATCCGCCGAGCGCATGCGGTTCAACCGGTGGCCGCCGTTCAGAGCGAATACTCGTTGTGGTGGAGGGAGCCGGAAATGGAACTCCTTCCTGCACTGGAGGAGCTGGGCATCGGCTTTGTGCCGTTCAGTCCGCTCGGAAAAGGTTTTCTCACGGGCGCCATCAATGCGGATACAACGTTTGACAGCACCGATTTCCGGAACACGGTACCGCGTTTTACCGAAGAGAACAGAAAGGCCAACCAGGTATTGGTGGACCTGCTCGGAACGATCGCGAAGCAGAAAAACGCGACGCCGGCGCAGATTGCCTTGGCCTGGCTGCTCGCGCAAAAACCATGGATCGCCCCGATTCCCGGAACAACCAAGCCGGCCCGCCTGGAAGAAAACCTGGGCTCGGTGAATGTGGTATTGACGGCAAGTGATCTCACGGACATCGACCGCGCATTTTCTGCCATCCCCGTACAAGGCGCGCGCTATTCGGCCCAGCATCAGAGCAGGGTAGGCAAATAAAACTTCTAACATGAAAAAAGTAATCGTCGTCATCGGCGCCGGATCGATCGGACAAGCCATCGCACGAAGGGTAAGTACGGGCAAATTGGTATTGCTTGCCGACCTGCGGCAGGAAAATGCCGATGCAGCTGCAAAAACACTGAGCGATGCCGGCTATGAAGTCGTAACGGCTGCGGTCGATGTGTCTTCCCGCGCGTCTGTCGAGCAGCTCGCAGAAAAAGCGGCTTCCATGGGCGAAATCTTCGGTCTCATTCATGCCGCCGGCGTTTCCCCGTCGCAGGCATCTCCCGAAACCATTTTAAAAGTAGACCTGTACGGGACGGCGCTGGTGCTCGAACTCTTTGGCAACCTCATCGCAACGGGCGGATCCGGCGTGGTAATCGCCTCCCAGTCAGGGCACCGGCTCGGTCCGTTGACAGTCGAGCAAAATGCGGCGCTCGCCATGATGCCGGTAGACAAACTGTTGAGCCTCCCTTTCCTGCAAGCGGCCGAGGTAAAAGATTCGCTTCATGCCTATCAACTATCCAAGCGGGGAAATTCACTCCGCGTAATGGCGGAAGCCGTTCGCTGGGGTAAGCGCGGCGCCCGGATAAACACGATCAGCCCGGGTATCATCATCACGCCGCTGGCAAACGACGAATTGAAGGGACCGCGCGGTGCTGGCTATCGCCGCATGATCGATCTTTCGGCAGCAGGCCGGGCCGGCACCCCGGATGAAGTGGGAAATGTGGGTGCCCTGCTGATGGGTCCCGACGGCGGTTTTATTACCGGCAGTGATTTTCTGATGGATGGTGGCGTAACAGCTGCCTACTGGTATGGTGAATTGGCGCCGTAAACGTGGATAAAGTCCTGCTATCTCCTCCCGTTTTTGCCCTAATTTCAACCCTGAAAACGTTTACCCCATGCAACTTACCGCCAAACTCGTACAGCTTCTTCCACTCCAGAACGGCACCGGAAAAAACGGCCCCTGGAAAAAACAGGATTTCATCGTTGAAACGGGTGATACCTATCCCAAAAAAGTGTGCATATCGGTATGGGGTGATAAAATAGACACGACCAAACTGCAACCGGGCAACCAGCTGACGATCGATTTCGATGTGGAGAGCCGTGAATACAATGGCCGCTGGTACACCGATGTCAAGGCATGGAAGATAGAATCCGCCGGCGGCAGCGCTCAATCGC
>CAZZYD010000030.1:0-21126 GCA_964658175.1 uncultured Puia sp. | reverse complement strand
AATCACATTCTATATCGCAGCGGTATTCCTGTCTCCCAAAATAGGCATTCTGATCAGCTTGAATGAGATTCATGCTGTGCAGCACCTCTATTTTATAGTGGCCGCACCTACCCTCTTTATCTCGTTGGGCGCGGTGTTGATTGACTCGAATGTCTTACCCCGAATCTTTGCATACTTTGCTTTTGTTATTGGCATTTCCTTTGGCCTGCTGGGTGTTCTTTTTTTACTGATCTTGGTGCTGCCGGTATGGGTAACAGCGATTGCAGGCGTGCAAGCGATTTGGTGGCTTTCTGCATCCATATCTTTAATTGTCAGATCCGGAAAACTGCGGTTTGATTAGATTGCCGCCTATGGAAGGGTCTGGCGAGGTTGTTGACAACCATGGTGGCTATCGAAATACGGGACTTGCAATCCCACGCTGTTTTGCCACCCCTTCAATCATAGGTAATGCTTATTACAGATATGTCAAATGGTTGATATGATAAAATACCATCGTGTTCGCACCAATCCGTCTGTGCGCAGCCGATTAAATTTTCCTCTGCTGGTTGTGTGCCGGAAGCATTGCGTTCGACTAGAACGCCGATCCCTATTGGCGGTGTTTAATTTGCCATCGCCATGAAATACAAATGGATATTTATTGTAATCTTGGGCACGCTGTTGTGGTTATTTCCCATGCGTTTCTATCGCGCGATCGCGCGTTTTTATGTTGCCACACCGACTTCAGCCGTGTGGCTGCTCGTCGCCGCGATCGTCATCCTATACTTTATTATTTTCTTTAAGCAAATCATGACGCGGAAACGCAGATGACGGAATTTTTCCTTACCGACCTTGATCGGGTAAAATCAGGGCCAGCAAAAAAAATGAGCAAACGTACCGCGTTCTACAGGATAGTGCTGAAAGGAGTTATGGTTATCGCCACCCCACCATCGATGATGTCTACTTTTTAAATACATCCTCCCAGATCCTGAATGATGTACCTGAAATCGAACCATCGCCTAAAGGCGCTTAACAACGATTCGTATGAAAGCCATGATAATTTTGATGGCACTGACCGGTAGCTTGCTCTTCTCAAGCAAAAAGGGTTTGCTCAGAAAACATCCAATGTTGTATTTTTATCGTAATGGATGTGTTGTTGACATCCGCGTCCATTTGAAAGTGATCGTGGATGGAAAAAGAAGGATTACCCTCCAGAATAAATCGATCGAATCGACGACGCTCGCGACTGTACTGCACACCCTTGCGCCGCGTCAGGGGTACAGATCTATCACGCTTGATGTCAAAGCCGGTCAAGTGTATATCATTAAATACCGCACGAATGATCAGCTTGTTCGGTGCCATACCCCGGTTGAAAATAATGACGACGGACAAAGCCAAAGTGAATTCAAAATTTTTCCGCACGCATGATCCCCTATAACTCGACCACGCGTCATACCTTTGCATGAACATGACTGTATGCCGGATATATTGATTAAAACGATCCAGCCTTATCTGATAGGGGGCGTTTTCGTCATGCTCTATCTCGCAGAACACCTATTTCCTCAAGAGGTACCGCTTGCTCCTCGAAAACATGATATCAACAACCTATTGATTGGCATGGTGAATGCGGGGATCACCTTTCTTGCAGGCTATTATTTTCAACAAGTCATCCAATGGCTGAATCTGCGGCACATTGGCTTGTTCAATCTCTTTGCACTGCCTTTTCCGTTGATGTTGCTTTTTCAGATTCTCTGTCTAGATCTTTTTATGTATGGCTGGCACAGGATAAATCACGTCATTCCGTGGCTGTGGTCGTTTCACCGGTTTCACCACCTCGATCAGCGGATGAACCTGACCACGGCCCTCCGCTTTCATGTAGTGGAGTTGCTCCTGTCCTATGCGTTCCGCCTCATGGTCTTCCCCCTGTTGGGTTTCAGCCTCACCGCCATCGTGCTTTACAGTTTGCTTTTTTTTCCGGTGGTGATGCTACACCACTCGAATATCGCCATCCGGGAAAAGGTTGATTTGTTTATTCGCCATGTCATTGTCACCCCTCGTATGCACCGCATTCACCATTCACAGAAAAAGCTGGAGACCAATTCAAATTACAGTTCGGTTTTTCCGTGGTGGGATCGCATCTTTCATACGTACCGGAATCAACCAGTGGCTCCCATTCAGTTTGGCGTGGAATGAGGATTCCGCGGCCAGTCAAGGGGCGAGTGGCCCGTACGTTTAATCCATCTCCATTCAACGAGCATGAAGATCGCCAAGAGACCGTATTCAAGCAGGATGATGCGCATATCTTCCTCATAATTTTTCAGGCTGTACGGAAAATAAGACAAGGGAATCAGCAAAGAAAACACCACGGGAAACCGAAATTTGTTGCAAACTGAAAGCAGGACAAGGATTGATATATACCAGGGATGTACCATAGTAGCAAATAAAAAGTAAACGGCGTAGATCCACAAAGACCGGCCTTCTATTGTCCGGTTTCCGCGAGGCCAACATGAAATGGCCAGAATGATAAAAAAAGACAGGACGCCGAGCTTGGGGGCGACTTCTTCAATGACATCATAATCGACATAATAATTGGCAATCGTCCGGATTAAATAAAAGACCGGCGCATTAAACTCAAATAAGTGGTAAAACAGCCGGAGTGAGCTGCCGATGTCCGCGCCTACCTGCCAGTAGAAGAAAGGCGCAAACAATAATCCGGTAACAATCAGGGCGGTCCCGCCCACCGAAACAAATTTCCGCCAGCCCAAGTTCCAGCATAACAGGGGGGCGAGCATCAGCGGTGTCAGCTTCGTAGCGATGGCCAGCGCCCACAGCAGGCCGGCCAGGAGATGCTGTTTCGTTTCCAGGTATAACAGCATCGCCATAAAAAAGCAAAGCAACACGCCTTCAAAATGGACATTGCCGACGAGTTCCACGATCATCAACGGATTCAAAGCATACCATAGTACATTGCGGACGGACATCTTTTTTTTTCGGAGGTATATATACAATAGCTGGATTGTCAGGCACTCACTCAAAAAAATAAAAGTCTTCATGATAAGTACGGCGCCATCGGGTTTCGTGGGAAAAAGCCACACCGCCACGGCAAAGAGGCCCTGGAGCACCGGCGGATAGACACTTTTGTAATCAGCCGAATTCATTTGGGTCAGCAAAAACTTCCAGTACGCATCCTGCGGGTGACCCGCCAAGTATGCGGTCGGCGTATAGCGGTAAGGGCTGACGTGCGCCAGGATCATTTTCCCATCCCAGATAAACCGAAAATAATCGTCTGACAAGACCGGCAGATTCCATAGAGCGAGCAGGCGCCAGAATATGGCAAGACCTATGCACACACGCAGGGGAAAAGTGGCCGCCTGAAAAATGATCATAAAATAGCCTGCAAATAGGAAAAGGAACAACGCGTACGTTTGGACAAAATTGGGTCTCGGCGTAAAATACAGCAGGGCGATGAGCGCGACTGGCATGAAAAGTCCGGCCAGCACAATGGCCGAATAGTCACTGGCACCAAGCGTCCGTGCTTTCATAAGTATTTGAATATAGTAGTGATGATTTTATAGCCGGCGAGTACTGTTCCCTTTACCGTCCCACTCACTTTTGAAAAACCGATCCGCGCCCGGTAGTCTACGGCAACATCGACAATATGCATTTTTTGTTTGGCCGCTTTCAGCTGCATTTCGACGGTCCAGCCGTAATTGCGGTCGCGCATCTGCAGGGCAAGCAATGAGGAGTAGCGTATGGCTCGAAAGGGTCCGAGGTCGGTATAGCGCGTATGATAGAACCAGCGGATGAGTGTAGTCGCCAGCTTATTTCCCACAATTTGAGGAAACGTCATGGACCCTTTTTGTCGCTGACCCAAGGCGCGGGAGCCGATCACCATATCGATTCCCTGTTCGGTGATGGGTCGGATGAGCCACGGCAATTGCGCCCCGTAATCTGAATAATCTCCATCCATGAAGACGACAATGTCTGGTTTTTCAGCTTTGGTGGCTACATAGGCCATCCCCTGGAGACAAGCAGCGCCATATCCTTGTTCTGTTTCCCGCAGTACGGTCGCGCCTGCGCGGGCGGCCATGAGGCCGGTCTGGTCGGTGGAATTGTTGTCGACGACGATGATTTCCTGCACCAATCCCAAGGGAATGTCGGCAATAACCCGGCCGATGGCCTTCTCTTCATTAAAGGCCGGAATGATGACAACGACGATTGGGTGCAATGGCTAGAATTTCTTTTGTAAGCAATCGAATTAGGGTACAATGTGAATGCCGTCCTGGCCAATGATGATGGGATTGCTGTTGATCCGATGGATTTCCTTTCCATTTTCCAGTTTCAGTACGCCCCTGGGACAAACCTCTGCACAAATTCCACAGCCCACACAGGAAGCGCGCACGATATTTTCACCTTTCTGCGCATAGGCGCGCACATCAATGCCCATTTCACAATAAGTAGAACAGTTGCCACAGGATATGCACTGCCCCCCGTTTGTCGTGATCCGGAAACGACTTTTATACCGTTGGATGATCCCGAAGATAGCCGCCAAAGGACAACCGAACCGGCACCAAACGCGGCTGCCCATGATCGGATAGAAGCCCGTGCCAATGACGCCTGCAAAGATGGAACCGATCAAAAACCCGTACCATTTCTGAAAGCCATCGGTTGCATCATTCAAAATGGCCTGATGAGAAAAGTAATTGATGAGGGTAATGGCGGTCATGGCTACGGTTATGACCAGTACGCTGTTGATCATGACCCGTTCAATTTTCCAGGCGGACAACTTTTTACTGGACAATTGGCGAAATGGATCCCCAACCGTTTCAGCCAGGCCACCACAACCACAAATCCAGGAGCAATACCACCGTTTTCCAAAAAAGTAAGTAAAAAGAGGAACCGCCACGATGATCAACACGATGCCCCAGACCAACATAAAAATACCCAGCCTTCCATGGCTGATCAGGTCGTGGATATTTGAATCATAAAAAAAAGTATAGTCCAGGGGCCAGATATTTTTGAGGTCTACGGATGGCTGGTTGAGTGATTTGAATATTTCAGGGATGATAAAAGCAAAACTGAGTTGGAAAAAGGTGACTGATGCTGTTCGGAGCATCTGATAGGCGCTATGCCGGTATTTTAAAAACATTTTAAACCCCATGAGTAAGACGACGATCGTGTACAACAATCCATAGAGGAAGTCATTATCGGCCGGACCGCCGTTCAACGCTTGGCTGACGGGATCTGCGAGGAGGACCCAATCCGATAATAAATAGGGAAACCAGTATAGCACCACGTAAAACGCCATCAATCCCAGACCGATGAGGATGGCGTTCCATTTGACACTCGAGATGGGTTTGGCAAAGACAAAATTATTTTTGACACCCGCGGGGACGGGCAGGTATCTGGCGAGCGAATAGAGGATACTGCCGATGGAAAACAACCCGAGGATGAGACCGAGCAACAACAGGGTGTGGGAAGAAACCGGCCCTACCGTGCTTGCTTTCAGCAGGGGCAAGGTATAATCCTCTTCTATGGCGTCTGCTTTGTCGGCCTCCTGTCCGTCATTGACTTGATTCAAGACAGCCGCGTAGGCATGCGAAAAACCAAATTTCGAAGTATATACTTTACCCATCATTGGTTTCAGTGCAGGCTGCAAGAGGGCCAGGTGGCCACTGTCACTGATGGCCGTCTCCACCGCCTCTGCCGTTAGTGTGTAACGATTGGAGTTTAGTGTGGCGATCAGCAGCATGAGTCCACCCAGCACCCCCATCATCCCTATTTTCCGAAACACATGCATGGTATTTTATTTTATCGACCGAACATCGAAAATGCTTTTTTTTTACGCACCACGTGCCGCCCTGTTTGCCGATTGAATGCGGACAGGATACCTGGCACATGATTCCGGCTAAACTCAGGATCAAAGACGGCTTCTGTGAGCCTGGCCAGCACGGTGTCAATGGTCGCTTTGTCTTTTAGCCATCGGTCAAACATGGCGTGGCGCAGTCGGATGCCGTAACTGTTCACGCCTTTTAATACCCCATCTGTTTTATCATAAACCGCCCCGAACCCAATTCCGCGCTTTGCATCCTGCCAAAAAAAATGGGCATCCGTTGGCTCTAGAGCACCTGAAATAAGCCCATAGGTCTGGTACTCGAGGTCAAAGAACTTCGCGGAATTGAACCAGGGGCCTGGACGATATGGAGTTTTTCGCCCGCAGATGGTTTGCGCAAGCGTTTCTCCATGCATACGTCCAGTATACCACACCTGTTCCAATTTTTTTCTTCCTGGCAAGGGTGTGATAAATTCTGCGCAATCTCCAATGGCATAAATGTCTGCCAGATTGGTTTCGAAATATTCGTTGACCAACACGCCTTTGGCCGTGGAAACGGCCGTCCCTTGTACCAATGAAATATTGGGTGTGACACCGGTGGCGATGCCCACGAAGTCGCAATCAATCTCCTGACCCTTTGAGGTGAGTACTTGATGCACTTTCCCTCGCGCATCTCCACGGATTTCCTTTAGCTCACTGTGGTAGATGAGTTCAACCCCGTTTTGTTCAATCTGACGGGCGACCAGACCTGCTTCCGCTGCCGGGAGCACGCTCGACCAATAGTGTGCGTCTTTGATTAAGATTTTGACGGCGATCTTCCGAGTGTGGAGCATTTCGGCCATTTCAGCGCCGATCAGGCCTCCCCCGACGATAACGGCCTGCTTGATATCTTGGGTATCGCGCTGCATGGCTAAAAGATCCTGGTAATGATACAGACCTTGCACGCCATGGAGGTTCTGACCGGGCCAGTTAAACTTTTGGGTGATGGACCCGGTGGCGATTACGAGCACATCATAAGACAAAGGCTCCCGCTCACGGAAGCGTACTGATTTTTTAGTGGTATCGATAGACTCAACTTCCGCATGCACCAGATCGATTCGATTTTTTGACCAAAAGGTATCTTCGTAGGGTTTGGTGTGTTCATATTTCAAGTGGCCCATATAAATATACATCAGCGCTGTTCGAGCATAGAAGTGCGCTGACTCTGCCGATACAACGGTAACGCGGTCGTCACTCGCCTTGCGGATATGGCGCGCGCAGGTGATGCCTGCAATCCCATTGCCGATGAGGACAATGTGCCGTATGGTTTTATTTTTGTTCATTGAGCTGCCAGTCATAATCCAGGTAGGTGACCTCGGCGTCTTCTTTGATCGCAACCGCCGAATATTCATTAATAAATCCGATCACCGATTTACCGCTCCATTTCCTCATGTCTTTGCCATAAAAGTCGAAGATGGCAGATAATTTGGGTTTCGTGGCATTGACTTCATTGCGCGAAGGATCGCGCAAAAAGTCCTTGGCCTGATCCGTCAACTGTTCATTGAGTTTGGATCCTTCATACGCTTCGCGCCGTAGTTTTGGGCAGCTCATGGAAGCGCAATTCAACGCAAAATGAATTCGGGGTTCCCTGAATTCTTGCCGCAGGATGCGGTGTTCGATGCGGTTTAGCGTCATTGTCTTGTGACCAATCTTAAAGAATTTCTTATCCCAGGGTGTATTGATAAAGATGATTTGGTGTTTGGCACCCAGGTCTTTAATACTTTTGACGGGATAGTGATCGATGATCAGTTTAATGGTAAAGGCATTGTAGGCATTAAGCCAGTACGCAATCTGATCTTCCTTAGACCAATCAGCCGCCGGCGGGTTGGCCGTTAGTGAATTCAGGTATGTTTGCAGAGCATCTTTATCGTTGATAAATCCCTGATAGTTGACCAGGCCTTCTTTGTTCACATGCTTTTTCAGCAGGACCGTCCAGGCATCGTGTGATGTAGGCTTTCCCTGGCCATGAAAGTGAATGGCACAACCGTTAAAAAAAAGCGCGAGGATGAGGGTACCTGCAAAAATTTTCATACCGTATTTTTAGTATAAACGAAATGACGGAATGCCTGGTTTTCACTCAATCGGGTAGTCCCTAAGGTAAGGACTTATAATTGACGAATGGTCTCCAAGAGTAAACGACTCAGCGCCTGATCCGCTTTGCCAGCCGCTTCGATGATCTCCGCAATATTAACCGGCTGTAAATGGTCCGGATCGCATTCATCTGTGATGACGCTAATGGCTGCACAGGCCATTCCGAGGTGACCGGCGACAATCACTTCGGGCACGGTGCTCATCCCTACCATGTCGGCGCCGGCGGCCCGAAGGTGCCGGTATTCGGCCCGGGTTTCGAGGTTCGGTCCCATGACAGCCAAATACACGCCCTCTTTTAAGGATATGTTTAACGCTGCGGCTGTTTTGAGTAAGAGCGTGCCGAGCGCTGAGCTGTAGGGCACACTCATATCGACAAAACGATTGCCAAACGCCGGGTCATTCAAGCCACGGAGAGGATTGTCTGGCAAAAAATTGATATGGTCTGTAATGAGCACCAAGTCTGATTTCTTCAGTGCCAGGTTCATGCCGCCCGCCGCATTGCTAAGGAAAACTTGTTCAACCCCGAGCGCTTTCATTACACGAAGGGGAAAGGTGATCTCCTGCATGCTATATCCTTCATAGTAGTGAAAGCGCCCCTGCATGATGATAAGGGTTGAACGGCCTGCATTGGCCAAGATCAGTTTGCCTTTGTGAAACTCAACGGTCGCGATGGGAAAATGGGGAATTTCTTCATAGGACAAACTTTTTGTCACGTCGACGAGGGCGGGAAAGGTCCCGAGGCCTGTCCCCAACACCACCCCAACGCTTGCCCCGGTGAAGCCTCGGCTGGTAAGATATTGGGCAGCTTCTTCTATTTTCTGGAGCATCTGGTCCATCAAAAAAGGGTTTAAGGAGTGATTTTTTTTGTCTGACTAAACACGATCGACGGTACAAACTGTTGTAACCAGAGGGCCATTTTTTCAGGTAAGCGACCGGTCACTGTATTTTTTTTCCGGTGCGCGATGGCGTGCAGGATGTCCTTGGCCGCCACGCTGGCGCTTATACCCCGTTCGATGAAGGGGTCGGGTTTGTTGAAAGGACTTCCATCGCCCAGCAACGCGTGCCGGGCAATATTGGTCCGCACGGAACCTGGTCTGACTATTAAAATTTGAATCTTTGTTTTCCAGATCTCATTGCGCAGTGCGGAAAAAAACCCTTCCAGGGCATGTTTGGAGGCGCAATAGGCCGTGCGCAAGGGCAGTCCGAGTTTACCGGCTAAACTACTGATCACCACAAACTGTCCCTGGTTTTTTTCTATAAAATGCGCGAGGACGAGATTCGATAAGTGAATGGTTCCAAAAAAATTGGTTTCCATGATGTCGCGATAGACGTGCAGTTCGGTCTCGATCGCGCTGCTGCGCTGAGACAGGCCTGCATTGTTTACCAGGATGTCGATGGAACCCATTTGCTGAATTACCCGATGCACTTTGTCAGCTAACTCATCCGGGTGGGCAAGATCGAGGGGCAATAATTGTACGTCGGCGGATGGATCACATCGTTGCTGTACACGTTTGAGTTCGTCCACGTTGCGCGCGGAGAGTACCAGCCGCGCACCTTGTGTGGCAAATGCGTAACTCAGCGCTTCGCCGATCCCCGAAGACGCCCCCGTAATCCAAACAATTTTTCCCCTAAGGGTATTCATGGAGCGCAACAGTAGTAATTTATTTTTATAGCGAAAAGTACTATTATAAAAGAGTTTTTCAATAATTTCCGTCAGATTATGAATCCTTCGGCATTGATCATTTTTGTCCGGAATCCGTTGTTGGGGAAAGTCAAGACCCGGCTCGCCCGAGAAATCGGTGCCGAGCGAGCACTTAAAATATATGAGTTGTTGCTGGATCATACCCGGTTCATCACGGCATCGATGCCTGTAGACAAATATGTTTTCTACGAAGATTTTGTCAACGGTGACGACAATTGGCCAGCTGCTATCTACCAAAAAAAATTGCAAGTGGGGGATTCTCTCGGCATGCGCATGGAACAGGCGTTTGCTGAATTGTTTGCCTTCGGTCACGAGCGTGTCCTGATCATCGGCAGCGATTGCCTTGAACTCACCATGGAGGCGATTGTTGCTGCATTCGCTAGTCTGGAAAAGCAGCAGGCGGTCATTGGACCTGCGTTGGACGGCGGCTATTACCTTCTTGGGCTGAGCTACCCCCTCCCATCCATTTTTAGAGACAAGTCCTGGAGTACAAATACTGTACTGCTGGAGACTATGGCTGATTTTCAAAAATTAAAAATTGATCTCCGGGTACTCCCTGTGCTGTCCGACATCGATACGGTGTCAGACCTGCCGCTGGAGTTCAAATCATGGTGATAAAACTGAAAAACCAATTCCAATCGTTTTTCGTAGATTGGATTTTACCGCTATACCCTTCATTTTCTTTGATCCCACCCCCTATCCGAGATTTAAGTCAACCAACGCGCTTATGAAATACACCCTGTTCGCACTCCTTTGCCTCACCGGCTACGTCAGCTATGGACAAATCGATCTCAGCGTATCGGTGAACAACACCAAAACATTAACCCCTGTTGCTGGCGTTCACGTCTTATTAAGGAATGAAGAAATTGGTTTTCAATCCGACCTAACCACCAATGCCCAGGGAAAAGTGGTCTTCAAGGCACTCGCGATTGCCGGTTCGTATGCGGTCCGGATTGCGGACAATCCAAGCTACTTCGGCAGCAGCGTGGAAAACATCCAATTCCGCAGCAACGAGAATCCGAGCGTGGATTTGGTGGTCACGGAAAAGAAAGCGGGTGATTTGTCGCAGGTGACAGTGTACGGCGGCAGTTCCAAAATCAATACGGTCAATGCCGAGGTATCTGCCCAGCTAAAACGGAAAGAATTGGAAGACCTACCAATCGAAGGCCGAGACATTACGCGGGCGCTCTACCGGTTGCCGAATGTAACCCAGGCTACGGGTTTCTATCCGGAAGCGCCCAATGTCAGCATCAACGGGTCCAACTCTTTGTTTAATTCATACCTGATCGATGGCATGGACAACAATGAACGTTTTTTGGGAGGCCAAAAATTTGCCATACCGCTCGGTTTCACACAAAATGTGACGGTCCTGACCAACAATTATTCATCCGAATATGGCAATACAGCCAATGGGGTCATTAATATCACACCTCGTAGCGGCAGCAATGAAAATCATGGGGAAGTGTTTTACCTCACCCGGCCAGGGCCTTCGATCGATGGGAAGTCTCCGTATAATCAGAAGGATTTGACCGGCAACGATGTCAAGAGTGGTTTTTCGCGTCAGCAGTTTGGTTTTGCCTTCGGTGGTGCACTGAAAAAAAACAAGACTTTTTATTACATTGATGCCGAACAGACGATTGACACCAAAGATAATTTTTTGATGTCGCCCTCGCTCGGCGTCAACAGCACCGTGCGGGGACGTAATTATTTCACCTTCTTATCCGCAAAAATCGATCAGCACTGGAACGAACATTTCCATTCGTCTTTGCGGGCCAATGGGGGGATTGTGCAGGACCAGATGCAGGGAGGCGGACTCGAGGGGGGCGTTACCTTTCCGTCTGCGGGTAACCGGCAGGATCGGAATTCGCTGTTGATTGCGCTTAAAAACAATTACACCAAGGGCAAGATGGAAGGCGAGACCAATGTACAGTTCAGCCGGTTTCATTGGAATTATGACCGACCGGTACATCCGGGTGATCCCCAGGTGGAGGTGTATGATACCACGGGCACGACGGCCGCCATACTCGGAAATCCGGGGTACATATTTAATTCGATCGAAAATACCATACAAATTCAGCAGAAATTCAAGTGGTATTTGAAAAACCATACCGTTAAAATCGGCGCCGAAGTCATCAGTGCCGATACCAAGTTATATGGCGGGGGCGCAACCAATGGTTACTACCTGGTGCAGTTGACTGCTTCACAAATCGCGGCTGTCAAAGCGGAAAACAAAGGGGCCAATCTGGGGGTGCATGATATTCCGACCGATGCCAACGTCCTTGCCTACAATATTGAACTCAGGCCGAGTGCCTTTGGGGCGCGCCAGACCATCAGCACATTCTATGCGGAAGATCAATTTTCGGTTTCGAACCGGTTTAACCTTACCTATGGATTTCGCTATGACTATGACAATCTTTCCAAGGGCGGAGCGTCACATGGAGATTATAACAACATCGCTCCCCGCCTGAGCATGAATTATAAACTTTCGGATCGAAGCAGCATTCGCGGGGGGACGGGTCTTTTTTATGATAAGATTTTGTATACGATCTACAGCGATGCCTTGCAGCAAAATTCTGCCGGCGCAGATTATAAAACAGAAATTCAGGCACTGGTCGCCAAAGGCATTCTCCCTCAAAATACGAACATTGACCGAGTGACTTTTAACGGGAACCTGACGGCCAGCGCCAACCATGTCACCTATCTGAATGGACCTACGGCTGCTTCTCTTCAACCTACCCGCGACCAGGCATTTAGTGGTGAGCGACGGATCCTTAATCCAAATGGTTACAAAAATCCTTACAACTGGCAGTCAACCGTCGGATATCAGTACCAGATCAATGGCAAGCTCCTGTTTTTTACCGATGTGGTTTTTAACCAGAGTTACAATCTTTTCCGGCTAGTGGATCTAAACGCCCCGGCCTCCTATCAAATTCCGCGCGACGGCAATACGGCCCGGACGACCGATGCGGCAGATGCCACCCGACCAATACCAATCCTCACCGATGGCACGGGCAGTTATGCCGTGATCAATGGAAATAAAGTGTATGGGGCGGCGCGCAGTGTAACCGTTACCGATGACGGCGGATTTTCCCGGTATATCGGGCTCAGCGTTAACCTGAAAAAAGACAAGGCCGGCGACAAGTATGCGTACTTTATTTCTTATACGCTCTCGAGTTTAAAAAACAATACCGATGATGTCAACTTCAAAGCATCGGACGCCAACAATTTTACCAATGAATGGGGGCCATCCTTGAATGACCGCCGCCACGTGATCAGCGGGGTATTTTATTATTATCCAATCCGCGCCGTCAGCGTCACGGTCGCCGCCCTGATCCAGAGTGGTCAGCCGATCAATCGCATTCCAGATGCTTCCCTGTATGGCGGCACGACTGATCTGAATGGCGATGGCCGCAGCTATGGTGAATCCTATGACGGCAACAGCGATCGCCAACCAGGTGAAACCCGCAATGACGATCGACTGCCGTGGAGCAAGGTCTTTGATTTAGGTGCTCAATATAATTTTTACCTCAAAGCCGCTCGCCGAATCGAAATCAGGGCTGACGTCTTTAATATTTTCAACACCGTTAACCTGAGTGGCTACAGCAACAATGCCACCCAAAGCAATCAGATTCAAATTGGTCCCAAAAGCGATGGCATCGTGACCAAAAATGCGGGTCCGCCCAGACAATTTCAGTTTGGTGCCCGTTATGCCTTTTGATCCCATGAAACGGAATAGCACGGCTTGGTTATGGTTCTGGCTAGCGTTGCTCGGCAGTTGTGGAACTGCCACGGACAGTCCTCTACAAACAAAGACCTCCCTTTCCTGGCAGGAGATGGAAAAGCAGTCACGCGGTAAAACCGTGCAGTTGATGATGTGGCAGGGCGACCCACAGATCAACCGGTATATGACAAACTACGTAGTTCCTGGGGTGAAAAAAAAATATGGTATTGAGCTGGAAGTGTCCGGAGGCCAAGGGAACGCGATTGTGTCTGCGGTCATGAGCGAAAAGGAAGCAGGCAAAAAAACCGGTGTCGTCGATCTGTGTTGGATCAATGGCGAAACATTTTATCAGTTGCGTCAGCTCGACGGGCTCTTCGGTCCTTTTGTGCAGCGACTGCCCAATGCCCACGCCATCAATTTCGCCAATCCTTTTATCAAATTTGATTTTCAAAAACCAGTAGAGGGCATGGAGTGTCCCTGGGGAAACGTGCAGTTTTGCCTGATCTACAACAGTGATCAAATCAAGACCCCGCCAAGAACTACGCAGGAACTAGAATCGTTTGTTCAGGCCCATCCGGGCAGGTTCACGATCGGCACGGATTTTACGGGGCTTACTTTCCTAAAATCGTTGTTGATCGATTTTGCGGGCGGCCACGATGCACTTGCCGGAAATTTTGACGAAGCGAAATACAATAAATCTTCGGCAATGCTCTGGGCGTATATCAACCGAATCAAGCCATTTTTCTGGAAAGAGGGCAAAACTTTTCCAGCGGCGGTGGCGCCGATGCACCAGTTGTTCGCGCAAGGAGAGCTCTGGTTCACCATGAGCAACAACGATGGAGAAGTCGATGCCAAAGTGGCTGAAGGCGTATTTCCCACCTATGCGCGGGGGTATGTATTGGACGGCGGTACGATCCAGAATTCGCATTATCTCGGGATATTAAAAAACAGTCCACAGCCGGTGGCTGCCATGCTGGTGATTAATTTTATGATTTCCCC
Organism: uncultured Puia sp.; assembly: GCA_964658175.1. GTDB lineage: Bacteria > Bacteroidota > Bacteroidia > Chitinophagales > Chitinophagaceae > Puia. Next base: position 6,765 of record CAZZYD010000030.1, on the reverse strand, counting down.
CGCTGCGCAACTGGAAAAACAACGACCTTCCGTATGGGGGGACGGAACGGTCTTACAAATGGATTCCTTGCCGACGTCTTATAAAGTAGCTTTTGATTCGCTGGCCATCCGGAAATACGGCCCAGCCAGAAAGGACATTCAGTCCAAGGCATTGCGGGAGTTGGACCCCGAGTACATGATTCGGCTAAACGATGATTTTAGAAAATTCGTCATTGAAAAATAACTTCGTCCGTTTGGCGGGTCTGCTCGTGTTTGGCGGATATATTGTGTTGCCCTTCTTGGTAGGACTTGGATATGCGATCCTCTACTCCACCGGACTGACCGGATGGCTTTCCAAAGGCTTTACCCTGCAAGCCTGGACCACCATCCTGCAGGAACCAGCAGTGCTCCAATCCCTGGCTTTCAGCGGGTATGTGGCGACGGCCTCCATTGGAGGCGCTACGGTGCTGGCTCTTGGGCTGTTGCTTTGCTTTGAACAGCGGCTCGTGACGCAGAAAAAATCTTATTGGCTTTATCTGCCGCTGTGTATTCCTGCGATCGTGGCTGGTTTTATTTCTTTCCAACTACTGGGCAAATCCGGAATATTTTCCAGGCTTGCTTTTCATGCCCACCTGATCCAGGATGTTGCCCGCTTCCCCGATCTGATCAACGATCAATATGCCGTGGGAATAATTCTCACGCACTTAGTGATGGCCACCCCATTGTTTGTTATCTACTTTTCAAATCTGTATTCAACCCTTCGGCTGAAAGAACTTCGAGGGATTGCTGAAACACTCGGCAGCTCCCGCCGGCAGCTCGTTGTTCACTTGCTGATTCCTGTTTTATTAAAAAAGGCGACGCCGTTACTGCTATTGTATTTTATTTTCGTGTTGGGCGCCTATGAAATTCCCTTGCTCCTGGGCAGACAATCTCCGCAGATGATCTCATTGCTCGTACTAGAGAAAGTACAACGGTACAACTTATCTGATCTCCCGCAGGGTTATGCCATGGCATTGCTGTATGCCGCCATCGTCCTTGGTCTCCTCACCCTTGTCTTTGTTGGACGTAAAAAAGACATCCAATGAAAGGAAAGCAGGTTTATTTGGCGTTGTATGGCGTAGCCGCTCTGTTACTGATTCCGATCATGTATTTGTTGCTGTTGTCTTTTTCCCATGACTGGATGTATCCAGCTTTGTTGCCGACGCATTATTCAGCGAGCAACTGGCTGGCGATGCTGGATGGTCGCTCGGGTTTGGCGCACAGCCTGCTGATTTCGTTGTTGATCTCCTCGCTGGTAGCCGCTTGCGCGACGGCCACCGGCTTTATCTTAAGTGGCATCGTTGGTCGGCATCCGAGAAAAAAAGGGTGGATCATTTTTTGTTATTTCCCTTTCGTGATGTCGCCCGTCATTTATGCGTTGTTGCTCAAACATTTTTTCATCCTGGCTGGGCTCTCCGGCACCGTAGTCGGTGTGTTGCTGGCACAGGGCTTGATGGCTGTTCCTTACAGCATCATTCTGCTCCAGGCATTTTGGGATGACCGAATCACCGGTCTTTTGCACGTCAGTTATACCCTCGGTGCCGGTCGCCGGGAAACATTTGAAAAGGTGATCCTTCCGGTCGCCAGACCTCATCTCCTGCTTTGCTTTTTCCAATTGTTTTTGCTTTCGTGGTTCGAATTTGGATTAACGCAAGTCATTGGCGTGGGAAAGATTCGCACCCTCACCTTGGCCGTTTATGAATACGTGGGCGAAGCAAACCCCTCTTATGCGGCCATCAGCAGTCTGCTGATTTTGTTGCCGCCCGTTATTTTGCTCCGATTGAATAAACAGGTTGTTTTACCTACATTCGACTAATGTTACTGGAAGTAAGCCATCTGGCCAAATCGTTTGGCGCTGACGCCGTACTCCGCGATGTTCACTTTACACTGGCCGCTGCGGAGACGCTGAGTATACTCGGAAAGTCGGGTTGCGGAAAAACGACGCTGCTGAAAACGATTGCGGGACTGGTGCCCCCTGACAAGGGAACGATACGACTAGAGGATATGTCGCTGGATCACGTGCCGGCCGCCAAAAGAAATATTGTCTATATCAGTCAGGAGCCGCTGCTATTTCCGCACCTCGATGTCTTTGAAAACATCGCTTTTGGTTTGCGCATCCGCAAACGACCGAAGGAGGTCGTCCGGGAACAGGTCATGCACCTGGCCGTGGCCCTCGGCCTGGAGGACAAACTGCGCTGCATGCCGAACGAACTATCGGGCGGACAAAAACAGCGGGCCAGCTTTGGCCGCGCATTGATTATCAAACCGCGGGTGCTGCTCCTGGATGAGCCATTCGGTAGCTTGGATGGACAGACCCGTACCGACATGCAGGCGCTGTTCAGTGAAATAAGCCAGGAGCAACGAATTAGCAGTATTTTTGTTACCCATGACTTGAAAGAAGCGCTCCTGATCGGTGACCGGATCGCCCTGATGGAAAAAGGCTTGTTGAAATCCTATCCCGATAAAAATTCGTTCATAGCAGATGCGCGCACGGGCGTGCAGCGAGAAATGGATTTTTGGAAATCGTTGTCGTTATGATGCAGACCAACCCTTACGATCATTTTGAAAGTATTTACTGGGTATTCACCCAACTGTGCAATGACCAGTGTGATCATTGTTACAACAGTTCAGGACCCGGGGGTGAGCGCATCTCCGAAGGAGATTGCCTGGCCATCATCGATCATTTGCCTTCCAGCATCGACCGGCTGATCCTTTCAGGCGGGGAACCATTGGCTGATAAGAAATTATTATATGCCATCCTGGACCGACTCAAGGAGCGCTACCAGGGACGAACCCAGGTCATGTTACAGACCAATGGGGATCTCTTGACGGGACCCGTGCTTGATACGCTGGTAGAAAAAGGCGTCACCCGGATTGATTTAGCCAGCATCGATCGATTTCATAAATATGCCGGTGCGCGGCTGGAAACGTTGAAGCAATTGTTTTTTTCACTGGGCTTCAGCGATGAGAATACCGCCCCGCTGATTGAAAAAGAAACGTATCTCAAAAAAGAAAAACTCAGTTTTGGTTATTGGGGCGCCAGTGAAGACATGTGGTTGGGGGGGAATTGGGCCCGCGGCCGGGCGATGGAGAAAGGCAATTGGCTCAAGGATCCAACCCATAATTTTTGTAGAATATTATCCGGCGCGCGCGGTTTCTTGGGGGGGACCGAATTGCCGATGGAAATATCGATCCAGCTCTGGAAAATCAATCCCTGTTGTCCTGGCACCAAATATCCGATGGGTGACGCCCGGATAGAAAACGTAGCCGACGTCGTGCAGCGCATGTCGAAAAAGGATATCTTTCAGCAACTCAATCAGGGAGAACCCTGGAAAATGGGCGAACACCTGGGCATTTCGCTGGACCAGGCCAAAGCAGAAACCGAAGTACTCAAGAATATCTGTTTGTACTGCGATTCCTTTTTTGCGCGGTACCTGGATCCCGTGACCCTGGAACCCACCCTAAAGCGACCCCTCCCGTAAAGCAGTTAAATATGTTGCAGGCGATCGTTATTTCTAATCAAATCGAAGGCATCGAAAAATATTACCGTTCCAACGAGCAGGTCTCTTATACGATCTATCCGATTACCGACACGTTTGCTCCCGAGTTGTCGTCTTATGACCTGATGATCGTCCCCAATGGCTCCGATCACATCGCGATGCAAAAGATCCGCCACCGGGTTCAGGTTTTTCTGGAACAGGGCAAGGCACTCCTCTGTTGCGATGGCTGGTTCACCGATTGGATACCAGGCAATCGCTGGCAGATGGACAACCACCAAAAATCGATCGATACCCGGTATGTGGTCAAAAACGATCCCCGTGGTTTTTTTGACGGACTAGATATAGACGAATTCATTTTCTCTCATGGGATCAGTGGATACTGGGCTTGCGGTTATATTCAACCGGCCGCGGGTGCGGTGGTATTGCTAGAAGATACCTGGCATCGACCCATCGTAGTAATGGATGAGGTGACCACCCGCGGATTGATCCTCCTCACGGCCAGCGGTCCCCTGGCCGATGCGCGGTATGAAGCATCCTTGGCAATCCAAAAAGAATCGGCTTTATCTGCCCTCTATCATCGATGGATTGCGTATATTATCGAGCGTAAAAAATTTCAATATGCCACAAATCGGTCTGGTTTTTAACGGGGTCTGGTCGCAGTATACGTTTGCGACCGCTGCCAAATATAAAGATCATTTTCAATTAATGTATGTTCATGACCTGAACGCGGCAATGCTCACCTCGGTCGATGCCCTTTGTATTCCTTTTCAGAGCAATCACGTCGCCCTGGCCAAAAAGAAAGACCTGCTCTATTCATTCCTGCGCGAGGGCAAGCCCATTTTTGTAGAAGGTGATAGTTCGGCTCATTGGCTGGATGCTGATTGGGTGGATAGACCTGTGAACAATTATTGGTGGGTCACTGACCCCGACCAGCCGCCCGTGACAGAAACCGACTATACGCATCCGGTCTACCAGGGATTGAAACCGCGCCACGCGTGTTGGCATACCCATGGCGCCTACACGCGCGTTCCAGCGAGCGCCCGCGTCATTCAACGCAACCAGGCGGGTGAAGTTATTACGTGGGAAACTGAGGCTTATGGCGGCCGCCTCCTGGTGACGACCCTGGATCCGATTGTGGAACATGGCATCCAACAAATTACCCACCTCGACCATTATGTCGACCGGTTGGTGGCGTACCTGATTGGGGTTTCACTACAAGGCCGGGTGGTGGTTGATACGACTATGCAGGTCACAGAAAGGGCTTAAATGATGTTCTATACCCTCTTTCGATTTTTTGTTCGCGCAGCGCTCGCGATTTTTTGTAGACGAATTACCGTCGATCCGAAGCAAGCCGTCACCTGGCGGGGACCGGCGTTGCTCGCTGCAAACCACCCCAATTCCTTTCTGGATGCATTGATCATCGGCAGTCGTTTTCAACAGCCGGTCCATTTTCTGGCGCGGGGAGATGCCTTTCGTAAACCCAGCATTCGAAAACTGCTCTTTCAACTCAACATGATTCCGATTTATCGGTTAAGCGAAGGGCGCGAACACCTCGCGCTCAATGACGCGACGTTCGCCCAGTGCCAGAATATTTTTGCCGCGGGCGGGATGGTCCTGGTTTTTTCGGAAGGCCTGTGCGTTCACCAATCAGCCCTGCGTCCATTGAAGAAAGGAACGGCTCGAATTGCGCTGGCCGCATTCGCCTCGCCAGCGTTGGCGCCCTTTCGGGTGATTCCGGTGAGTATTCGCTACGACTCTTTTGACCGGTTTGGCAAACAGGTAGCCATCGTTTTTGGGAGCGCAATTGAAAAGTCCCTTTTACCAAGCCTCAGCTCGGAGGCTGAGCAAATCAAAACGTTTAATGAAGCCTTGTCGGAAAAACTTACCGCGGGGCTGCGGGTGCGCGAGCAGGTTGCTTCCATCAGAGGGGGATGGCTATTGGGTATGATCTTGGTGATTTCGTTTCCTATTGTCGCTGCAGGCTGGTTGTTGCAAGCGCCGTTGTACATTCCGTTGCGGCGGATTGCCCATGTCAAAACGAAGGGGACCGTCTTTTTTGATTCGGTGCTGTTCGGTTTGTTACTGCTTTCCTATCCATTCTATTGGCTGGTCATGAACAGTCTTGGATTGGGTTTACAGGTCGGGCCATTCGCGCAGGTTGTTTTATTCTTGTTGCCCGGTTGGGCTTGGATCTTCGTCCAATGGAAAGCGCTTTTTGTTAGCGTATTTTATTCAAGGCGAGCAGGCTGACCATCCAATCCGGCAAGGGTTTGGTATGTTTTCGTTTGGTGAGGTCCAGGTACCAGCCAAATTTTTTCAGGATCGGCACTTTGTGGGTTTCCACCAGTTCGATCAGCGTACCGTCCGGATCTTCCAGATAGCAAAACCTGCCGGCAGCTTCGCCCATGGAGAACGCGTCGGCACTATCGACCGAAAAAGGATAGCCAGCGGATATTGCGCGCGCTTTCAGCGCCTCCATTCTGACCACATCGAAACACAGGTGGATAAATCCGCAGTCTCCCCAAAACCGCTGATCATAGATTTTCTTAGGAGTATATTCTTTTCTTTCCACCAACTCGATCTGCACGGCGCCCAACAGTTTACTAAATGCCCCTTGATTAGATACTTGTTTTTTGAGCAGGATGCGTTGACACAGCGAGCCGCTTGTCTGACCTGTTGGAATATCCAGCATCGGGGCCGTCCCCCGGTAAATGATTTCATTGATCCCGAGCGTGTGCTGATAAAAGCGCAGTGCCTGCTCCATATCGCTTACGCCGATGACGGCGCCGACGACACCTCCGCAAATACGGTGACCGGTACTGAACCATTCATCGCCTTCAACGATGTCAAACGTGTTGCCGTACGGATCGGTGAGCCAAAAATGCGGACGATCATCCGGGGCGATAAAAATTTCGGATACCATCACTTGCTCGGTGGCGCAAAAATGGGCGTGTGCTGCCGCTACATTTTTCGATTTAATCTTGATCGCAAAAATGCCCAGGTCTCCCAAGGAGGGTGGCACCAGTGGCTGGGTGGGTGTTCGAGAGGTATACTGCCAAATTTCAAAGCCGCCCCCCCCGGCCATATTCAGGGAAAGAATGGCATGGCGGTGGTGCAGTTGCCGGTTAGTATAGGCTGTCATCAGGCTGGCGGCGGCACGGTCCTCAAATATCAGGACATTCATTCCGAATAAATCCCGGTATAAGTGTTTGGCCTTATCTGCATCCGCAACGCCGATACCCGCCTG
>CAZZYD010000029.1:0-21350 GCA_964658175.1 uncultured Puia sp. | reverse complement strand
TGATCCTGCGGATCGGCATCTGGGCTGCCGGATTTCTGATCGCCATCGCAGCTGCCGGCATACCGCTGGATAAAATATCCATTTTAGTGGGCGCCCTCGGTGTGGGTATTGGCTTTGGATTACAGAACCTCGTCAATAACCTCGTGTCGGGGATCATCCTGGCTTTTGAACGGCCGATACAGATCGGTGACCTGATTGAAATCGGTGGACGCTCCGGCGTCGTGCAGGAGATCGGCGTGCGGTCGAGTAAGATGGACAATGGGGAAGGCGCCAATATCATTGTGCCCAACGGGGATATGTTATCCCAGCAACTGATCAACTGGACGCTGAACAGCCGCAACCGGCGCAGTCACCTGATGATCGCGGTGCCGTACAAGTCTGATTTTAAAAAGGCGAAAGAGCTGATTGAAGAAGTGGTCAGGGCAAATGATAAAATAATGAAAGATCCGGCGCCGCAGGTGTCTGTAAGCACATTCACGAACAACGCCATTAATTTTGAAATTGCATTCTGGTCGCCGGATCTTTCGGATACCCAGTCTCTGAATGATGAAATACTGCTGGACATCGCAGAATCATTCTCCAAAAACGGCATCGTAATGGGTTGACGCATTACCAGCCCGTGCGGTACTCGCGTTTCACATATTGATTTGCTTCGTCGAAATTCGTGATTTTCATGTTGACGGCATCCCACATCAGCTTTTTGCGGCCGGGGAATGTATCTCCCTGTTTGATATTCCAGCTTCTCAGGGCCAGGTTACCCATCAGGATGGTCTCCGTAAGCGGACCTGCATAATCGAACGATGAACTGAGTTCTTTTTTTCCGTAGCCGGCCAGGCAGGCGTTGATCCATTGATGATAATGTCCTTCCGGCACCCGCGCCAGGGTTTGCGGTACCTTAACCGACGCTGTTTTCGAAGTCGGAAGCAATTGCGGGTTGGCGCCATAGGTACCACACAACATTTTTCCTTTTGTTCCGATCAGCAGCACGCCATTGCCATCATCACCGAATACTTCGTTGGCACCCAGTTCTTCGGGACGCTCCGGCAGGATCCCGCCATCTGTCCAATACATTTTCACGTCCGGCTTTCCGTTTTTGCCTGGGAATTTTAGTTTGATGCTGGCGGATGCGGGACAGCTTTCAGGAAAATAATCGGCTTCCCATCGTTGGCTGTAGAGGGCGGACTGGCTGCATTCCACTTCGGAGGGATATCCCAGTCCGACGGTCTTAAATGCCGGGTCGATCAGGTGGCAACCCATGTCGCCCAGGGCGCCGGTGCCAAAATCCCAATAGCCACGCCAGCTGAATGGGATATAATCCTGGTGATACGGTTGCGCCTTGGCCACACCCAGCCAAAGATCCCATTTTAATTCTGGAGGCGCCGTTTCAACGCCTTTTGGTGTGCCCTTGCCCTGCGGCCATACGGGACGGTTTGTCCATACATGAATTTCTGTACAGTCGCCGATGATGCCTGCATTGTACCATTCCTGCATGGTGCGCACGCCATCGCCGGAGGAACCCTGGTTTCCCATCTGGGTGACTACCCTATAGCGTTTAGCCGCTTCCGTTAGCATGCGGGCTTCATAGATATCATGTGTCAGCGGTTTCTGCACATACACGTGCTTGCCGAGTTGCATGGCGGCGATCGCTGCGAAAGCATGCATGCTGTCGGGAATGGATACGGATACGGCATCGATGTGCTGATGTTCCTTTTCCAGCATTTCCCTGAAATCGTAATAGTGTTTTGCCTTTGGAAAACGCTTGAGGGAAGAAGCGATCTGCCGGTCATCCACATCGCAGAGATAGGCGATGCTGGCGTTCGGGCTGCTGGAAAATTCCGCGAGATCATCGGCGCCTTTTCCGCCGGCGCCAATACCTGCAATCACCAGTTTATCACTGGGTGCAACGAAACCCCGGCCAAGTACGTGCCGCGGCACAATCATAAATCCTGCCGCTGCGGCTGCTGTCTGCTTTACAAACTGCCTGCGGGATGCCTGTTTTTTTTCCTTGAAGAAAGTTGACATGAACTGCAAATTTTTGTTGACCGGTAAAAGAAAAAAGGATTCTTACACATCCCCTGATTCCAATGGGAAGTTAACGAATTTTAAGAATTCTTTTTTGTGGCTTCTACCGAACATGCAGCAGGGTGATATCGAAATAGACCGGTGTATTGGGGCCAATAATATTTCCAGCACCGGTACAGCCGTACGCGAGTGTGGAAGGGATCAGCAACTTGATACGGCCGTTTTCCTTAATCTTGGGGAGGCCTATCTGCCAGCCCCTGATCAACTGACTGAGGGTGTAGTTGTCGACATTGCTGTTGCTGGCTGAATCAAAGATCACGCCGTTTAAAAAACTTGCGGAATAAGTTACCGTGAGTTCCGATGTGATGGTCGGCGTTGCGCCTGAACCGGTATCGATGATCTGATAAAGCAAGCCGCTGGTATCCCTGGTGACAGTTATCGTATCCGATTTGGCAAATTGAAGCAGTGCCGCCGTATCGTAGTTGGCAGGAACATCGGTACAAGTGCGAACGTCAGCCGTGTTGCTGACTTTTGAACAACCGTTAAAATAAAAGGCAAAACCCACACAAATCATCGCAAAAAAAACTTTTTTCATACTGTCTTTTAATTAAAAATTTTCTAGCCTAGTGCGGCGGAAGTGAATCCCAGCGGAAGTAAAGAAGCCGCGTTGGCGAGGATCAGTACTTTACCGGTATTTCCACCTAATATAAGACGCATCGGGCGCCCATTTCGTTGCTCGTACTCCAGTAAACTTTGGCGGCAGATGCCGCAGGGCGAAATCGGCTCCGTACTGTCACCCGATTCGTTTAGATAGGTTACAGCGACGGAATCAATCACCATACGGGGATATAACGCTGAAATGGCGGACAACAATACGCGTTCCGCACAAATCCCGGCCGGATAAGACGCATTTTCCTGGTTGGTACCGGCCACCAGGGTTCCGTCTGCCAGACGGGCTGCGGCGGCCACGCGGAACTTCGAATACGGGGCATAAGCATCCCCGATCGCCTCGCTGGCTTTCTCGAGCAGGTCAGCGTCAGCAGGGCTCAGTTCCGACCGGTCCTGGTAAATATCCACGTTGATGTGTATCTGGTGCTGCTTCAATTTATCTGATCTTTTTTAAGAGCCGGTTCCAGCGAACGCCCTTGTTCCAGCTCATCCAGATAATCCAGGCCTCGCCCACGATATGATCTTCCGGCACGAATCCCCAATACCTTGAATCCTGCGACTGGTGGCGGTTGTCTCCCATCATCCAGTAATAATCCATTTTGAATGTATAGCTGTCTGCAGGTGCTCCATTGAGGTAGATTTTCCCGTCACGCAGTTCCAGGTCATTGTGTTCATACACCCGGATCGCTCTTTCATATAATGGATAATTCAGTGTGGTCAGCGCAAGCGTGGCGCCCTTTTTCGGCACCCAGATCGGTCCGAAATTATCCACCGTCCAGGTGTAAGCATTGCTATAGGGAAAAATCCGGCGGCTGCTGTCCAGTACAGGAATGATCTGTTTTGCCAGACCGTTCTTTAACATTTTTTCCCTGGCTGATGCCGTCAGCAGCATATCGTACCGGTTCTGGCTGATGGTCTGCTGTAATTCTTCGGGATTGTTGATGTCCACATCGTATTCGTCTTTCATCACCGATTCGTCAAGGGGCTGGCCGGAAGTGACCACGAGGTATCTCGTTTCTGAATAAGCCGGCAGTGTCGTGGGTTTGCCATTAATAAAAACCTGCTGGTTTTTTATCTGCAGGGTATCGCCTGATACGCCGATGCAGCGCTTGATATAATTCTCCCGTTTGTCCACGGGACGAATCACCAGTGGGAACTCATCGGGATCGTCAAGGATCATCTTGCGGCCTGCATTGATATCCATATTTCCTTTATCGCGCGCTGCCTGATAGTAGGGGTATTCGGACTGAAAACCTTCCTTGTCAATCACCGTATCGCCTTCGGGGAAATTAAAGACCACGACGTCGTTGCGGCGCACCGGTGCAGGGAACCATCGCGTATAAGGAATTTTTATCCATTCCACATAAGATTTGCCATTGGTGATCGGTAGGGTATGATGCACAAAGGGCATTGCCAGCGGCGTGTTGGGAATGCGCGGACCATAACTGAATTTACTCACGAACAGAAAATCGTTCACGAGCAAAGTCTTCTCCATGGAAGGTGTGGGAATCACATAGGCTTCAAAAACGAACGTGCGGATCAGCGTGGCGGCCACGATGGCGAATACACCGGCATCCACCCATTCACGGGCAGGTGACTTGCGGTATTTCTTAACAGCTTCCGGGCCGAGGTAGCGATCGTCTTTATTAAAACCTATGTAAGGAAAATATACGACAGGCAACAAGGCTGCCAGGGCGTGTTCATATAGTTTGAATTTACCAAAAGCCTTGACAAAATCCACGAAGATCCCCATGGAAATAAACCATCCGAGCACGGGAATCAGCTGCAGGAACACCCAGTATTTTGGCCTGCCGGCAAGTTCCAGCATGATCCAGGTATTGTAAAAGGGAATGAAGGCCTTCCATCCGGGAACATGTGCCTTCTCGAACATTTTATATGCGCCGACCGCGGGCAGCAAAAGGATCAGGAGTTGGATGAAGATGAGGACGAGAATCTGATGAGCGGTCATGCGTTGATTTTTTGAAGGAGGGCGCCAAAATACGGCGGTTCCCGTCATTTCCTATCCCTCTCCCGATTTTTATCGAAAATTTAAGTCGTTATTTTTTTGGAAGTACATAGTTGTCAATATCCTCCCGGCTGATGGTTTTCGCGGAAAGAATGATCAGCCTTTCCACTACGTTCCGGAGTTCACGGATATTCCCCGTCCAGTTATATTCCTGCAGTGCGCGAATGGCGTCTTCATCGATTGTTTTTTTGGCGATCCCATATTCTGTACAGATATCATGAAGAAACTTTTCGATCAGCAGCGGGATATCATCTTTCCGGTCATTGAGGGAAGGCACATGGATGATGATGACGCTCAGGCGGTGGTAAAGATCCAGCCGGAAACTTTTTTCTTCCACTTCGCGGAGCAGTTCTTTATTGGTGGCCGCGATCACGCGCACGTCCACACTGATGTCTTTTTCTCCGCCCACCCGCGTGATCTTGCCTTCCTGCAGGGCGCGAAGCACTTTCGCCTGCGCCGTCGGACTCATATCCCCGATTTCATCCAGGAATAATGTGCCGCCGCTCGCCTGCTCGAATTTTCCGATGCGCTGCTTGAGGGCTGAGGTAAACGAACCCTTTTCATGACCGAAGAGCTCGCTCTCGATCAGTTCTCCGGGAATAGCCGCACAGTTCACTTCCACCAGCGGTCCGGTGGCGCGGTTGCTTTTCTCGTGTACCCAGCGGGCCACGAGCTCCTTTCCCACCCCGTTTTCGCCGGTGATCAATATACGTGCTTCCGTCGGCGCCACTTTTTCGATGGTCTCCTTGATCTTTTGAATCGGGGCTGAATTGCCCACCATTTCCTGCACACGGCTCACCTTGCGCTTCAACACTTTTGTTTCTGCGACCAGGGATGTTTTGTCTGTTGCGTTCCGGATGGTGATCAGCAGACGGTTGAGGTCGGGCGGCTTGGAGATATAGTCATAAGCGCCTTTTTTAACGGCTTCCACGGCGGTTTCGATGGTGCCATGACCGGAGATCATGATAATGGGAATATCCGGATTGGATTCTTTTGCCTTTTCGAGAAATTCGATGCCATCCATTTTGGGCATCTTGATATCGCAGAGGATAACGTCGTATTCTTTTTCCTTGAACTTGCGGAAACCTTCTTCCCCGTCGCCGGCTTCGTCTATCTTATATCCCTCATAGGAAAGAATCTCGGTCAGGGTTTTGCGAATCGCCTTTTCATCATCAATTATCAGAATATTCGACATTTGTTGTTTTTAGTCTTGAGATAAGATGCTGGTTTACAGCTCGGTAAACGGAAGGAAGCAGTAAAATCTGCCGGCATCGTAAATCTACCTTGCAAACCGGAAAAAGGGGTATTACCTTGTGATCTCAATATTTTTTGAAAACCCGTATCTAAAATTCGTCCCTATGAACAAGCAAACGGAAATTTCCGCTTCAGCGCCTGCAAAAGTATTTGTAAAGCTGGCCATTTTTGGATTTGTACTCATCAGTTTCGCGTACGCTTCCATCCTTCTGCTGAACACAGCCATCTCTGCCATCCATTAATAAGATATCGTTCTGTCTCGCCTCAGGCGAGACGGAACATTCATTTTATTTTTTGAGGTACATCACTTCTTTCACCAGGCGGATGGTATGTTCCACCGTAGGTAAGGAAAGCGCCACCAGGTTCGGCGCGTAGTGGAACGGAGCATCTGCTGACGTGATCCGGCGGATCGGCGCATCCAGGTAATCAAATCCTTCTTTTTGTATCTGATAGGTTATCTCAGACGATACAGAAGCAAAAGGCCATTGTTCTTCCACAATCACCAGGCGGTTTGTCTTTTTCACACTTTCCAGAATCGTCATCCAGTCCAGCGGACGGATCGTACGAAGATCGATCACTTCGGCACTGATATTCTCCTTTTCAAGTTCGGCTGCGGCAGCCAGCGCCACCTTCATCATTTTGTTATAGGAAACAATGGTAACATCCGTTCCCTGTCTTTTTACATCGGCTTTCCCGAGTTCGATATAATATTCTTCTTCCGGTACATTGCTTTTATCACCGTACATCACTTCGCTCTCCATAAAAATAATGGGATCCTCTTCATAACGGATCGCCTGTTTCAGCAGGCCCTTGGCATCATATCCGTTGCTGGGTGAAACCACTTTCAAACCCGGAATATTGGCGTAATAGCTTTCAAATGCGGTGGAATGCTGCGCGCCGAGCTGGCCTGCAGAGCCATTGGGTCCACGGAACACAATGGGGCAGCCCACTTGTCCGCCGCTCATGGCCAGCATTTTTGAAGCGGTATTGAGGATCTGATCGAGGGCGAGTACGGCAAAGTTGAACGTCATGTATTCAACCACGGGACGCAGACCGTTCTGGGCTGCGCCCACGGCGATACCGGTAAAGCCGAGTTCCGAGATCGGCGTATCGATCACCCGCTTTGGGCCAAATTCATCGAGCATGCCCTGGCTTACCTTGTACGCGCCATTGTATTCGGCTACTTCTTCTCCCATCAGGAAAACCCGGTCGTCCCGGCGCATTTCCTCGTTCATGGCCTCGCGCAAAGCTTCCCTGAAAGCGATCTGTCTCATTTTCTTTTGTTTAAGGAGGGGCAAAAATATTGATCAATGACCAAATGGCAATGGGTAATCCGGTAATCGGGTGTAAAATCCGGCAGCTGGCAAGTTTTTGGTTGAAGACCGTTCATTTTGCCGGCAGACTGTCCAGCGGCACCCCAAGTGCGTGCAGATCCTCGCGGGTGATATGCGGCATTTCGTTGGCCTTGATTTTTTCAATCACCCGGTTTCCCACCCGCAACGCGTCGTCAGCCGATGCGAAACCATGTTTGCCCGGCAGTCCGGGCATGAACTCCTGGTGAATATACAATTTCTGATCTGCCAGGATATTGTATCCCCAGCCGTACTTGGTCCGGATCGGTTCTGCGTGGAGGTATACCAATCCGTCCGGCGAGGGGGACCGTCTCATATAAAAAAACACCGCGCAGAAAAGGATCAGCGCGGTGCATACTATAAAGATTTGTTTTTGCTTAGTTGTCATTTGGATTTACCACAATGGTTGGCTGGAATTCACGAAGGAAATCAGATTGGGCCGCCTGACCGGCGCCGGTTCTTCCGGTGGCAAAATAACCGCGACCCTGGATATTAAATCCTACGCCGCCGGTAGTGCCGGGACCTTCCAGAGGTGTTTTTTCCACCCAGGTATCATTGGAAAAATCATATTCCCAGGTAAAGTTGTACAAGGATCCGTTTTCACCGCAGGTAACATACCCTTTGTCGCCAATCACGAATGATGCGGCGTTGCTTCGAACGATCGTGGTATAACTGTCATCATAGGTATCGCTGCTGTAGTTGGTGACGTGACGCAGTTCAGTCCACTGGGCAGTGCCTGTAGCGGCAGAGGGATCAAATACCCAGAAATCATTCACCGTGGTACCACTGTTGACACCGGTAACGAGATAAGCCTTGTTATTATAGGTGAATACCGTTGCGCTGTATCTTTTGTTTCCGCTGAAACCAACTTCTGTCCAGGCGGAATCCGCGGTGCTGTATTTATAAAAATCCTTCAGCGAGTTGCTGCCGTCAAAACCGGTACCTACATAACCGTTGTCTCCAAGACCGAAAGCCACTGCTTCATAGCGGGGGCCGCCAGGGAAATCAGCGATCTGCGTCCAGGTGTTGGCATCCACGTCGAACTCCCAGGAATCTGCTTTATAAATGAATCCGTCGTAGCCGGTGCTCACAAAACCTTTTCCGCCGGCCGCAAAACCAACGGCTGAACTTCTTTCGGTACCTACGGGCATGCTGGCAACATCTGCCCAGCTGTCACTAGTCGCATCATATTTCCAGAAATCTCCGTAACGCTTGTTCAAACCATCCCATCCCGTACCAAGGTAAGCGAAGTCACCGATGGTAAATGCCACCGCTTCACTTCTTGCCGGACCATTGAGCTGTGAACGGGTAACCCAGTTACCGCTTTGAGTATAGGGAACATCCGTTTTATGACAAGAAAATAAAGTGAATACAATTGCCAGATAAGAAATGGGAGAAGTGATCCGCTTCATATTGTTGTTATTGTTTGAACTGATTTTTTGCAAATATAGCAGGACAGATTTTTATTGAATCGTTAAATAATTTGCAATACAATGAAGAGATCATGTAAGAGAGAAGATTGGTTAGTTCCGGCTCTGCGATTCGTTCTCAACAAGCAAATTTTGAATAAAAGTATTTTATTTGCAACGCGAAATACGGACAATTCAGGTGATTTCACAAAAATTTATCAAATAACGCTGGCTTGCGAAATTGTTATTCGAATTCAAAAAACATACTTTTGCCGCACATACTCATAATCTATCCTTCGACGGATCCCTCATCAGCAGATAAATACAGCATGACAAGGAAAAGGCTTATCGCTCAACGTTTGCAGTTTTTTTTTCTACTACCGGCTTTGCTTATTTTTCTGCTGAACAGCTGCAGTAAACCATCCATTGCATTCGGGAACAATTTCACCAGCAACCAGTCCAATACGAACGTAGTGGCGATCGACACCTTTGGTGTGAAGATGTCAACGGTACTGCTTGACTCCTTTCCAACTGCTTCCACCGGAACCGTGCTGATCGGTACCTATCAGGATCCGTATCTCGGGAAAATAACTTCCAGTTCGTATTTTGAAGTGGGTACACCCGGAGCCCTTCCCACGATATCAAACCTCGATGTGTTTGATTCCATGGTGCTGATTTTGCGCATTAACAAATCGTTTTACGGCGATACCACCAAATCCCAGCGCTACAATGTGAGCCAGCTGACCCAGGTAATGGATCTGCCCGGCACTCAGATCACTTTTTATAATAACAGTTATATTCCTTATGATCCCACCGTGCTGGGTTTTACGGATGTGACCATCAACCCAACGGCGGATTTTACATCTCAGAAAATCAACGATACCGTGAAGATCCGGCTCCCCGACAATCAGGGTAAACAAATCTTTAACCTGCTGTACAACCAGTCAGACACGGTGAAAACAGCCGCGACCTTCCGCGGATTTTTCAAGGGCTTTGTCCTTTATCCGGACAATGCATCCGTTGGTTCCATCTACGGCTTCAAGGATTCCACCCGCATGCGGGTATATTATCATTCACCCGGCATCGTGGAAGTGGACAAGTTCATTGACTTCCCCACGGTGAATGTCCAGTTCAATCATATTGCGACCAACCGAACCGGCACACCCAGCGCACCCATCGACAGCATCCACAACGAAATCTCTTCACAGAATACCGGCAACGCATCTTTCGAACAAACGGCCACGGGTCTTTATACAAAACTTCTCTTTCCAACAATCAGCGGCCTGTTGCAATATCAGAATTATCTCAGCGTGCTGAAAGCGGAGCTGACCATCCGGCCGGTGCAGGGAACCTATAGTCCTATTTTTGCCCTGCCGCCGCAGATGAACCTCGCCCTTACCACCGACGGAAACGCTATTGGAAATGTGCTCGCCGTCGGCACGGGAAGCCTGAGCGTCGATTATCTTTCAGGCGCCAATACCGCCTATTCGTACGATATCACGGGATATATCAAGCAGCAGATTCTGCTGGGACCAGTGGTCAACGGTAAAGATGGCCTAATACTTACGCTGCCATCCAATTCTTACAACAACAGTTTCAACCGGGCAATTTTCGGCGATCAGTTCAATACGAACAATATCAATAAAATTTCGCTGAAGATCTATTACGCTTCATATTAGCAATATGACCAAAAAGAACGGCTTCCTTATTATGAGAATATTCCTCACCATATTTTTCTTTGGCTGTTTTATTTTTAAAACGGAAGCGCAGACAAACAATTCACCCTACTCTATCGCGGGCATCGGCGACCTGAACGACAGCTACCTCAACCGCACCACCGGCCTTGGCAGCACGGGCATCGCCTACCGCTCCAACCGGAGCATGATCAGCAATAACCCGGCTTCATTTTCGGCGCTCGAAAACCAGTTTTTCATGGGTGAAATCGGCGTCCGTGGTAAATACATCGGATACAGCGGCCAGCCGGTAAGCCAGACGAACAGTAATTCTTCCGAGATTTCTTTCAATCAGTTTTCTCTCGGCATAAAAGTGAAAGATCATTGGGGTACGAGTGTCGGTCTCAGTCCGGTAAGCGCTGAAAATTATGAATTCAATTCAGAAGGTACGATCGGCGGTACGGCAGGTGAAACCATTACAACTTTCAACCAGGGTTATGGCGGCATCAACAAAGTGTACTGGACGAATGCCTATGAATTATTTCATCACCTCTCCCTGGGCGTAACCGGTTCCTATTATTTTGGGTCCATCAATCAGAAACAAATCCTGCAAAACCAGAACGTGGCGTCCACCTATGTCTCCACGGACAAAAATATTTTCTATAGTAATTTCGTCTTTGATTACGGCGCACAGGTGTTTGGGAAGATCGGCAAACGCTGGGATTATGTGCTCGGTGGCACATTCTCCAGCAATACACGCCTGCGTTCGTCCAGCACCAAAGTGATCCGCGATATCGACAGCGTGCAGTTAAATCCGTATGCAACCGAATCAAACGGCTCCCTCAACATTCCCTATTCCTATGGGCTGGGTTTGTCGCTGACCAAAGACAAAAAATATACCTTCCTGGCCGACTACCGTTTCCAGAAATGGTCAGACATCAACACAAGGAGTTTTGATCCAGATCAAACGGTGCCGGTTCCCAACAACCTCAACCTGCAGAATTCCCAGCGAGGTTCCATCGGATTTGAAATCTCAAAAAAGAAACGGGCGTACAATACTTATTTCGAAACGAATTACTACCAGTTCGGCGCGTATTTCAGCCGGGGCTACCTGAATATATCCGGCGAGCCGATCGACGATATGGGTGTTACCGTCGGGATGGGTTTCAATGCCAAGCGCAGCGGTCTGAGTACAACCGTCGTGCTGCAATACGGCATCCGCGGAACAGAAAGCCGCAACCTGGTGCAGGAAAGATACTGGGCACTCTCCTTTATTATTTCCTATCGTGATTTCTGGTATACGAAGGGTCGTAAATTCAACTAAGTTTTACAGTTCGCCGATGAGCGCGCCCAATGGCACGCCGAGCCCTGTGCAGGCATCCCATCCTTTGCCCGCCGTATAGCCCCCGGCTTTGGCCGTGGTATTGTTTCCTGTAACGATGTCGTTAAATGCGGCTGCATCCGCAGCGTAGAGTGCAGGCTGAAGAAATCCGGTTTTCTTTTTTAATTTCTGGTTTGCGAGCGCCACAAATCCTGCGAGTAAAGGCGCTACGGCACTCGTGCCCCCGACGACAGTCCACTGGCCATCCACCAGCACATTGTATCCCGTCGCGGAGTCTGCATTGGCCGCCACATCGGGCACGCCCCGCCCTTTTTTTGCCGATGCGTTCACGGATGCCGGCAGACTGATCTTTTGCTGATAAGCAGGTACCGGAAATACGGCGCTGATGCCACCGCCGGTTGCCCAGCCATCCCCATCATTCCAAACGGTCTCCGATGTCTTGAGCAGTTTGGTGCCGCCGCAAGCCAGGGCGTAGGGACTGCTGGCCGGAAAGTCAACATGCGCAAGTCCATCGGTTTCCCGGTCTGAGGATCCGTTGTCACCGGCCGCCACCGTGATGGTGACGCCGAGGGCGACGGCAGACATGAATGTCTGGTTGAAATTCTGCAGCGCCTGGCTTGTCCACTGCGACTCCGCTGCACCCCAGCTGATGGAAATGACGGATGGTTTATTCACCGCATCGTGCAAGGCAGTTGTGATGGCATCCAGAAAACCCTGGTCGGTATTCGGGGTAAAGTAGACTACGATTTTTGCACCCGGCGCCACCGAACCGGCCACCTGGATGTCAAGGGCCACTTCACCGTCGGCACTGTCGGCCGTGGATGGGCTGTTCAGGCCGCCGTCGACCGACTGGGACTGTATAACGGGAAGGGGTATGCGAATTTTTGAAAAATACGCCTGCATGTCGGCGGCGCGGTAACCACCGCCGAGCTCGATGAGGGCGATGCATTGCCCTTCGCCGGTAACATCGGATGGATATTTGTATTTTTTGGCGACTTCATTGGCATAGTAAGAACTTGTGTCCGCGCTGGGCTGAAGGACCACACCCTGTTTTTTCAGCAGGTGAAACATGGGGCGTGCCTGGGGGCGGTTATCGAGGCCGAATATACCCTCGACGATCCCCTCGAGCGCGGCGGGGATTTTTATATTTCCGGTTCGGCCGCGGTAAGGGGCGCCATCACCCGGCAGGAAATTGGCCAGTTGCACGGAAAAGGCATTGGTAAAATGCTGTACGGATCCGCGGAGGATCACGCTCCGGCGGCTGACGGAAGACTGAACGACGGTGAGGTCATGCGTTTGCGCATAGGATTCCACGGCGCGGAGGTCGGCCGTGGTGGCGCCAAAACGACGGTCAAAATCTTCGCGGGAGATGGGTTTTGCCTTACCGGCAGCAATGTTTTTGACGAGGTTATTGATGGAAGACTTACGCCGGATCCGAACGGTGACATCGATGATTTCATTCCCGGCGGCAGCACCGGTATTGCGGGCAGCCGGCGCCTGGCGTGTGCTGCCTGGCAGCTCTACCCAGTCGGATACGCTTTTTTTCATATGATATCAATTTGAAGACTGTATTAATTGTTCAAATTACCACATTTTACATTTTTCAAATTGATTAATTTCGCGGGATGAAGAAAACCCTCCGGGTGGCGATCCTCGACCTCTACGAAGGCCATGCCAATGAAGGTATGCGATGTATCCACCAGTTGCTCAGCGAATACCAGGCAGCCAACGACCTGCGCGTGGAATCCACCGTATTCGACGTGCGCATGAAGGAAGAGCTGCCCGACCTCTCCTATTCCGTATATATTTCCAGCGGCGGTCCCGGAAGCCCGCTGCAGAGCGAAGGCGTTTCCTGGGATACAAAATATATGGACTGGCTGCGCAGCGTGGTAAAACACAACCGCGTGGCAGGTGACGAAGACAAAAAATATGTACTGTTTATCTGTCACTCCTTTCAGCTCGCATGCCGGTATTTCGGGATGGGTCAGGTAACCCGCCGGAAATCCACTGCCTTCGGGGTATTTCCGATACATATGAATAAATCCGGTAAAAAGGATCCTGTATTCAAAGGGTTGAAAGATCCGTTCTTTGGCGTAGACAGCCGCGACTACCAGGTGGTGGAAGAAGATGCTGTACAAACCAGCGAAAGCGGATTTCACATCCTGGCGATTGAAAAGGAAAGACCGCATGTGCCGCTTCAGCGGGCCATCATGGCCGTACGCTTCAATGAATATATGCTGGGCACACAGTTTCATCCCGAAGCAGATGCCGGCGGCATGAGCATGTACCTCCAGCGGGATGACAAGAAAAAAACCGTGATCGCAGGTTATGGTGAAGAGAAATGGAAAAGCATGATCGACCAGTTGAACGATCCGGACAAGATCAGAAGTACCTATTCCCACGTGGTGCCCAATTTCCTGGACACTGCCATGGCGGACCGGTGATAAACTTATAGCATGATCCCATCGTTGCGCCAATCCTTTAATGAAGCATTCACCGAAAAAAAATACCAGGATTTTTTGCAGGACCTGAATGCCCTTCATCCGGGCAGCATAGAATTCAGGATTGCCGAAACCCCCATTTTTATTCCCCGTGATTTTCAGGAAAAGATGAATGAGGCCTGCGAATCGATCATCGACCTGATCACCGGTCCGGACTTCATGCGCCTGTCGGCGCCTGCCATCCCTGCCAAAGATTTTGTTGCCGGCGAAACCGGGCATTGTCATTTTATCGCTTTCGATTTCGGAATCTGCGAAAACGCCCGCGGCGAGATTGAGCCACAGCTGATCGAAATGCAGGGCTTCCCCACCCTTTTTGGTTTCCAGGTGTATTACCCGGAGGTGATGGAAAAGCATTTTGACATTCCGGTCCCCTTTACACATTTCCTCAATGGATATACCCGGGACACCTACCTGCGGGATTTTCGGGCCATCGTCCTCGGAGATGCGCAGCCGGAAAATGTAATCCTGCTCGAGATCAATCCGCATCAGCAGAAAACGCGGATCGACTTTTATTGTACACAGGATTATCTCGGCATTCAGCCGGTGCATATAGCCGACCTCATCCAGGAAGGCAGATCGCTTTTTTATATTCAGGACGGAACAGGGAAAAAATGCCGGATCGAAAGAATTTATAACCGCATTATTTTCGATGACCTGTATGCGCAGGAAAAAAACCTGGGCGACTTTGTCGATATCCGGCAGCCGCTGGATGTCACCTGGATCCCGCATCCGAACTGGTTCTACCGCATCAGCAAACATACCCTGCCATTTATACGCCACCCCTATGTGCCGGAAACATTTTTTCTGAACGAAGTGCAGCAACTGCCGGCAGACCTCGAAAGCTATGTCTTAAAACCGCTGTTTTCGTTTGCCGGTCAGGGTGTGATCATCGACCTCACCCAGCAGGACCTCGACAATATTACGGATCCCGCCAACTGGATCCTCCAGCGGAAGGTCAATTATGCGCCGATCATACAGACGCCTGAGCTTCCCGCCAAAGCAGAGATCCGCATGATGTATTTCTGGAAAGAAGGGGATGCAAGGCCAAAAGCAGCGATCAACCTGGCCAGGCTGAGCAAAGGAAAGATGATCGGCGTGCGGTACAATAAAGACCAGGACTGGGTCGGAGGCAGTGTGGCGCTCTTCCCTACCGCCACGGATAAATGACTTCTCCATTTATATCTGCATTATACTGTAAATTGACGGGCAAAGTTTTTGAAAGAAACCAGTATATATGCCAAACAAACCCAGTTTCATGTCGCTTCACCTGCGATACCGGTTGTGGATCGCGGAAATGAATGCCGATATAAATATCCTCCGCATTTTCGACGACTATATAGCAGAAATCGCCAAACGAAAAAATGAAGAGGCCGTACAGGCCGGGATCAAAAACTTTTCCCAGGAATTCGTAACGATCCGTAAGGATATCGACGATCTGCGGCATGAAATGCACCTGGCCAAAATGACCCTGGCGGCGCATGACCGGGAAATAAAAAATGGAAACACCCGGGAAGTGCTTGCCGGCGAAAATCATCCCGGATTAAGAAAAAGGTATACAGGTTTCAGAAAGCATTTCAATAAGGTAAAAAAAGAATTTGGCAGTTTTGAAGCCGCCTGGCTTCCATGATCGGCTGAACTTTATTAATATTATGGAATCAATTGTCCGTAAGAACGGAATAACCAAAATCAACCTGCATGAAAATCCTATCCCTGGTCAGCAGCAGCCTGCTTGCATTGTCCATATTCAGTTCCTGTAGTAAAGAAAAAAGCATCGATACGCTGGGGGGCGCAGACAGCTTAAACCCGGGAGGTCCGGCCGTTCAAACGGCCCTCGTCAGAACGTACACGGAAGATATTACCTCTCCCGTACTGGGCAATTCAAAAAATACGTATACCCTCAGTTATGACCAGAATAACCGAATTACCGCGCTGACGCAAACAACCGCTGGATTAAAAGTCATTTATCAGTATCCAAACACCAGCACGGTTATTTTGAATTATTCTGATAGTGGTGCATTAGTGACTCAGGCGATCCTATGGCTTAACAGCCGGGGTTTGGTTGACAGCTCTTTCCAGACCATCGACAGCGACACCAGCACGGAAAAATATATCTATAATTCGTCCAATGAACTCACAGACGAAATCACCTATGACTATTCCGTGCTGACAGGGGGTGAAGTATATGATGTCGATCACTATACGTATGACAACAACGGAAACCCCATTTCAGATCTCAACGGCAGCGGATTGACTACCTATACTTATACCAGTAAAATAAATCCCAACCCGCTGGCAGAGGTTTTTTTCTTTCAAAGCCCCAATCTGATCGCCACGGCTACGGCAACAGACGGAACCAATACAGATACCGGCACCTATACGTACACGTATGACAGTTCCAACCGGTTGAGTACCGCAACGGAAAAAACATCGGATGGCACGGTGGTGGTGAAAACGTATACTTACTAAAGATTCCACGCGTTTTTTTCACGCAAAGACGCAAAGAAGCGCAAAGACGCAATGAAATCTTCACAAATAGAAAAGGCGCAGGAAATCCATTTTCTGCGCCTTTTCCATTTGATATTATTTGCGTCTTTGCGCTTCTTTGCGTCTTTGCGTGAAAAAAAACGCTAACTACGCTCACTCAACCCCGCCATCGTATACTCGCTATTCAGTTTGGCTATATTGGTCATTGAAATTTCTTTGGGACAAACAGATTCACAGGCCTGGGTATTGGTACAGCTGCCAAATCCTTCCTGGTCCATCTGCGCCACCATCGCGATCGCCCGGGACTTACGTTCCGGCGAACCCTGTGGCAGAAAGGAAAGATGCGAGACTTTGGCTGAGACGAATAACATCGCCGAACTGTTCTTGCAGGCTGCCACACAGGCGCCACAGCCAATACAGGCTGCTGCCGCGAACGAAGCGTCGGCCAGATCCTTTTCAACAGGTGTTGAATTGGCATCCACCGCATTACCAGTGTTGACAGAAATATACCCGCCGGCCTGGATGATCCGGTCGAAAGCAGAGCGGTCGACAACCAGATCCTTGACCACCGGAAACGCATTCGCGCGCCAGGGTTCGATGGTGATGGTATCGCCTTCGTGGTACGCGCGCATATGCAGCTGGCATACGGTGTTCGCCTGCCATGGACCATGGGGCCGGCCATTGATGAACATCGCGCAGCTGCCGCAGATGCCTTCGCGGCAGTCATGGTCGAAAGCCACCGGCGTATCGCCTTCGCGGATCAGCCGTTCGTTGAGCACATCCATCATTTCCAGGAAAGACATTTCGGAGGAAATATTTTCAACCTTATATTTTACAAAACTGCCCTTGGTTCCGGCATTGGGTTGCCGCCAGACTTTCAGGGTGAGATTCATTGTATAATGCTCCATATTGAAGGATTGTAAATTGAATGATTATTTGTAGGAACGCTGTGAAGGTTTGGCGACATCGAAATGCAGTTCTTCCTTGTGCAATTCCCAGTTGTGATCGCCTTTGTATTCCCAGGCGGAAACGAAGCTGAAATTGACGTCGTCGCGTTTCGCTTCGCCGTCGTCCGTCTGCATCTCCTCGCGGAAATGACCGCCGCAACTTTCATTTCGGTTGAGGGCATCCAGACACATCAGTTCACCCAGTTCAAGAAAATCCGCCACGCGGTTTGCCTTGTCGAGTTCGGGATTCATTTCGTTGATTTCACCCGGGATCTTAAGATCGGCATAAAAAGCCTTCTTGAGTTCCTGGATGTCACGGATCGCTTCTTTCAGGCCTTCGGCATTGCGTGCCATGCCGCATTTTTCCCACATGATCTTTCCGAGGAGTTTATGAAAATCGTCCACGGTACGTTTACCGTTGATATTCTTGAAAGTCAGCATCCGGGTGGCGACAGCTTTTTCAGCTTCCTCGAAGGCAGGATGTTTGATCGAAATGGACGTGGTGGCGATTTCGTCGGCCAGGTAATTTCCCAGCGTGTAGGGAATCACGAAATAACCATCGGCCAATCCCTGCATGAGCGCCGATGCGCCCAGGCGGTTGGCGCCATGGTCACTGAAATTTGCTTCACCCAGGCAGTACAATCCCGGTACGGTGGTCATCAGTTCATAATCAACCCAGAGACCGCCCATGGTATAATGTACCGCGGGATAGATCCGCATCGGCACTTCATATGGATTCTCTCCGGTGATCTTCTCATACATATCGAACAGGTTGCCATATTTTTCCTTCACCACTTCTTTTCCGAGCCTTGTCACTTCTTCGGCCGTGGGATTTTTATGCCCGTGCTTACTCACTTCTATCCTGCCATATCTTTCGATGGCATCCGCATAGTCCAGGTAGACCGCCTGTTTGGAAGTCCCCACACCGTAGCCGGCATCACATCTTTCCTTTGCGGCCCGGCTCGCCACATCGCGCGGCACCAGGTTCCCAAAAGCAGGGTATCTCCGCTCGAGATAATAATCCCTTTCGTCTTCCGGAATGTCACCCGGTTTCCGGTTATCATTTTTTGTTTTGGGCGCCCAGATCCTGCCATCGTTCCGGAGCGACTCCGACATCAGGGTCAGCTTGGACTGATAGTCGCCGGACACCGGAATACAGGTGGGATGTATCTGGGTAAAACAGGGGTTGCCAAAATAAGCGCCTTTGCGGTGTGCCTTCCAGGCGGCGGTCACATTGCAACCCATGGCGTTGGTGGACAGATAGAACACATTCCCATATCCGCCGGAACATAACAGCACCGAATGACCGAAATGCCTTTCCAGTTCGCCGGTAATGAGGTTTCGGGTAATGATGCCGCGGGCTTTGCCGTCGACGAGTACGAGTTCCTGCATTTCATGGCGCGCATACATGGTCACGTTACCAAGGGCAATCTGGCGCTCAAGCGCCTGGTAGGCGCCGATCAGCAACTGCTGTCCCGTTTGACCGGCAGCATAAAATGTGCGCTGCACCTGTGTGCCTCCAAAGGACCGGTTGCTGAGCAGGCCGCCGTATTCGCGGGCAAAGGGTACACCCTGTGCCACGCACTGGTCTATGATATTGGTGCTGACTTCGGCCAGCCGGTGTACGTTGGATTCGCGGGCGCGGTAGTCGCCACCCTTGATGGTATCGTAAAATAAACGGAAAGTGCTGTCTCCGTCATTCTGGTAATTTTTTGCCGCGTTGATGCCACCCTGTGCCGCAATGCTGTGAGCGCGCCTGGGAGAATCCTGAAAACAAAATGCTTTCACCTTATAGCCGAGCTCAGCCAGTGAAGCGGCGGCCGATGCACCGGCCAGACCGGTACCGACAATAATGATTTCGAGCTTTCGCTTATTGGAAGGGTTTACGAGTTTAACATGGCCCTTGTAATCATTCCATTGCTGTTCTAAAGGTCCTGAAGGGAGTTTTGAATTCAGCATATCTTGTTGATCGTTTGAATTTTTTGACAATGAACTAACTAATCCAGCCCAGGTACACGGAAACGGGCATCATGGCGAAACCAAGACATACGACCACGGAAAACAGAAAACCGGTTGTGCGTACAATCGCCATATACCTTCCGTTGGGAACCCCCAGTGTGCGGAAAGCGCTCTGAAATCCATGCAGCAGATGATATAGCAGGGAAGCGCAACCGAGAATGTACACCAGGTCCACCCAGGGATTCTGAAATACCCGGATGATCTCTGCGTACTGGTTAACGATGTCTTTTCCGTCAATATTCACCGTTTCGCCGTCAGGCAGAAAACGCGAAGGCACCCAGAAATGCGCCAGGTGGATCACCAGGAAAATCAGCAGCAGGGTTCCGAGCAGTCCCATGCTGCGGCTGTACCATTTACTTCCGCGGTTGCCAAGGGTGACCGCATAGCCCACTTTCCTTCGCTGCCGGTTCTGTACTTCGAGCACATAAGCCTGAATGATGTGCAGGAGCAAACCGGCGAACAGTCCCACTTCGAGGATGCGGATCACCACGGTATTGGCCATAAAATGCGATGCCTTGTTAAACATATTTCCATTGTCACCGGCCCAGATACAGGCATTGATGCCGACATGTACGAGGAGGAATGCGATGAGGGAAAGCCCCGTCAGGGACATGATGAGTTTTTTTCCGATTGAAGAACTAAAGAATTCCGACCATTTCATATTTGTTCTTGAAAATTGAAAATCAGGTGATTCCCACGAAATTAGCACAGGAACGTCGAATCAGCAATACTTCATCGAAACTCCCTAACTTAGCCGCTTTAAAACCTCCTGTTTGATGAAGCGTGAAGAAGACTTTGAAGCCAATTTGTCTGGCGAAGAGGGCACTAGTGAAGAAAGCAAAACAACCTGGTTCAAGCGGATAAAAAAAGGCATTCTTACCAGTACGGCGGAAAAGAAGGAAACACCGGAAGGGCTCTGGACAAAATGCCCCAACTGCAATTATATCTGCACCATGACGGAACTGAGGGAAAACCTCTTTGTCTGTCCCAAATGCAACCACCATCACCGCATCGGCAGTCCCGAATATTTTGAGATCCTGTTCAACGACAACAAATATGAGGTGATGTTCGAGAACATCCGCTCCAAGGATTTTCTTCATTTTACCGACCTGAAATCTTACGCCAAGCGCCTGGAAGAGACCTGGGCAAAAACGGATATTACCGACTCCATCCGCATCGGCGTCGGCGACTTGCGGGAGCATCATATGGTGGTGGCATGCATGGATTTTGAATTCATCGGCGGATCCCTGGGCAGCGTGATGGGGGAACGCATCTCCCGTGCGGTGGACTATTGTCTGGAGCACCATGCCCCCCTGATGATCATCTGCAAATCGGGCGGCGCGCGGATGATGGAAAGCGCTTTCTCCCTGATGCAGCTGGCAAAAGTCTCGGGGAAATTATCCCAGCTCACCGACGCCCGGATTCCTTATATCTCCCTGCTGACCGACCCGGCATTTGGCGGTATTTCCGCCTCTTTCGGCATGCTGGGAGACCTGAACATTGCGGAACCCGGCGCTTTGATCGGTTTTGCCGGTCCCCGCGTCATTCGCGAAACCATCAAGAAAGACCTCCCCGAAGGTTTTCAGCGCAGCGAATTCTTGCTGGAGCACGGATTTCTCGATTTTATCGTGAGCCGTAAGGAGCTGAAGCAG
>CAZZYD010000028.1:18796-21546 GCA_964658175.1 uncultured Puia sp. | reverse complement strand
GCCCCCGTTGCAGAACCTGCCATCCCGGTTTCAACCGGCAAAACGCCTGCTGAACCGGTGGAGGAAACTACCATGGCGGTTGCACGCCAACTCCCGTCGCTGGACCGGCGGACCAGCAGTGCACCGGAAACAGAGAATGTGCTGGAGGCAGATGACGATGATGCGGCGACAGCCGTAAAAAACAACGCGCAAACGACGCCTGCAAAAACAACCCTCAGCAATCAACCCGATTTGGACGAACCGGAAAATGCGGTGAATGTTTTCGCGGTCAATAAAAACAGCAAAACCCTGTCGACACTATTATCCCGGGCTTCGCGGGTGACGCGTTCCGCTGATAACAACGCCCTGGCCAGCGCCGGCGTGCGGGTGAGTCTTTTTCAAATTAATCTCAAATAAATACAGCAGATGAAACAGTCTATTATGTTCATGGCAGCCTTGTGTGCATGCCTGATGGGAAAAGCGCAGGATACGACGACCGTTATCAAACCGCACCGGCATATGCACATGATGGGTCCCGCAGCCTGGGATTCGATGCACCGGGCCTGGTACAACGACACCACACACCACCATCACTGGCCCATGCCTCCCCGCCCAAACCGTATGGCCAATATCAGTACGAACTGGCTGATCCTGGACCTTGGATTTACCAATTACAACGATAAAACCAATTACGGCGGCGCAGCAGCGCAGTCATTCGCACCGGGTGGGTCGGCAAACTGGTTTGATCTGAGGAACAAAAAATCGGTGGATGTCAATATCTGGCTTTTCATGCAAAGGCTCAACCTGATCAAGCACGTGGTAAACCTTAAATATGGTCTCGGTGTGGAATTGAATAACTACCGTTACCGCGATAATATCCGCTTCGCCACAGATCCCACCAGCGTATACATGGACACCATTTCATACAGCAAAAATAAACTGGCGGCGGATTATATAACGGTGCCGTTCATGCTCAATTTTAATTTCACGCCAAAGCTGGAACACGGGTTCGGACTGAGTGTGGGCGCCAGTGCCGGTTATCTGTATTCTTCCAGACAAAAACTGATCAGTCCGGAGACCGGCAAATTCAAAGTGCATGATGATTTCGACCTGAACCCCTGGAAGATTTCGTGGATCGGCGAGCTGCAATTGGGACCCGTAAAACTATATGGCTCTTATGCCACGAAAAGCATGTTCAAAAGAGGTCTGGATCAGACGCCGTACACGATTGGGATCAGATTCAGCAATTGGTAATTTTTCTACGGGGTAGACGGAATCTATTTTATAGAAAAATGTTAAAACAAGGCGCTTTAGCGCCTTGTTTTTGCCAATGGTCGAATATTTATACACAGGCGAAAATAATACCGGTAAGTTCGTCGTTGGGAAAGTATAAAATCCGCTTTTTATGACATTGCAAAAAATGGTATTATGTGGTTTGGTCTCGGTTCTGGTGTTCGGGTTCAGTCCCGCAGGAAAAAGATCCAGTCACAAACGTTTTTTTCATCGTGGCCTGAACGGAGATATCACCGTGGTTATTCTCAAAGCATCTTATGAACTGAAAGTGTATGATCAGGATGGCTGGTATGCCACCTATCCTGTGGTATTCGGCAGTAAATCACTGGACGATAAAATGATGGAAGGCGACCGCAAAACGCCGGAAGGCATGTACCACATCGCATCGAAACGCCCGCATGCCAAATGGGATAAGATGATGGACCTTGATTTTCCCACCAAGTCTGATATAGAAAAATTCAACCAGCGCAAAGCGAAGGGCATCATTCCAAAGAATGTGCGGCTGGGTGCCGGCATTGCCATTCATGGTACCTGGGCCCATGATGATATGGCTGTGGACATGTATCAGAACTGGACCAACGGATGTATCGCATTGAAAAATGAAGACGTGGATGAATTGTATGATCTGCTCCCGGTCGGAACAAAAATCATTATCAATAAGGAAGGCGATCCGCTCGACAAATAATCAGCGAACCGCATCCTGCATAAAAAAGGCGCCACCCGGCGCCTTTTTTATGCGTATTATTCTTTACCGTGCCTGCAGCGCGCCGCGTTTTATTTCTTCCACGATGCCGGGATCGAGCAGGGTGGTGATGTCGCCCAGGTTTTCCGTTTCTCCTTCGGCGATTTTCCGGAGGATCCGGCGCATGATCTTGCCGCTGCGTGTTTTTGGCAGACCGCTGACAAACTGGATTTTGTCGGGCCTGGCAATGGCGCCAATCACTTTCACCACGGTTTGTAAGATCTTTTCCTTGTGAAGGGAGCCATCGGTATCCTGATTCTTCAAAATGACAAAGGCATAAATCCCCTGCCCTTTGATATCGTGCGGATAACCCACCACGGCGCTTTCCACGACTTCCTCGTGCATGTTGATGGCATTTTCCACTTCCGCGGTACCGATGCGGTGACCGCTTACATTGAGTACGTCGTCTACGCGTCCGGTGATCCGATAGTTACCGGCGTCATCGCGCAGCGCACCATCTCCCGTAAAATAAAGATCCGGGTAAGTCGCAAAGTAATTGGTGCGGCAGCGTTCGTGATCGCCATAGGTCGTGCGTATGATGGATGGCCACGGAAATTTGATGCAGAGATTGCCCGAAGCCGCGCCGGTGTCGGGCTGATGCCGACCGTTTTCGTCGACCAGCACGGGTTGAACGCCCGGCAGAGGCAGGGTTGCCCAGGAAGGTTTTTCAGGGGTGATGGCGGCCAGATTCGATATGAGAATGCCGCCGGTTTCCGTTTGCCACCAGGTATCCACT
>CAZZYD010000028.1:0-18786 GCA_964658175.1 uncultured Puia sp. | reverse complement strand
TCATGATACCAGTTCCAGGCTTCTTCGTTGATGGGCTCTCCCACGGTGCCGAGTACACGCAGCGAGCCGAGATCTTTTCCGCGAAAGGGTTCGGTGCCATAGGTCATCAGGCTCCGGATCGCCGTCGGCGCGGTATAAAAAATATTCACTTTGTATTTATCGATGATATCCCAGAAACGTCCCGGATCCGGAAATGTCGGAATGCCTTCGAACATCAGCGTGGTGGCGCCTGCGCTCAGCGGGCCATACAGAATATAACTGTGTCCGGTGATCCAGCCGATGTCGGCGGTGCAGAAATACACTTCCCCGGGCTGATACTGAAATACATTTACAAAACTGTAATTGGCGTAAATCATATAGCCGGCGCAGGTATGCACGACGCCCTTGGGCTTGCCCGTAGAACCGGAAGTATACAGGATGAACAGCGTGTCTTCGGCTTCCATGATTTCAGCCGCGCAGGCAGGGTCGCTGATTTTCGCGAGTTCTTCGTGCCACCAGACGTCGCGGCCGGCCACCATCGAAATTTTTCGCGCCGTATGTTGTAGTACGATCACGCGCTTCACGTAATCCGTTTTAGTCAGCGCCTCATCGATGATTTCTTTTAGCGGAATGTGTTTGTTGCCGCGGGTGCCGCCGTCTGCCGTGAGTATGATGCTGCATTGCGCATCTTCAATACGGTCGGCGATGCTCTGGGCGGAAAATCCGCCAAAGACCACGGAATGCACCGCGCCGATGCGGGCGCAGGCAAGCAGGGCGATGGCGAGTTCGGGTACCATGGGCATATAGATACAAACCCGGTCTCCGCGTTTCACCTGATTATTTTTCAGGACGTTGGCGAAAGCACATACTTTTTCGTGGAGTTCGCGGTAGGTGATCACGCGGTTTGGCGAGGCGGGATCATTGGGCTCCCAGATAATGGCAGGCTGATTGCCCTGGGAGGCCAGGTGCCGGTCTAGACAGTTTTCGGTGATATTGAGTTGAGCCCCGGAGAACCACTGTACGTCCGGATCTTTAAAATTCCAGCTGAGTACTTTGTCCCATTTCTTTTTCCATTGAAAATGTTCAGCGATGCCGGCCCAGAAATTTTCGGGATCTTCTATGCTCTTCATGTATTCGGCCCGGTAAGATTCCATCGAATGGATCTGATAGGGATAGGTCATATGGTGTGCGTCGATTTAATAAGTAAAAGTAAAAAGATAAATACTCTAGGCAGGGAAAAATTTTTCTTACCTTATGTGCGCTAACGATCTCCGCTGTAATGAGAACAGCGAAAAAACTAATCATTTCCTGCGATGAAAATCAATTCGTTTTTGCTGCGATGTACGATGATCGCCGCGCTCGGCGGTTTTTTGTTCGGTTTCGAAACGGCGGTAATCTCCGGAGCCGAAAAAATCATTGAGAAACTCTGGTCGCTCGGCTCCCTCGCCCAGGGTTTTACGGTAGCCGCGAGCCTGATCGGCACGGTGATCGGATCCCTGATTGCTGGAAAACCGGCCCAGAAATATGGCCGCCGTACGGTATTGATGTTTATTGCCATCCTGTATCTCTTTTCCGCCATCGGCTGTGCGGTCACTTCTGTCTGGTCGCTCTTTATTTTATTCCGGGTGATCGGCGGTCTCGCGGTGGGTGCGTCGTCGGTGGTAGGTCCGATGTATATTTCGGAAATAGCGCCGGCAGCCGTCCGGGGCCGGCTGGCGGGCATGTTCCAGCTGAATATCGTGGCGGGTATCTGCATCGCCTATGTCACCAATTTTCTTTTTGTAGGCCTTGGCGACAATGCCTGGCGCTGGATGCTGGGCATCATGGTGATTCCGGCAGGGTTGTTTGCACTGCTGCTGAGAACCATTCCGGAAAGTCCGCGCTGGCTTGTGCTTGCGGGCAGGGACGATGCGGCGAAAGCCGTATTTGCCAAAACAGGCGAAGTCAACGCGCTGGCCATCATCAAGGACGAACACCAGCTTTCCATGCAGGGAACCAAAGAAAATCTCTTTAACGGAAAATATGGCAAGCCCATCCTTTATGCGGTCGTACTTGCCATGTTCAATCAATTATCGGGCATCAACGCCATCCTCTACTATGCGCCGCGTATTTTCGAAATGGCCGGCTTCAGCCAGAAAGAATCTTACCTGCAGCCTGTATATATCGGCGTAGCCAATCTCCTCTTCACCTTTCTGGCGATGACGATCATCGATAAAATCGGAAGAAAAAAACTGCTGATCATCGGGGCGTGCGGCATGATCGTTTTTCTTGCGCTCGCAGCCCACGCATTCAGTCCGGGCAGTTCGGCCAATCACCTGGTGATTGTTTACCTGATCGGGTTTATTGCATTTTTCGCCTTCTCGCAGGGTGCGGTGATCTGGGTATTCATCTCGGAAATTTTTCCCAATTCCGTGCGGGGACAGGGTGGCGCGCTGGGAAGTTTTACCCACTGGATCATGGCGCTGATCATCTCCCTGAGTTTCCCGTCGATCGTGGAAAAGATCCCCAATGGCGGATTCTACGCCTTTATTTTTTATAGTGTGATGATGTTCCTGTCGCTTCTGTTCATCTGGAAGGTATTGCCGGAGACCAAGGGACGGACGCTGGAAGAAATTCAGAAAGACCTGGGGATCGTTTGATTTCCTATTTTTGCGGTCATGTCCATCGAAGTCACTTCGCTCACCCGGCTGTACGGGGAACAAAAAGCCATCGATTCGATTTCTTTCCAGGTTGGTAAAGGAGAGATTGTCGGTTTTCTCGGTCCCAATGGCGCGGGCAAATCGACCACGATGAAGATCCTGACGGGCTATCTTGCACCGAGCAGCGGCAAGGCATCCATCAATGGCGTGGATGTAAATACGGCTCCCATCACCACAAAAAAAATGACCGGCTACCTGCCGGAATCCAATCCGCTGTATTACGACATGTATGTGCGCGAATACCTTTCTTTCATGGCCGATATCCACCAGCTGGAAAATAAAAAGAAGGCGGTCGGCGATATCATAGAAACCGTAAAGCTCAACAGCGAAAGCAGCAAAAAAATCGGACAGCTTTCCAAAGGATACAAACAACGCGTGGGACTGGCCGCGGCCCTCATCCACCAGCCGGAAGTACTGATTCTCGATGAGCCCACGACCGGTCTCGATCCAAATCAGATCGTGGAGATCCGGGATGTGATCAGAAATTACGGACGCAGCAAAACCGTCCTTTTTTCTTCGCATATCCTGCAGGAAATCGAAGCCATCTGCGACCGCGTCATCATCATCAACCATGGCAAAATCGTCGCCGACGGAAGCCTGGCCCACCTGCGCGACCAGCAGCAGACCGATTATATTAAAGTTATTTTTCGTGAAGCCGTAGCCGAAGAAATATTTTCCGGCATGGACGCACTCACTGCGATCAGGAAAAAATCACCCTATGAATGGGAGATGGAAAGCACCGATTCCGAACAACTGAAAAAACAAATGCTCACCCTGTCTTTGCAGAACAACCTGAACATTGTTTCTTTGCAGAGCGAAAACAGGAGCCTGGAAGATATTTTCAGGGGACTGACAAAATCAACAACTCATGAGTAAAATTCAGGAAATTTTTGCAAGACAGATTCTGGACAGCCGCGGAAACCCGACCGTTGAGGTGGATATTCTTACAGAGAAAGGATTGTTGGGGAGGGCCGCCGTACCGAGCGGTGCGAGCACCGGTATCCATGAAGCAGTGGAACTGCGCGATGCAGATAAAAAAATATACCAGGGCAAAGGCGTTCTGAAGGCCGTAGCCAATGTAAATACCACGATTGCCACGGCACTCAAAGGATTTGAAGTCACCAACCAGACGGGACTCGATGCCCTGCTCATCCAGCTCGATGGCACCCCCAATAAAGGCAAGTTAGGCGCCAACGGCATGCTGGCCGTTAGCATGGCTGCCGCCAAGGCCGCCGCTGCCGAATCAAGGCTGCCGCTCTTCCGCTATATTGGCGGTACCAATGCCGTCACCCTGCCGATTCCGATGATGAATATCCTCAACGGCGGCGCGCATGCAGACAACAAGATCGATTTCCAGGAGTTCATGATCATGCCCGTTGGCGCTTCTTCTTTCAGTGAAGGACTTCGCTGGGGCGTGGATATTTTTCATACGCTCAAAGGCGTGCTCAAGAAAAAAGGATTCAGTACCAATGTCGGTGACGAAGGAGGTTTTGCACCCAATATCCAGAGCAACGAAGAAGCAATCGAAACCGTACTCGAAGCCATCTCCGCTGCCGGGTACAAAACAGGAACGCAGATCTCCATCGCCATGGATGCCGCCAACAGCGAACTCTGGGACGGAAAAAAGAAAAAATATGTTTTCCATAAAAGCTCCGGGAAAGAACTGAGCAGCGACCAGTTGGTAAAATTCTGGGACAGCTGGGTGAAAAAATATCCGATCATCTCCATAGAAGACGGTATGGCCGAAGACGACTGGAGCGGCTGGAAAAACCTGACCGACACCGTAGGCAAAAAAGTGCAGCTGGTGGGCGACGATCTCTTTGTAACCAATGTAAAAAGACTGCAACAGGGCATCGATAGCCATACGGCGAATGCACTGCTGGTTAAAGTCAATCAGATCGGGACGCTCACCGAAACCATCAATGCAGTAACCCTCGCCCAGCACCACAGCTACAATACGATTATGAGTCACCGCAGTGGAGAAACCGAAGACACCACCATCGCCGACCTCGCCGTTGCGCTCAACTGCGGACAGATCAAAACCGGTTCAGCCAGTCGTACCGACCGCATTGCGAAATACAATCAGCTGCTCCGGATCGAAGAAATGCTGGGGAAAAATGCATTTTATCCAAAAGGAAAAATTACATTTGGTAGCAATGATTAAATGGCTGGACCATATCCCTTCCTGGCTGAAGAACAAATACCTGCTGACCGCCATCGGTTTTGCGGTATGGGTACTTTTTATCGATGAAAGGGATTTCATCACCACGCGGTTCCGTCATGTGGCGGAACTCCATAAATTGGAAGATCAGAAGCAGTTCTACAATGCCCAGATTCGTGCGGTGAGTACGGAACTGGATCAGCTGAAATCGAACCCGGCTACCCTGGAGAAATATGCCCGGGAAAAATACCTGATGAAACGGGACAACGAAGACGTGTTTGTCATACCTGAAAAATAGCCCTTTTACCCCTTCCGGGCGAGCTCCGGAAGGACGCTTAAAAGGCCATTGACCCATTAAAACTAATAATCCACCTACCGTCATTAATTTGCGAAAACGGGCAATAAGACCGCCCGGCTGTCGTTTTTACTACGGACGTTTCACTGTTTACACTACTTGGATAATTAGGACATTAAATGGTTTGCTTATGACACTCTTTACACCGGAGGATCTTTTACGGTATTTGTATAAAGAGTCTTCCCCCGAATTAACCCTCGCAATTGATGCGGCGTTAAAAGAAGACTATACCCTCAGTCAAAAAATGGAAGACATACAATCTTCTGTAAATCAACTAGATAAGGAAATTGTTGCGCCCCGGACCGAAGTGGTTCTGCGGGTATTGCAATACGCGAGGGAAACAGCGGAAGAGGCGGCGCACCACTAACCATAGCCCGTCTTTGTTTCACGCAACGACGCCACGGATACGCGACGGCGCGGTGAAATGGCTGAAATAGTTGATCGCTTCTCCCTCTGCACGAACTCGTAGCGGCTTTGCGCACTCGTTGCGCCGTCGCGTGAAATATGATTAAATTCGTTGCCCCATGACCAGGAAGCAACGTTTTGAGTTTGTCATCGCCTATTTCCAGGAGCATGCGCCCGACGCCGAAACAGAATTGCTGTACGACAATCCCTTCCAGCTGCTCGTATCCGTGATCCTGTCAGCCCAATGCACGGACAAACGCGTAAATCTTACCACCCCCGCCATTTTTCATCGCTACCCAACACCCGAAAAGCTTTCTAAAGCGAGTTTTGACGAGCTTTTCCCATTGGTCAAAAGCATTTCCTATCCCAACAGCAAAACCAAATACCTGCTGGGAACGGCCCAAAAACTGGTCAGCGACTTCCACGGAGCCGTGCCCCTGACCGTGGATGAGCTCGTGACGCTGCCAGGCGTCGGCAGAAAGACCGCCAATGTCATTACGTCTGTCGTGGACCAGCAGCCCAATATGGCGGTCGATACGCATGTATTCCGCGTCGCAGCCCGTATCGGACTCACCCTTCGGGCAAAGACACCGCTGGCGACCGAAAAACAACTGATCCGCTTCATCCCAAAAGACCTCATTCACAAGGCGCACCACTGGCTGATCCTCCATGGCCGGTACATTTGTGTGGCCCGAAAACCAAAATGCGATATTTGCGGGCTGAAACCCGTTTGCCACTACTATCACAAGCTGGTAGACAAACCGGTGATCAGGACCAAATAAGGCCATGGATTATCGCTCCACTTACCGAAGTTTTATCAATAGCCACTACCTGAGCGAAGGCGTGCGCATCACCATCGGCCTGACCCTGCCGGCCATCATCCTCTCATACCTGCATTATCCCTCCCAGGGGATTACGATTTCGCTGGGTGCCAGCTGTGTGATCATGGTAGACAATGCCGGACCGATCCACCACCGGCGAAACGCCATGTTCCTTTGCACCGCGGCCATCTTCGTCACTTCCCTGCTCACCGGCGTCTTTGCTTTTTCGGTGCCCCTGCTCGGCGCATTTATCGCGCTGCTCTGTTTTTCGGCCTGCATGCTGGGGGTATATGGCGCGCGGGCAGGCTCGCTCGGACTGGCCATGATGTTTGTGATGGTGCTGAACCTGGACAGGAGTTTTCACGGCTGGGAAATTCTGCTCAATGCATTGTATGTGGGGATCGGCGGCCTTTGGTTTACCGCCCTCAGTCTCTCGCTGTATAGTTTCAGGCCATATAAATTATCGCAACAGGCGCTGGGGGACTGCCTGCAGATAACCGCCGCCTATATGATGGGAAGGGTAGCGTTTTATGAAAAGGATCCCGACTACGATGCGATCTATGAAAAAACAAGAGTGCAGCAATCGGAAGTGCTGGCAAGCCAGCAACTGGTGCGGGAGCTCCTCTTCAAAAGCCGGAATGTCGTCAAGGAATCGACCAACACCGGGCGGATGCTTCTGTTGATTTTCCTGGATCTGATCGACCTGTCGGAGCGCATTCTGAGCATGCAGCAGGACTACCGGTCCCTGCACCAGGCATTTGACGACAGCGGTATCCTGCCGTCTTTCGGAAAAGTGCTGGCCCTGTTCGCGGATGAACTCAATGAAACCGGCATCTCCGTGAAAAGCGGCCGGCCGCACCTGGCCGGCGGCGCCATCAGCGAAGCGGTAAAAAAACTGACGCAGGCTTTCGAAGAGCTCAGGAATAAACAACGAAATGCGGGCAACGTAGAAGGCTTTATCAACCTGCGGCATTTGCTGGAAGGCGTGGAAGACATCGCTGCGCGATTATATGTATTGCAGCAATACAGCACGTACGACCTGAAAGAGCAGCGGACCACGCCGCGGGAACTGGAGCTCCAGCGCTTTGTTACCCACCAGGACATCGACGCAAAGATCCTGGTGAATAACCTGAACAAAAATTCAAACACGTTCCGGCATTCCATCCGGGTCGCGATCGCCACCACGGCGGGGTTTATCGTCAGCCAGTTTTTTGCGGTCGGCCATAGTTACTGGATCCTGCTGACCATCATCGTCATTTTAAAGCCGGCCTATAGTCTTACGAAAAAAAGAAATTACGACCGGCTGTTGGGCACCGTTACCGGCGCGGCGATCGGTATTGCCATCATTTATTTCGTTCATAACCGGGACGCGATCCTGGTATGCATGATCCTGCTGATGGTGAGCGCGTATAGTTTTATGCGGACGAAATACCTGTTGTTCGTGATGCTCATGACGCCGTATATCCTGATCCTTTTCTATCTTTTGAACGCGCATAATTTCAAGACCGTGATTTCTGACCGGGTGATCGATACCGCCATTGGTTCAGCCATTGCCTTCCTGGCCAATCTATTCGTTGCCCCCGCCTGGGAACACGAAAAATTCACCGACTACCTGCTGACGATGATCGATGCCAACCGCGATTATTTCCGGGATGTGGCCACTTTTTTTAGCGGAAAGCCTGTGACGGTCACCCAGTTCAAGTTTTCCCGCAAGCAGGCCTTTGTGGCACTGGCCAACCTCACGGAAGCCTTTAACCGGATGATGGCCGAACCCAAACGAAGGCAGAAGGGAGTAGCAGAAATGCAGCAGTTTGTGGTGTTGAGCCATATGTTCGCGTCGCACACGGCCACCCTTGGCGGCTATGTGGCTGCGGCGGCGGATTTCCCACCGGATCCTCATTTCGGGGAGGCTGCAGAAGCGGTGATCCGGCGGCTGAACCATGCACACGCGGGTCTGGAACACCAGCCCCTGCCCGATGAACACGAAAGACGGAGCGCCATGCGACCGATCAACGAACGCGTTCAGGCCCTGCTCTTACAGCGCAAGACCGAGCTGGAAGCCGGGATCACGGAAAGCGATACACGTAAAATTCTATCCTCGTACAAGTATGTGGCTGACCAGTTCAATTTTATTTCCAAAATAGCTGAAGATATTGAACACTGGAGTCCTTCGCTGGTGCTGGCGGCAGGGAATACGGAATTGCAGCGGTAGGTGGTTGCGCGCTGGGATTCACCGACACCCCGCCATTTTCACCGAAAGTCGGCAGGTAAACACAACGCACGGGCCGGTCGCCCCGTACAGGATCCGATAGTCGGATCCGGCTGGAGAATAAAACAGCTTCCAGCCTTAACCACCGATTTACCCGCTTCGTCGGCTATTCGTTATTTTTGCAGCTGATTCCATCCCATGCAACTCTATTGTGATTCCCTGACAAAATATACAAGACTCAAAACGGTAGCCGTAAAAGCCGGCGACCTTATCATCGGCGACGGTCAGCCCATCCGGGTGCAGACCATGACGACGCCCGATACCATGGATACCAAAGCCACGGTGGAACAATCCATCCGCTGTATCGACGCCGGCGCAGAACTGATCCGGATCACCGCACCCAGCAAACACGAAGCGGAAAATCTCCTGAATATAAAAAATGAACTGCGACGCCGCGGTTATCATACCCCCATCGTAGCCGATATCCATTTTACGCCCAATGCCGCGGAAATCGCCGCCCGCATCGTGGAGAAAGTGCGGATCAATCCCGGCAATTATGCCGACAAAAAGAAATTTGAATTCATTGATTTTTCCGATGCCGATTACCAGGAAGAGATCGACCGGATCCGCGACAGGTTCATTCCGCTCCTGGCCGTATGCAAAACCTACGGTACGGCGATGCGGATCGGTACAAACCATGGTTCGCTGAGCGACCGCATCATGAGCCGTTATGGCGATACACCCATGGGAATGGTGGAAAGCGCCATGGAATTCCTGCGCATCGCCCGGAGTGAATCATACCACAACATCGTGCTCAGTATGAAGTCCAGCAATCCGATCGTGATGGTGGAAGCCTACCGGCTGCTGGTACGCAACATGCAGGACGAATTCGGTCTGCTTTACCCGCTGCATATCGGTGTCACGGAAGCGGGTGACGGCGAAGACGGAAGGATTAAATCCGCCATCGGCATCGGCACCCTGCTCGAAGACGGGATCGGTGATACCATCCGCGTATCGCTTACGGAAGATCCTGAATTCGAAATTCCGGTTTGCCGTGATATTGCGGCCCGGTACGCCGCCGAGAAACCGGATGCGGGGATCCCGGCACTGGAAAAAATGCCTTATTCGCCTTTTGAATATAAAAGAAGAAAGACGGTTTCGCTCGCCCATACCGGTACGCCTTCCGTGCCCGTGGTCGTAGCCGATTTCATGCATACGAAAACCATCAGCCGGGAAATGCTCCAGAGCATCGGATACCGGTATGATGCCGCCAGCGACAAATGGACCATCGGCGACGCCGCGGCGGATTTTATCTATACCGGCAGCCAGTCTCTTTCCTTCGATCTGCCCGGCACCTTGAGGGTGTTGTGTGATTACGCCCACTGGAAAACGCTGCCCACCGATTCGGTGGCGGAAAAAAAATACCTGCCGCTTTTTACTACCGACGAATACCGGTCGGCAGAAAAAAAACCGGGTATCACCTGCTTTCTGCGACTGGATGCCGCCGACCCGCTGTCATACCAATTCCTGGATGAAAATCATCCGCTGCAGGATACCATCCTCTGCCTGTTTGCGACGGGTGAACATCCGATGCTGGCCGTAAGAAGAATGATTTCGGAACTCATGAACCGCGGGATGAATTGTCCCGTGATCCTCGCGGTGGAATCTCACGATGCCAGCATCAATGCACAGCTCATTCATTTTGCCGTGGAAGCCGGCGCCCTCTTTACCGATGGCATGGGAGACGGCATCTGGCTGATCAACGATCCTTCGCAGCTCACCCATGCACGCGTAAGCGGCAGAACCTATCTTCCGGTATCCGACAACCACCAG
Organism: uncultured Puia sp.; assembly: GCA_964658175.1. Classification (GTDB taxonomy): domain Bacteria; phylum Bacteroidota; class Bacteroidia; order Chitinophagales; family Chitinophagaceae; genus Puia. The sequence goes on along the minus strand of CAZZYD010000028.1, from coordinate 8,324 downwards.
TTTTTAAACAATACAGCCTTTTCCATTTTACAGGCTACGCGCACGCGCGTTTCAAAAACAGAATATATTTCCTGCCCGTCCTGCGGAAGAACATTGTTTGACCTGCAGGAGACCACCGCCAAAATACGCGCCCGGACGCATCACCTCAAGGGGTTGAAAATCGCGATCATGGGTTGCATTGTAAACGGCCCCGGTGAAATGGCGGACGCCGATTTCGGATATGTCGGAAGCGGCCCGGGAAAAATCACGTTGTATAAAGGAAAAGAAGTCATGAAACGCGGCGTCAGCAGTGATATCGCCGTGGACGAACTGATCAACCTGCTCAAAGAAAACAATGAGTGGATAGAACCATGAGGCAAACCATTTCCGTATTCTTTTTACTGGTTTGCTTTACCCCCGCGTTTGCGCAAAAAGACAGTGTGTCCGTAAAATTAAGCCTGATCGTACCGGAATCCATCGACTCGGCGGTGGAGACCACCAAATATCCGCAGCGCGACCTGGCGGATGTGTTCAATCAATTGTTATATAAAAAGAAAGACAGTCTTTCCAATCGGGTCATCAAACCCGTTAAATACAATTTCTCGATCGTGCCGGCCATCGGATATACTTTGTCCACCGGCGTGGCGGGCATCCTGGCCACCAATGTTGCTTTTTTTACGGATGACCCCGGCAGAACCAATGTTTCCAATGTAGCTGTTCAGCTGGTGTACTCGGCCAAGAACCAGCTGACCATTCCGATCATCGCCAATATCTGGACGCGCGACAACCAGTTCAATTTCACGCTTGACTGGCGCTATTATAAATATCCGCAGGACACCTATGGTCTTGGCGGTCATTCCTCACTGGAAAATGCCGACCTGCTCGACTACCAGCACCTGCGGCTGCATCAGTCCGTGCTGAAAAAAATTGCCAGCAATGTGTATGCAGGTGTGGGCTATTTTTTCGATTATCACTGGGATATCGACCAAGACGGGCAATCCAACGGCGGCGTTTCCGATGCGGACCGGTATGGGTTACCGCAAAAAACCATTTCCTCCGGGCCCGTGCTGAACTTTTTATACGACAACCGGAAAAACGCGATCAATCCGCAAAACGGATTTTATGCGAACATAGAATACCGTTCCAACCTGACACAGCTCGGCAGCGATGAAAACTGGCAGTCGCTCACCGTGGACGTGCGTAAATATGTCCACTTCCCCGCAGGGAGCCAGAATATCCTGGCTTTCTGGAGCTATGACTGGCTCACACCTTCCGGAAATCCGCCTTACCTCGATTTGCCCGCCACCGGATGGGACACGTACAACAATACCGGACGCGGATATATTCAGGGCAGGTTCCGTTCCAAGAACATGGTTTATCTCGAATCGGAATACCGGTTCGGCCTCACACGCAACGGTTTGTTCGGGGCAGTGCTGTTTGCCAATGCCCAAAGTTTTTCCAATTTCCCTGACGACCGGTTCGATAAAATATGGCCCGGATTCGGGGGTGGCCTGCGCGTGAAAGTGAATAAACATTCCAATACCAATATCGCCATCGACTATGGCATCGGCATTGACGGCTCCAAGGGATTTTTTGTAAACCTGGGCGAACTGTTTTAATCGTTCCGGATGATCCGGGCGCCCTGGTCAATATGCGAGAGGTAAACTTCCGGTACTACGTCATACCGTTTTTTATACAGCTGCTGAATTTCGTTTGTGAAATCCGGCGCATCCGTCGTTTTGATCAGGGTGATGATACAGCCGCCGAATCCTCCACCCATCTGCCGGGCCCCAAGCACCTGCGAAAAATGCTGCATCTCCTTCACCAGAAAATCCGATTGTTCGCAACTTACTTCGTATTCGCGGCTAAGACCTTCATGTGAAGCGTACATCAATGCGCCAAAGCCGGGCAGGTCGCCGGATTTCAGCAATTCGCAGCCCTGCAGCAGCCGCTGATTTTCCGTAATCACATAGTGACAGCGGCGAAAAATCAGCGGATCCATTTGTTGTTTGTATTCATTCAGCAGGCCGGCACTTACATCGCGCAGCGAACGGATATCGGGCGAATATCTTTGAAGGAATCCGATCCCCTCCTGGCATTGTTTCCGCCGTACATTATACTCACTCGACGCCAGCGTATGGGCGACCATCGTATTTACGAGCAGGATGCTGTAATCCGGAAAGTCAAACGGAATATATTCATGCGTCAGGTCGCGGCAATCCAGCTTCATCACATAGCCGGCGCGGCCATACATGCTGGCAAACTGGTCCATGATACCGCACTGGATCCGGGCAAAATGATGTTCCGTTTTTTGTCCCGCGAGTGCGATTTCCATTTTGGACAAGCCCAGCCGGAACAGGTCGTTGAGCGCCACACCAAAGGCGGCACAGAGCGCCGCAGAAGAACTCATGCCGGCGCCTTCAGGCACTTCTCCCCGCACATACACATCCATGCCATGGGGCAGTTCCTTGCCGACGAGATAATAAATCATTCCGAGCAGGTAGGTGGGCCAGCCGGTAAACGGATGAATGTCATCCAGCGGAAAGGTGAATTTCTCATTGTAGCGGGCTGCGTACACCTGGAGGATCTTTTCGGTGTTCGGCGCGATCCCGATATACATGTTTTTGTCGATGGCCGCCGGCAGCACGAAGCCATCATTGTAGTCAGTATGCTCCCCGATCAGGTTAATTCTTCCAGGCGCGGCGGCAAGAAGGATTTCTTTTCCGAAATAATCCTGAAATTGCTGACGGATCAATTTTTCCATACAATGCGATTTTCAATAAATGCGGTCGACGATGCAGAATGGAGCCAGGTGCTGATTAAAGACGAGGAAACCGGCACGGAAGTTAAGATACTTCCCGAATACGGCGCGATGCTGAACAGTTTTTCTATCCGTAACAAGAATGGAGAACTGTTTAATGTCATTCATCACTACAAAGACTTTTTTTCTCTGAAAGAAGGTATCTCGAAATCCTATCAAAGCGCAAAGTTATCACCTTTTGTTTGCCGGATCAGCGAGGGAAAATATTCCTTCGATGGAAAAGATCATGTTTTCAAAAAGAAATTTACCGACGGCTCAGCCATCCACGGCCTGCTCTACAACAAGCATTTCCAGATCGTGCGCAAATTCGTGCACGAAGATTCGGCAGCCGTCACATTTTCATTTTTTTATAAGAAAGATGATCCCGCCTACCCGTTTAACTACTCCTGCCATATCACCTATACACTCAGGGTAAATCATGTGCTGGATATACAAACCATCGTGACCAATGAAAGCGACACGCTGATACCGATTGCCGATGGTTGGCATCCTTATTTCAACCTCGGACCATCCGTCAATTCCTGCGAGCTTCGTTTCAGCGCAGCCGGTATGCTTGAATTCGATGCGAAGCTGATCCCTACCGGCAAACTGCTTCCGGAACATCGTTTCGATGAAGGCATGACGATCGGAAACCAGCAGCTCGACAACTGTTTTCAGCTGCCCGAACAGTATGCGCAGCCTGCCTGCCTGCTCAGGGATCCCACCACGGGTCTGTCGTTGTCTATTTGTCCCGACGGTGCCTATCCCTATCTGCAGATCTATACGCCGGACGACCGGAAAAGCATTGCGATTGAAAACCTGAGCGCCGCACCGGATGCTTTTAATAATGGCATGGGACTCGATATACTGCGGCCCGGTCACTCGAAAAGTTTTCGGGTTCAATATCAATTAGGTATCAGCTAAACCTGTACCTTTCGGATTAAAATTTTTAGGTATGAAGCGTCTGCATATTGTAGCGATCGCGCTGATCATGTTGCTCCTGTCCGGCTGTTTTGAGATTAACGAAGAGATCGATATCAATCCCAACGGCAGCGGCAAGCTGTTGGTGAAGACTGACATGAGCCAGCTCATCGAACTGATGCAGAGTTACGGAGGGAAGGACGACATGGAAAAACAACTTCCTGCAAAAAATATAGATACCACGATCTATATGAACTCGATCGCCGACAGCGCGCACAATATGTCGCCCGAAACGAAGGCTTTGTACAAAGACGGTACGCTGCACGTAAAAATGAATATCGACGAAAAACTGTTCAAAACCGACATGCAGTTCCCTTTTGCCAACACCGGTGATCTCCAGAAATTATACAGCTCCATGAATGACAAAGGCGGTGGTATGGCGGCCATGTTCAAAAGCATGGCGCCAAAAAAAGATTCGTCCCAGCCTTCGGGAGACAATATGCCGGACATGGGGCAGTTCAACAATATTTACGATTTTCAAAGCCACGACGGGCTCATCTCCCGCAAATTAAATGCTGCCAAGTGGGAAAGCCTGCAACAGTCCCAGCAGTTTTCGCAGATGAAGGACGCCGGCAGCATGGGCATCAGCATTCCCTATACCATCACGGTCAAACTTCCCCGGCCCGTAAAAAAGGTTGACAACAAACTGGCGGTGATCTCACCCGACAAAAAACAGGTCGTGATTAAATACAACCTGGTGGAAGTGTTCCAGCATCCGGAACAATTTGAATATACCATTGTTTATTGATTGCTTTTACGCACGCCATGATCCAGAAAACAGATTTCCTTGTGGTTGGTTCCGGCATCGCCGGACTGAGTTATGCCATGAAAGTGGCCAAAGCCTGTCCGGATAAAAAAGTCCTGGTCATCACCAAAACCAGTGCCGACGAAACCAATACCAAATACGCGCAGGGTGGCATTGCAGGCGTTACAGACCTGGAGCATGACAGCTACGAAAAGCATATCGAAGACACGCTGATTGCGGGAGACGGTCTCTGCAATCCACGTACCGTGGAGATCGTAGTCAAGGAAGGACCTGAAAGAATTCAGGAGATCATCGACTATGGCACCCGTTTCGACAAGGATAAAGAGGGAGAATACAAACTAGGCAGGGAAGGCGGTCATTCTGAATTTCGCATCCTGCACCACAAAGACGTCACCGGCAGGGAAATTGAGCGTGCGCTGCTGCAAACGGTGAGTCAGCAAAAAAATATCGAGATCATCAAACACTGTTTCGTACTGGACATCATCACCCAGCATCATATGGGTTATCTGGTAACGAAATCGACACCCGACGTAGAGTGTTATGGCATCTACGCCCTGGATACGCGGGAACAGAAGATCATCAAAATACTCGCAAAGGTCACTGTGATGGCCACCGGCGGCAACGGCCAGGTTTACCGGACCACGACCAACCCTAAGATCGCTACCGGTGACGGCGTCGCGATGGTCTATCGCGCCAAGGGTCGGATCGAGAACATGGAATTTATCCAGTTCCATCCCACCGCCTTGTACGAACAGGGTGTAAGTCCGTCATTCCTTATTACGGAAGCCGTGCGCGGTGATGGCGGTATCCTGCGCAATAAAAATGAAGAAGCCTTCATGCCCAAATACGATGAGCGAAAAGATCTCGCGCCCCGGGACATCGTGGCACGCGCCATCGACAGCGAAATGAAAAAAACGGGCACCGAACATGTATACCTCGATTGCCGGCATATGGACCATGAAAAGTTCATCGAGCATTTTCCCAATATTTATGAGAAGTGTAAATCGATCGGGATCGATGTGGCAAAAAATATGATCCCGGTGGCGCCGGCCGCCCACTACAGTTGCGGCGGCATCAAAACAGATGAATGGGGACACACGTCCATCAAGAATCTATACGCCTGCGGCGAATGCGCGTCCACGGGCCTGCATGGCGCCAACCGCCTCGCGAGCAATTCGTTGCTGGAAGCGCTGGTGTTCGGTCACCGCTGCTACCTGGACAGCGTGGAAAGAATCAACAGTATCGCCTTCAACGAAGCCATTCCTGACTGGAATGCGCAGGGTACCACGGCGCCGAGCGAAATGATCCTGATCACCCAAAGCGTAAAGGAACTACAGCTCGCCATGAGTGATTACGTTGGTATCGTAAGAACCAATGTGCGGCTGGCCCGCGCAATGAAACGCATCGATCTCCTGCATGAGGAAATCGAAGCCCTGTATGAAGGCGCCATCCTTTCTCCCCAGCTTTGTGAGGTGCGCAACCTCATCACGGTCGGTTACCTGATCGTGAAAAGCGCAGAGTTCCGGAAAGAAAGCCGTGGACTCCATTTTAATACCGACTATCCGCACAAGAGCAGGCTGGTGGAAAATGTGGTGCTCTGATGAAGGCGATGATTTTTGCTGCGGGTCTCGGTACGCGGTTCAAACCCTGGACGGATCTTCATCCCAAAGCGCTCGCACCCATCAACGGAAAAAGTCTCCTGCAAAGGAATGTCGAATACCTGCAATCTTTCGGCATCCGGGATGTGATCGTCAACATCCATCATTTTGGCGGGCAGGTGATGTCCGAAATAAAAAAAAATCAGGGTTGGGGATCTGCCATTTTTATCAGTGATGAACTGGACGCGGTGCTTGAAACCGGCGGTGGCCTGAAAAAAGCTGCCTGGTTTTTTGACGATGGTCCTTTTGTAGTGATCAATGCCGATATTCTCACCGACTTATACCTGCCGGGCATGATGAAGGCGCACAAGGCTTCCAATGCACTGGCGACACTTGCAGTAACGGACAGGAAGTCTTCGCGGTTTTTTCTTTTTAACTCATCCGATGAATTATGTGGTTGGACGAACACCAAAACAGGTGCACTGAAAATCGCCACCCTTTCAGACGGGCTCAGGGAAAAAGCATTCAGTGGCATCCATGTTATTTCGCCGGAAATATTTCCACTGATGCAGCAGACCGGCAAGTTCTCGATTGTGGATACCTATTTGGAGCTGATTCCCGATCAACTGATCAAAGGCTTCGACCATAGTGGCGGGAAGTTAATTGATGTGGGAAAGCCCGAGGCGGTGGGGCTGGCGGAGCGGATGTTTATGTAATTCTTTCGCGCGCTGGTTTCAACGCTTTGTTTCACGCGACGATGCAACGGATACGCAACTCCGCAACGACTGGGTGAAAATCTCTTGAGCGACTGAATAAAAACGGATATTTTACATAATTCATTGCGGCGTTGCGAATCCGTTGCGTCGTCGCATGAAACAAGACTCGCCGTCACTGAACCAATTAATATGTAAGATTCACCCAGCCCTTGGCTTCCTGCTCTACATGCTTCACCTCACATTTCACCCCGAATTTATTTTTCAGATGGCGTGCCAGTGCATCGGCGGCATATACGCTCCGGTGTTGACCACCTGTACAGCCAAAACTCACCAGCAGGCTTTCGAAATCACGTTTGATATAATCCTCGACCGATAGGTCAACGAGGTCGTACACGCTGTTCAGGAAATCTGGCATACGCGTTTCCTGTTCCAGATAATCTTTTACAGGTTTGTCGCGCCCGGTGAGCACTTTGAACTGTTCAATCCGGCCGGGATTCAAAATTCCACGGCAGTCAAATACGAAGCCGCCGCCATTTCCACCACTGTCGGAAGGGATGGCTTTCCGGAATGAGAAGCTGTTGATATGAACCGTCAACGGCGTTGTGTCAGAAGCCCGCACGGTTTCGAAACGCCGGATGGTGGCTTCATCGATCACCAGGCCAAGCAGCCTGCCGAATTCCGGCATGTCGATACCGATCTTTTTATTTTCAAGAAACCAGCGAAGATTTTTTAAAGCCAGCGGAATGCTCACCAGGAAATGCGCCTTGCGCTCGAACAATCCCCTGAAACCATAGGCGCCCAGCACCTGCAGCAAACGGATGAGCACATATCCATTGTATTGACTGACGAATGCCCCGCGGTCAAGGGGTTTTCCGAGCAGCTGCTCCACGCAGCTCATGTAGTAGGTAAGCAGGTTGTTTTTCCAATCGTCCGGCAGTTCTGCCTTGGCCTGCCAAAGCAGGGAAGCCACATCATACTGCAGGGCGCCTTTCATGCCGCCCTGATAATCGATAAAATGAACGTCTTCACCGGTTATGAAAATATTCCGGCTCTGAAAGTCACGGAACATAAAATATTTCTGGTCTACCTGATCGAGGTAAGTACCAAGTGATTCAAAGTCTGCCAGCAAAGCCTCCTTGTCGTATGGAATCTGCAGGGTGTCGAGAAAATAATATTTAAAATAGAGGAGGTCGCTGAAGATCGCCTGTTTGCCAAATTCTTTTGACGTGAGGCTCAGGTTATAATCCAATCCCTGGTCGCCGCGGATCTGCATAAAGGCGAGCGAATAAAGGCTTTTTTTGAAAAGTTCATAGACGTTCGGACTGTACGACTGCTGTTCCAGTGTGGCGAGGAGCGAGACATCGCCGAAATCTTCCTGAATATAGATGGCATCGTCGTCGCTGACCGCGAGAATTTTCGGAACCGGCGAACCCATCGCAAGAAAATGACGGCTGAACGCAACAAATGTGCGGTTTTCAGCGGTG
>CAZZYD010000027.1:0-21596 GCA_964658175.1 uncultured Puia sp. | reverse complement strand
GTTTTTTTTCTCCTCGATAAAAATCACTTTGATTTTCGCGGGATTGATTTTGTTGCCGAGGTAATGGGTGAGGATCAGCTGACCCTTCACACCAAATGTCGATACGATCTTTCCGATATTCCGGTATTGTTCTGCCATGCGGTTGAAATAAAAATCCCGGTCTAGCCTTTGGCTGGACCGGGACAAAAAACTTCGCTATCGATGATTAACTTTCCTGTGCGTCATTTTGAGTGGCTGTTTCCACTTTTCTGACCGGCGCGGTGCGACGGCCTGCGCCCGGACGCACCTTGCGGTGATCTTCCTGGCGTTTCTTCACATGCAGTTCATGCTCGCTGTGCCATTTGGAAAATTTTTCCATGGCGGCGGTTTCATCAAACAGACCGAGTTTCACCCCACGAAGCAGATGCTTCAGGTATAAAACACCTTTGAATGATAAGATCCGGCGAACAGTATCCGTTGGCTGTGCACCCTTGTGCAGCCAGTCAAGCGCTTTCTGCCTGTCCAGTTGAACAGAAGCAGGAACCGTTAAAGGATTGTACGTACCGATTTTCTGAATGAATTTTCCATCTCTTGGTGCGCGGATGTCAGCGACTACGATGAAGTAAAATGGTCTCTTCTTAGACCCATGTCTCTGGAGTCTGATTTTTACAGGCATCTTAAATAAAAATTTAAATGCGTTATTAAATAAGGTTCTTAAGGATTGCAAAAGCAATCGACGGTCGCTGCAAATGTAATAAATCAGGCCTTAAATGCCGAATTTATGCCTCGGAAATTTTACGCCGCGTTGATTTTAACGTTTACCGAAGCCCATTTGACCACCCATGGGCATTTTATTCATGGTTTTCATCATCTGCTTCATCTGGTCGAACTGCTTCATGAAGGCATTTACCTCGGTCAGATCCTTGCCGCTGCCGGCAGCAATGCGTTTGCGGCGGCTCTGGTCGATCACGTCAGGATTGGCTCTTTCATGCGGCGTCATGGATCCGATCATGGCTTCGATCCCTTTAAAGGAGTCGTTGCTGATATCGATGTCTTTCACCGCTTTGCCGATGCCCGGAATCATGCCCAGCAGGTCCTTGATATTGCCCATTTTCCGGATCTGGTCGAGTTGTGTGCGGAAATCTTCAAAATCGAACTGATTCTTGCGGATCTTTTTTTCCAGTTTTTTTGCCTGTTCATCATTGAACTGGGCCTGGGCCTTTTCCACCAGGGAAGTGATATCGCCCATGCCGAGTATACGCTGCGCCATGCGTTCAGGATAGAACACATCGAGGGTATCCATTTTTTCGCCGCTGCTGACGAATTTGATCGGTTTGGTGACGGTATATTTAATGGAAAGCGCCGCACCTCCGCGGGTATCGCCATCCATTTTAGTGAGTACGACGCCTGTAAAATCCAGTCGCTCATTAAAGGCTTTGGCGGTATTGACCGCATCCTGCCCCGTCATGGAATCCACGACAAACAGGATTTCCTGCGGATTCACTGCTTTTTTAATGGCTTCTACTTCGGCCATCATCGCTTCGTCGATGGCGAGGCGGCCCGCGGTATCCACGATCACGACATTCTTATTGAGTTTGCGCGCTTCGGCCACCGCGTTGCGGGCGATCGACACCGCATCTTTTGATTCCGGTTCGCTGTATACATTCACCTGGATCTGTTCACCCAGTATGCGCAACTGTTCCATCGCCGCGGGCCGGTAAATATCTGCAGCCACCAGCAGGGGCGACAATCCTTTTTTTGTTTTGAGGTAGTTGGCGAGTTTGCCGCTGAAGGTGGTTTTACCACTTCCCTGCAAGCCGGCGATGAGGATCACGGCCGGGTTACCACGGGCATTCAGTTCGCTTTCATTGCCGCCCATCAGCTCGGTGAGTTCGTCCTGCACGATTTTGGTCATCAGCTGCCCCGGACTTACCGCCGTGAGCACTTTTTGTCCGATCGCTTTTTCGCGGATGGTATCCGTAAATTCTTTGGCGATCTTGAAATTGACATCGGCATCGAGCAGCGCGCGGCGGATCTCTTTTACGGTGGCGGCCACGTTCAGTTCCGTAATCCGTCCCTGACCCTTTAACTGCTTAAAGGCACTATCCAGTTTATCACTTAAATTTTCAAACATAGACCTCCTGAATTGATTCAATCAAATAAAAAACGTGAATAAACAAGCGTTGTATCCACGTTTTTCGGAAAGCGAAGGTAAGAAAATGAGTGTAATTATAGATTCAAATGCAATGGTTAATGGTTACACGCCCAGATAGCCCCGGAGTGACTTTGCCCCGGAATTGCTGCGCAGTTTGGTGATCGCTTTGTCCTTGATCTGCCGTACGCGCTCCCGCGTAAGGTTGAACCGGTCTCCGATATCTTCCAGGCTCATCGGATGGTCGACCCCGATCCCGAAAAAGAAGCAGATCACTTCTTTCTGGCGCTCGGTAAGCGTCTTGAGCGAGCGGTCAATTTCGATATTGAGCGATTCATTGTGTTCGATATTCGATTCGGCCCGTTCTGCATTGGGATTTTCCAGCACGTCCAGCAGGGTACTGTCTTCCCCTTCAGAGAGCGGCGTATCCACACTTACATGGCGGCCGCCGATACCCATGGTAGAAGACACTTCCTCTACGTCGAGTTCCAGCACTTCGGCCAGTTCTTCCGCAGACGGTTCGCGTTCGAATTCCTGTTCCAGCTGGGAATAGGCTTTCTGGATGCGGTTCGTCAGACCCACTTTGTTGAGGGGCAGACGCACGATGCGTGACTGTTCGGCCAGGGCCTGCAAAACGCTCTGGCGGATCCACCACACGGCGTAGGAGATAAATTTGAAACCACGGGTTTCATCAAATCGCTGGGCCGCCTTGATCAGTCCGAGGTTGCCCTCATTGATCAGATCCGGTAAGGTCAGTCCCTGGTTCTGGTATTGTTTGGCTACGGAAACAACAAAACGGAGATTTGCTTTGGTCAGCTTGTCGAGCGCTTTCTGATCGCCCTGCTTGATACGGATCGCGAGTTTAACTTCCTCTTCCGGAGTGATTAATTCTACTTTGCCGATTTCCTGCAGGTATTTTTCCAAGCTCTGTGACTCACGATTGGTTATACTCTTCGTGATCTTGAGTTGACGCATACTCATAGGCAGGTATTTAAAGGGTTTTAGGTTTAAACGGTTTTTAATGGATGTGGACGATATAAAACGTACAAAACACTGTTTTCTTATTTACTGAAAAACAATTGTGCGCCGGTACAAACAATATAAGGTTTTCGCAACATATTTCCAACGCCGCTGTCCAGTAACCGATTGGTTCTCAACAAATTCCCGTTTTGGGAATGGCTGAATGGTTCATAATCAATGCATTCTATTAACTAAAAAAAATTTCAGGGCTAGATTTAATTCTCTATACTTGCAACTCATGTTCAATAGCCTGATTTCAATGAGTAAGAAACAACAGTTCACCCTGGAATACCCCTTAAAATGTTCTCCTTCGATTTTGTACGAATTCTTAAGCACCCCGGCCGGACTACAGGAATGGTTTGCCGATAAAGTAGATGAGAGAGAAAATGTGTTCAGCTTTTCCTGGAATGGATCGATCACCAAAGCAGATTTACTCGAAAACGAGACCGATAAATATATCCGCTTTCACTGGAGCGATGCGCCCAAGGACGAATATTTCGAATTCCGTATCGAACGCTCGGAAGTAACCAACCAGACCATTCTGATCATTAACGACTTTGCAGATAAAAAAGACATCAAGGATCAGAGCCTGCTTTGGACCTACCAGGTGAAAGATCTTTTTCACCGGCTTGGGAATTAAACGTTCATCGTGTTAAAAAAGCTCGATCGGCTGATCATCGGGGCATTCATCGGTCCCTTTATCGCCACTTTCTTTATTACACTTTTCGTGTTGGTGCTCCAGTTCTTCTGGCTGTATATCGACGACATCGTCGGTAAGGGCCTGGATATGCTTACCATCGGGCGTTTTATCATGTACGTCTGCGCCACGCTGGTGCCCCTCGCCCTTCCACTCGCGGTTTTGCTCTCGGCCATCATGACTTTCGGAAACCTCGGGGAAAGTTTCGAGCTCGTGGCGATCAAATCAGCAGGCATCCCCCTGCTCCGCTTCATGCAGCCCCTCTTCTTCACCTGCCTGGTGATCTGTGGCATCGCCTACGGATTCAATAATTATATCATTCCCGTCGCACAGCTCAAAATGCAAACCCTGAAATACGATATCATCGTATCCAAACCGGCATTCGATATCAAGGAAGGGGTTTTCTATGATAAGATTGACGGATATATCATCAAGATCGGTCACAAGGATAAGGACGGCGCCACGATCAAGGATGTGCTCATCTTTCAGAAAAACTATACCCTGCTGCAGGACAATACCATCGTGGCCGAAAGCGGCAAGATGAGCGTATCCGCGGATAAACGGTTTCTCGAGTTCAATCTCAAGAACGGCTGGAACTACCAGGAAAAAGGGCCACGCAACAATACCAATACCGAATTCATCCGCATGGGTTTTGGTGAATACAAAAAAGTATTCGACCTGAGCTCCTTCAAGCTGAATAAAACGGACGACAGCGCATTCAAAAATAACTACCAGATGCTCAACATGCGCCAGTTGAATGTGGCGGTGGACTCCCTGGTCAAAACCACGGTTTCCTACGAAGCAAAAACCAAAGAGAATTTCCGCCCCTACCTGCGCACTTTTGCATACCTCGATTCCAACTGGCAGGCAGCACCCATGCCCGCGCCGGCCAAACCGGTCGCATTGATCGACAGACTGCCGGACAGTGTGCACAATGCCGTCACGGACCGTGCCGCTTCGGTGATCAATAACCTCAAGTCCACCCAGGACCAACTGTCGCTGGTATACCTGAACGACCGGAAGAACCTGCGGCTGCATCTCATGGCCTGGCATGAAAAGATTACCATGTCGATTGCCTGCCTTGTACTGTTTCTCATTGGCGCGCCGATCGGATCCATCATTCGGAAAGGTGGTATCGGATTGCCCCTGGTTTTTGCGGTGATCTTTTTCGTGATCTTCTTCCTGCTGAATAATTTCGGGAGAAAATTTGTGAAGGAAGATGTGATGCAGCCGGTGGCAGGCATGTGGATGGCAACGTATATCCTGCTGCCGGTCGGATTTTTTCTCATCTACAAAGCGATGAACGATTCGCAATTATTCAATGGGGATGTATACAAAAAGTTCTTCCGCCGGATCCGTGGTCTGCGTGATAAAAACCTGAATAAAGAGCTGGCGCAGTAATATTTATTCCCCCTATATTTGGCCTCTCAAACTGCTTTATTGGAACGAGGCAAAGAAAATCTCCGCATTCAACGTTTGATTCTGATTGTAGCGATCCTGCTCTTTGCCATAAAGATCTTCGCCTGGTATATTACGCGTTCAGTCGCCATTCTCACCGATGCGCTCGAAAGCACGGTGAATGTCATCGCCGGCATCATCGGATTTTACAGTTTGTATATTGCCGCCAAACCGCGGGATGAAAACCATCCGTATGGCCATGGCAAAGCAGAATTTCTGTCGGCCGCGATCGAAGGCACGCTCATCATGCTGGCCAGCATCTTCATCATTTTCGAAGCCATTGAATCGCTCCGTCATCCCCAGCCTTTACAAAAACTCGATGCGGGTATCCTGCTGGTGGCTTTTTCTGCCGTCGTCAATTTTACAGTAGGTTATTTCGCGATACGCAAGGGAAAGAAAAATGCGTCGCTGGCGCTTGAAGCCAGCGGCCGGCACCTGCAAACGGATACCTATTCCACCGCGGGCATCATCGTGGGGCTGCTGATTATCTATTTTACCGGATACCGTATCGTCGACAGCATTGTCGCAATCATTATGTCTGTCGTCATCGCCGTGATCGGTTACCGGATCGCGCGACAGTCCGTGGCGGGCATCATGGATGAGGCCGATCAGCAGATCCTCCAGAAGATGATTGCCGAACTAAACGTAAACCGCGAGCCGAACTGGATCGACATTCATAATTTCCGTGTGATCAAATTCGGGGATGTGCTGCACATAGATTGTCATATGACCGTGCCCTGGTACCAGACGGTGCGCGAGGCGCATCACGAGATAGAGGACCTGCGCAATATGATCGCGAAAAGTTTTGGCGGCACGCTGGAATTTTTTGTGCACAGCGACGACTGTATTCCCGATTCCTGCCCCATCTGCATTAAAACGGATTGCCCCGTGCGGCAGCACGACTTTCAAAAAAGGATCGATTGGGAGATGGGAAACATCATCCCCAACAGGAAGCACAGCCTGGACTCATCGTCCTGACCCTTTCATCTTCATCAGCGTATTGTATTTGTCGTCCAGATTTCCAAACGCCGTGTTGAGTTGCAGTTGTTCGTTGGTGACATTGCTCAGCAGCTGGATGGACTGAAGGCTGTACGACATGCGGGCCGCCTCCACCTGCCGGGTGGCAAGCAGGTATTTCGGATCTCCGCTGTAAGCGCCGAGACCATTGTCAACCCTTTGTTCCAGGGCTGCCATCTGATCGGAAAATAATTTTATTTTGGCGTCATAGGCGCGAAGGGCATTTTCGAGCGCCTGCCTGTTTTTCTGCACTTCCTTGAATTCTTTGCTGAGGCTTTCGTAACCGGATTTTACTTCACTGAGTTCTCTGCGGGAATATTTGTGATACGGGGGTGGGGCGGGTGTCTGGGCTTTTGCGATGCCTGCCAGTAAAAGCAGGACGAGCAGCAGCCTGGTGCATTTCGGCATAAAGTTTAATTTGCCCCAAATTAGCCGCTTTTCGGATTTTCTAAAAATATATATACTACCCGAAAACACTTTATATTCGTCGCTTGTCATTTTACCAATCAAAACAGAGAGCATAATGAAAGTTTGGAAAGAATATCAGGAGCAGCACAAAGCACGGTTTCTGGATGAATTGTTTACCCTGCTGCGTATTCCGTCGGTGAGCGCCGACAGCTCAAAGGCTGCCGATATGATGCAGTGTGCCGAAGCCGTGAAAAAATCCCTGCTCGATGCAGGCGCCGACCTCGCTGAAATCTATCCGACGGATGGCCACCCATTGGTGTTTGCGCAAAAAATCACCGATCCGACCAAACCAACGGTGCTCGTGTACGGTCATTATGATGTGCAGCCGCCCGATCCGCTCAATCTCTGGAAAACACCTCCCTTCGAACCGACCATCCGGGATGGAAAGATATATGCGCGGGGTTCCGCCGACGACAAGGGCCAGTTTTATATGCATGTCAAAGCACTTGAAATCATGCATGCCACCGGCACGCTGCCCGGCAACATAAAATTCATCATCGAAGGAGAAGAAGAAATCGGATCTCCCAACCTGGCCGGCTTTCTCGCCGGTCATAAGGAATTGCTGAAAGCGGATGTGATCCTGATCAGCGACACGTCGATGATCAGTCTGGACACACCTTCGATGGATATCGGGGTGCGCGGCCTCGCCTATATCCAGGTGGAAGTAACCGGCGCCAACCGCGACCTGCACAGTGGTGTATATGGTGGCGCCGTGGCCAACCCGGCCACCCTGCTGGCGAAAATGATCGCGGGCTGCCATGACGAAAACAATCACATCACCATTCCCGGATTTTATGATGGCGTGATCGAATCTTCCGCCGCCGAAAGAAAAAAAATGGCCGAAGCCCCTTTTGACGAAGCCGCCTATGCGAAAGACCTCGGCCTAACCGCGGTATGGGGTGAAAAAGGATTCAGCACCAACGAACGCACCGGCATCCGGCCCACCCTCGAAGTGAATGGCATCTGGGGTGGCTACCAGGGTGAAGGTGCCAAAACGGTGCTGCCCTCGAAAGCGTATGCCAAAATCTCCGCGAGACTGGTACCGAACCAGTCAGCCGAAAGGATCACGGAACTCCTGCTGAACTATTTCAAATCGGTGGCGCCGGCCGGGGTCACCGTAACCGCAGAAAATTTGCATGGGGGAGAACCGTACATGACCCCGCTTGATTCACACGCCTACCGTTCGGCGGAAAAAGCGATCCAGGCGACCTTCGGCAAAATGCCCGTGCCCGTGCGGGGCGGCGGCAGCATTCCGATTTGCTCCCTGTTCGAAAAGGAACTCGGTATCAAGATCGTATTCATGGGGTTTGGGCTTGACAGCGACAACCTGCACTCTCCCAACGAAAAATACGGGATTGAAAATTTCTATAAAGGGATCGAGACCATCCCCTACTTCCATCGTTTTTTCGCGGAGAAAGAATAAGAAAGACATGCTTCGTTTTTATATTTCATCCTGGTCGATATAGATGTCAACGGCTGATCATTATGCCTGAAAAAGAAAAACTCCGGATCGATAAATATCTCTGGGCCATCCGGCTCTTTAAAACGCGCGCGCTGGCGACGGCAGCCTGCGAAAAAGGAAAGATAAAATGGAACGACAGCCAGGTGAAGGCGTCGAAATCCGTTCATGTCGACGACGAATACGAAATCAAAACGGAAGCGCGCCGCTGGCGGGTGAAAGTGGTTGCCCTGCTGGATCACCGCGTGGCATTTTCCGAAGCGGTCAACTTCTACCTCGATATTACGCCCGCAGAAGAAAAAGAAAGACTTAGTTTTCAGGCCGCGAGTTTTCATACCGGCAAAAGGCAAAGTAAAATCGGCCGGCCCACAAAAAAACAACGCCGCGAACTCGACGATTTTCAGGGAGACGAAAAAGAATAAAAACCAGGGACCATGCGCATCGACATCATTAGTGTTTTACCTGAACTGCTGGAAAGTCCCTTTGCGCATTCTATCCTCAAAAGAGCCGCCGAAAAAAAATTGCTCGAAGTGCATGTGCATCCCCTGCGCAACTGGGCAGTCAACGAATACGGACAGGTAGACGACTATCAGTATGGCGGCGGCGCGGGCATGGTGATGATGTGCGAACCGCTGGCCAATGCCATTGAATCGCTGAGCGCTGAAAGAAAATACGACGACATTATTTTCATGACGCCGGATGGCACCCTGCTGTCACAGCCGGCAGTGAACCAGTTGTCGCTCAAGGAAAACCTCCTCATCATCGCCGGTCATTATAAGGGCATCGACGAACGCATACGCCAGCATTTTGTGACCCGGGAAATTTCCATCGGGGATTATGTACTGAGTGGTGGCGAACTGCCCGCAGCTGTACTGGTGGACGCCATCGGCCGGCTGCTCCCGGGCGTACTCAATGATGAAACCTCCGCACTGTTTGATTCTTTCCAGGACAACCTGCTGGCCCCTCCGGTCTATACGCGGCCCGCAAGTTTCCGCGGATGGCCGGTACCGGAAATATTGCTCAGCGGCGATCCGAAAAAAATCGCAGACTGGCGGCATGAGGAGTCCGTAAAGAAAACACAGGAAAAAAGACCCGGTCTGATCACCGATCAAGAATAAGCCATGCACATCAAAAGCAATCTCGTCGACATTCCGGCAAGAAGAATTTATCCGGCCTCGCTCACGGTGAGCAATGGACGCATCACGGAAATCACGGAGCTCCCGCCCGGATCTTCCGTACCCGACAACTACCTGCTACCCGGTTTTATCGATGCGCATGTACACATCGAAAGCTCCATGCTGGTGCCGACGGCTTTTGCCAGACTGGCTGTTGTACACGGCACGGTGGCCACAGTCAGCGACCCCCACGAAATCGCGAATGTCTGTGGATTGCCAGGCGTGGATTTTATGATTGAAAACGGCAGGCAATCCCCGTTCAAATTTTATTTTGGCGCCCCGAGCTGCGTACCCGCCACCACTTTTGAAACCGCCGGCGCGGCGCTTCACGCAACAGATATCGCCGCCCTGCTGGCCCGTCCTGAAATAAAATATTTAAGTGAGATGATGAACTTCCCCGGCGTACTCCACGGAGATCCGGAGGTGATGGCGAAAATCGCGGCTGCGCAGGCGATGGACAAACCCATCGATGGGCATGCCCCGGGATTGCGTGGCGCCGATGCGAAACGCTATATCGAAGGAGGCGTTTCAACAGACGGAAAAGTGGTGATCAGCACCGACCACGAATGTTTTACCGCCGCAGAAGCACTCGACAAACTGAACCTGGGCATGAAGATCCTGATCCGGGAAGGCAGTGCCGCAAGGAATTTCGAAGCGCTCGCCGACCTCCTGCGTGATCATTCCAAACAGATGATGTTCTGCAGCGACGACAAGCATCCCGACAGCCTGGTGGCCGGTCACATCAACAGTCTCTGTGCGCGGGCCGTTGCCAAAGGCATCGACCTGTTCAATGTGTTGCAGGCCGCCTGTATCAATCCGGTAGAACATTATAAGCTCGACGTGGGTTTGCTGCGCGTGGGGGATCCGGCCGATTTCATCATCGTCAGGGAACTCAACCGCTTCGAAGTGTTGGAAACGGTGATCGATGGCGAACGCGTGGCCGAGAATGGAAAATCACTGATACCGGCGGCAGGCCGGATCCCCGATCCGATCAATCAGTTTCAGTGCAGTCTCCGGCAACGGAGCGACTTTCATTACGACAACCACCAGCTCCCGGTGATCGAAGCGCTGGACGGACAAATCGTTACGGGCAAACGGCCGGGCTCACACGATATGCGCGATACATTGAAGATTGTGGTCGTGAACCGATACCACAACGCGCCCGTATCCAAAGCATTCATTGCCAATTTCGGATTAAAAAGAGGCGCCATCGCTTCCTCTGTCGCTCATGACAGCCACAACATCGTAGCCGTAGGCGCTGACGACGACTCCATCTGCCGCGCCGTCAACGCCGTGATCAACAGCCGCGGCGGTATCAGTTGCGTCAGCGACGAACTGGAAATGATCCTCCCCCTGCCCGTGGCCGGACTGATGAGTTCCGAAGACGGATACGATGTGGCGACGGCGTATACAGCTATTGATGCGGCGGCCAAATCACTGGGATCGACGCTGGGTGCACCGTTTATGACCCTGTCCTTTATGGCCCTGCTGGTGATCCCCCACCTCAAACTCAGCGATCTCGGACTTTTTGACGGGGACAGCTTCTCCCTGATTGCCTGATCACCGGCTTTACCGGCGATTCCGGGCCGTTTACCGCGTTTTCGTTGCGGGTCGCCTAGAAGGGTTTGCCGGGCCTGCGGGCAGTTCCTATTTTTGATTCACAATTTGAAATGATGGACAACCCAGCACAGGATCCGCTTCCCCTACCGGAACCGATCGATTCAAAAAAGCATAAACGAAACTGGCTACCGTTGGTTCTGGTGATCGTGGGTATTTCGCTCCTGCTGAACCAGCTCGGCGTTGAGATGCCCTACTGGCTCAACAGCTGGCAGATGTTGCTGATCGTCATCGGCATTTTCATCGGATTAAATTCCGGATTCCGTGATCCGAAATGGATTATCCTGATTCTGATCGGATCCATCTTCCTGATCGAAGACATCCTGCCGGGTTTTGCCTTTCACCGCTTTTTATGGCCGGTAGCGATTATCGTCGCAGGCATATTCCTCCTGATAAGACCCCGGAGTTTTAAAAACTATAAATGGGGACATGGCGCCGGCCGCTATGAGAAATACTGGAAAAACAAAGGAGGCAACACCGGCTTTGGCACCGGAAAGATCTATTCCTCCGAAAATTATATCGAAACAAATACCTTCTTCGGCGGCATTAACAAAACCATCGTAACCAAAGATTTCAAGGGCGGCGAAATCAATGTGTTCATGGGCGGAACGGAAATCAACCTGAGCCAGGCAGATATCATCGGCACGGCGATGCTTGAAATCAACCAGTGCATGGGCGGCACCAAACTGATCGTACCGCCGCATTGGGAAATCCGCTCCGAACTCAATACGATTTTCGGGAGTGTGGAAGACAAACGGCAGCAACAGGCCGTCACCAATCCGGATAAGGTGCTGGTGATCGAAGGGAATTCGATCTTCGGCGGCATCGAGATCCGGAATTACTAAGAGCTTCCATTGAACGACAGCATACTGACATTTCCAAAACCACCATGCTATGAACTGGTATTTATCAAAACTCGTTTTTCAGATCATCTGCGGTCAGGGCGCACACGTTGCCCAATTCGACGAACAGCTGCGGCTGATCGAAGCCGCCAATCCCGAACAGGCCTATAAAAAAGCGATGACGCTCGGCCAGCGCGAAGAAGACGCTTTTTTCAACCAGGATCAGAAACTCGTGCAGTGGAAATTTATCAATATCGCGGAACTGTACAAGCTCAGCGGATTGATGGATGGCGCGGAATTGTATTCGCGCATACAGGAAAGCGACAATGCCGATCTCTATATCGCGCTCACCAACCGCAAGTCGGCGCATATCCTTGAAAACAGCACCCATTCCCTGCTCGAAATTTTATAACCAACCGCTTTGTCAAGATCCCCCATATCAGTCAAGCGTTTCAGAAATACCTTCTTCGGTTGGTGGATCGTGTGGGCCTTCCTTCAAATGCTGCTGATCATCCACTACGGTTTTCCCTGGAGAACGGCGCTCGTAGACAGCGTGGTCACCAACGACCTGCTGCTCGCCGCCTGCTGGATGGTAAGCACCATCCTGCGGTATTACCTGCCGTACAAAGACAGGTACTGGTATGTTCTTTTTCTCAGCATCACGCTCAGCCTGATCGTAACGGGAACGAGCCGGTGGATCCTGCAAATGGCCTATCAGCATGTCGTGTATGGAGAATACGCCGTTTTTCTGACCAATTCTTTCTGGCTTCGCCTGAGCGTTGCCTTTCTGCTGGTCGGTTGCATGACCATCATCAGCGTACTCTGGTATACGCAGGAAGAAGAACACCTCAACCGGCAACGAAAAGAAGATGCAGAAAAACTAAGCCGCGATGCGGAACTCTATAAACTGCGCCAGCAGCTGCAGCCGCATTTTTTATTCAACAGCCTCAATTCCATCAGCGCACTCGTGGTCACCCAACCGGAACAGGCGAGGAAGATGGTGCACCAGCTGTCGGACTTTCTCCGCGGCACTTTGAAAGAGGAAGAGCAATGGGTGACGCTGGAAGAAGAATTCGAAATGCTCGAACTCTACCTGGATATTGAAAAAGTGCGGTTCGGCCACCGCCTGTCTACCAATATCAGCAAATCGCCCGACTGCCTGCTGATGCAGCTCCCTCCGATGTTGCTACAGCCCGTGGTGGAAAACGCGATCAAATTCGGTCTATATGATACCACCGAAGATGTAACGATCACCATTACTGCGGTGAATGAACATAATCTGCTGAAGATAGAAGTCGTCAATCCCTTCGATGAAACCACTTCCTCGCCGCGGCATGGCACCGGGTTCGGACTGAACTCCGTGAAACGGCGGCTCTACCTGCTCTTCGCAAGAAACGACCTGGTGGAAACCACTGCCACCGGCAATTTTTTTCATACGAAACTGCAGATACCACAACAGATAAAAAAGATTCCCACATGAAAGTGATCATTGTAGACGACGAGCCATTGGCAAGGTCCATCATCAAAGAATATCTGCTCCACCATCCCGATATGGAGCTGGTGGCGGAATGTGCCGACGGATTTGAAGGGGTGAAGATGATCCAGCAGCACCAGCCCGATCTTATCTTCCTCGATATTCAAATGCCCAAGATCAACGGTTTTGAAATGCTGGAACTGCTCGAGCAGCCACCGGCTGTCATCTTCACGACAGCATTCGACGAATATGCCATCAAGGCCTTTGAGAGTCATGCCGTGGATTACCTGCTCAAACCCTTTTCACGCGAGCGCTTCGAAAAAGCACTCGCAAAATTAAAACAGGATACAACCCAGGCCCGGACACAAACATTGCAACCACTTATCGAGGCCGCCAGATCTCCGGCAGAACAGCAGCGCGTCGTGGTGCGTCTGGCCGGAAAAATAAAGATCATTCCGGTAGAAGATATCCATTACCTCGAAGCGGCGGATGACTACGTAAAAATATTCACGAAAGAAGGCAATTTCCTGAAGAATAAAACCATGGGCTATTTTGAATCCGTGCTGGACAAGGAACAGTTTGTCCGCACGCACAGATCCTTCATCGTGCACATCGGCGAGATTACGCGCATCGACCCCTATGAAAAAGAAAACCATCTGGCACTGCTGAAATCGGGCGCGCGCGTGCCGGTGAGTAAATCCGGTTATGTGAAATTAAAATCGGTGCTTGGCATCTAGCCGCACCAGATAGCGCCGCCGGTATGATCGCGCGAAGCGCCGGTGACTGCCTGCAGCGTATTCACGTCTTCGCGCCAGCGCAGCGCACCGATAAGCGCGATGATGAGCGCCTCTTTGTAATCGATGATCTGGCGGTCGGGTATCACAAGTTCCACTGGTATGGATCCAAGCATTTCCTGCAGCCTTGTCACCAGAAAAAGATTACAGGCGCCCCCGCCTGTCACCAGCATTGCGCCTGGTACGGCTTCGTTTCCGAACAACCACTGTATTGAATTTTTCACCTGTACACAAATATGTTCCACATAAGTGCGGAGCGCATCTGCCGTTGAGAGTCCGGCTTCGCTGATCACCGGAAAGATCTCTTCCACGCCAAAACGGTTGGCGAGTGATTTTGGCGGATCCTGCCTGTAATAGGAAAATGCATTGAGTCTTTCCAGCAACGGCCAATCAACCACGCCGGAAGCCGCCATGCGGCCATCTTCGTCATAGCCGCCGGTAAGATCTGCTGCCAGCATATTAAGCACCCGGTTGGCAGGACAGATATCGAAGCCGCGGAAATCGGCGTCGCGCGCGGATATATTCGCGATGCCGCCGATATTCAGGAAGAGGGCGTACTGCCCAAACAATAATTTTTCACCGATCGGCACCAGCGGCGCACCCTGTCCCCCCAGCGCCACGTCACCACTCCGGAGATCTCCTATTACGCGGATGCCCGTTTTGGCGGCGATGGCCGCCGGATTTCCCAACTGGGCCGTCATTCCCTTTTCGGGAATATGAAAACTGGTATGGCCGTGCGAAGCAATCAGCTGAACGCGGTGTTCAAGCGCATGCGTGCTGATAAAATCGTTCACGAGCATCGCGGTATATTGTCCGTATTCCGCATCAAGCAGCAGGTAATCGCGGGCTGACAGCGTGGTGGCGGCTGATAATTTTTGTTTCCACGCTTCCGGGTACGGCATACAGGCCGCGTGGGGGATTTCGAAATCCCAGGCGCCGGCCGTTTCCGTGAACTCCACAAAGGCAATATCCAACCCGTCCAGCGAGCTGCCACTCATCAGGCCGATGATCCTATATACCATGCAAAATGATTTTCAAATTCAATCTTTTAAACTAGTTTTAAGGCAACTAATTTTCGAATTTCGGTTTTAATTTTTACTTATGGTGATCAACCTGAGCCGGCAGTATTCCTTGTTATCCGATTGGGTGGCGGAGCTGCGGGACGAAAAAGTTCAACATGACCGCATGCGCTTCCGGACCAACCTCGAACGCATCGGTTCCATTGCGGCTTTTGAGATCAGCAAGGAAATGGAATTCGAAGAACGTGACATCCATACGCCGCTGGGCATCTCCAAATCAAATATGCTGAAAAAACAGCCGGTGATCGCCACGATCCTCCGGGCCGGCCTGCCCCTGCACCAGGGTCTTTTGTATTTTTTTGACAAGGCCGACAACGCCTTTATCGCCGCCTACCGCAAACACAAGAGCGACGGCACTTTCGATATCGACCTCAGTTACATATCCTGCCCCGAACTCGAGAACCGTGTGCTCATCATCTCGGATCCGATGCTCGCTACAGGGGCCTCGCTGGTAAAAACCATCCGGTATCTGCGGGAGGAAGGACATCCCGCTGTGATCCATATTGTTACCGCCATCGCCTGCACGGTGGGCATCGAATACGTAAAAAGAGAGGAGCCGGCCGTAAAAATTTGGTGCGGCGCGATTGATGAAGAATTGACGGCAAAAGGATATATTGTACCTGGACTTGGAGACGCCGGCGATCTCGCTTTTGGAACGAAGGTTCAAATGTGACGATCAGGATAATAAAATCCGTTTTGGCGTGTTTATTGTAAAAGAACTGCAACTGTTATGAGGAGATTAGCCATTCTAACCATCAGCATATCCTTTATGCTACCCGTATTTGTGCGCGCACAGGATCCGGCATTCTCCCAATTCTTCGCCTCTCCGCTTAGCCTCAACCCGGCCCTGACCGGTAAATTCAACGGTACCCTCCGCGTCGCCGGAAATTACCGCAACCAATGGCCATCCATCAACAATGCCTTCATTACGTCCACGGTTTCTGTGGATGCACCGATATTCAGAAACAAATTGCCGGAAGGTGATACCTGGGGACTCGGCGTTATGGGTATGACAGACAAAACAGCAAACGGCATTCTGGCGAGCAATTATTTTTCCGTCTCCACAGCCTATCACAAATCCCTGGACGAAAACGGCTGGAATCAACTTGGCATTGGTTTCCAGGGAACCTACGCGAACAAACGGCTGGACGGCAGCAAACTGAATTTCGAAGACGAACTGGATCAGCAGGGTGGATGGACGATCCCCAGTGCGGAAACCATCGACGGCCACCAGGTGAACCTGAACTATTTCGATATGAACGTGGGCATCCTCTACAACGGATCCACCAACGGACTCAACAACTTTTATTTCGGCGCTTCTTCCTATCACCTCACCCGGCCGAAAGAATCTTTTACCGGCAACGCCTACTATACGCTTCATCCGCGGGTGACGGTGCATGGCGGCTATTCATTCCCGTTGATTCCCGATAATACCCGGAACTATATTCATTTCAGCGGTCTCTACAGTAAACAGGCCAACGCTACCGATGCGATGCTCGGCGGCGCCTGGTCGACCAATGTAAATGACAATGAGGAGCAGCCCATCAATTTTTATGTGGGCGTATGGGTGCGGTTCAGCAACCTCACCGATGCCGTGATTCCCTATGTCGGCCTGGATGTAGGCCCCTTCACGCTGGGCATGTCTTACGATGTAAACGTGTCTTCGCTGAAAACCGCTTCCCAGAGTATGGGTGGTATCGAGATCTCGCTCATCTATATCAAGAAACCCTCTGACGGTCGCAAGCCGATCCCCTGTCCTAAATTTTAAGCTTCAGGATTTTTTACCGCTGACATATTTATTGCCGGCTATCGCGAAGCGATAGAGCCGTTCCGCATCTTCCATCGCATAGTCCACGCCGATACGTTTGGTAATGGCGATCTCCGATTTTTTTAATCGCCGGCCATCATCCTCAATAAATATATCCGGTCCGAACAAACCCGTGCCAGTGTGATGCGTATAGAGTCCGAGCGCCTTCGATACGTTGCCCGGTCCGCGGGTGAGGGTATAATCCAGTTTGTGTTTCCCGGTTCGTTCGAGCATGCGGTCGATGCCATCCACCGGTTCAAGTCCGCGGATCAGGATGGCGTGGGGAATGTCCTTTTTATTTGTCACCACGTTGAACAAATGGTGGATGCCATAACACAGATACACATAGGCAGTGCCCGGACTGCTGTACATAATTTCCGTGCGGCCCGTACGGCGGCCTCCATAGGCATGTGAGGCCTTGTCGCCGACACCGGCATAGGCTTCGGTTTCCACGATGCGTCCCGCCGTGCGGTGCTGATCGAACCGGGTAACGAGAATTTTTCCGAGCAGCTGCCGGGCGATCGTCAGTACATCTTTTCGATTGTAAAAAGCTTCTCCGAGTCGTTTGTGCGCTTCCATTGTATCGTAAATTAATCTTATTTATCATGCTGTTATTATGTAGGTTTGACGAACGGAACCATAAATTTTTGATTTGCTCAAAGAAATCGTAATAGCGATACAGTCGTTCGGGAAAGCCCACCAGTTTATCCGAAAACATCTGCTCTGGAAATGGATCCTGATTCCGGGACTGATTTATATGATCATGTTTTGCATCGGTATTTACCTGTTTGCCACTTCGGCCAACAGCGCCGTTACGCACCTCAGTTCTTTTATCGGTATCGACCGCTGGCTGCACCACCAGCACAGCTCGGTGCTGAGTTTTTTCTTTATGATGGGCGGCATCATGGTGCGACTGATCCTCATTCTCTTTTATTTCTCGCTGTTTAAATATCTTTTTCTGATCATCGGCGCGCCGGTATTTGCTTATCTGAGTGAAAAGACAGAAGCCCTGATCCAGGGACGGGATATCCCGTTTGATATGCAGCAGATGCGAAAAGATATTTTCCGGGGTGTTCGCGTCGCCTGCCGCAATTGTCTCTGGCAGACCGTTTACATTGCGTCAATTCTGATCCTGTCATTTATTCCGTTGATCGGATGGATCACGCCGGTGATCTGCTGCCTGGTGGAATGTTACTATTACGGATTTTCGATGCTCGATTACAGCTGTGAACGGCATCAGTTATCTCCTGCGGAATCCCTGACCTATATCGGCAAACGCCGCGGCTTCGCCATCGGCAACGGACTGGTGTTTTATCTGATGCATTTCGTTCCGTTTGTCGGCTGGGTACTGGCCCCTTCCTATGCCGTCGTGGCCGCGGCGATCAGTCTTTATCACCAGAATATCGAATAAATGAATGCGGCCCCGAGCGTATACCTGATCCCCTGTTTTCTGGATGAAGAATCACTGGAGACGATCCCGGCCTATGTGCTTGAATCGGTCAAGGCCTGCCAGGTATTTTTTGTGGAGAATGAACGCAGCGCCCGGCGCTACCTCAAGCGTCTCTGGCGCGGGATGGAGATCGACCAGTACGAATGGTTTGCCATACACAAGGCCGAGGAAAGTGTAAGCAGCCAGTTCCTTCAAAAACTAAAAGAACAAAAGACGATCGGAATCATCAGCGAAGCGGGCTGTCCCGGCATCGCCGACCCCGGTCAGCTGCTGGTGTCCGTCGCACAGCAGCAGGGATTTATCGTGAAGCCGCTGGTAGGACCGAGCTCCATCCTGCTGGCGCTGATGGCCAGTGGCATGAATGGACAGCAATTCCGGTTTAACGGATATCTCCCGATCGATGCCGGCGAGCGGATAAAAAAAATCCGTGAACTCGAAGAAGCCGCGCACGGCGTCACACAGCTTTTTATCGAAACGCCCTACCGCAACAACCAGCTGCTCGATGCCATGCTGAAGACCTGCAAGGGACATACACGGTTATGCATCGCCGTTGATATCACGGGAAAAGCAGAATCTATCATTACCAAAACAGTAAGTGCGTGGAAACAGGCTGTACCGGATTTGAATAAGAGACCGGCGATATTCTTGATGGAGACATGAATTTTTCCTAGGACTCAGGTTTCACGCAACGGATGCGCAACGGCGCTACGGGAAACGAGAGAACATCAAGACACTTTATTTCAATACGGAACAACCACTCGTCGCGGCGTTGCGCATCCGTTGCGCCGTCGCGTGAAACAAAAATTATTGCCCCACGGGCAGCGTCCCGGGCTTCATATCCTGTATCGTTATAATACTATCCACAATATATTTGGACATCCCTCTCCAGGGTGGAGAAGAGAAATATTCCGTATAATGAAGCTGTACTTCCTTGCCGCCGTTCACCATCAGCTTATCGGCGATCTCCTTACTCTGTATACTGAAAACAAATTCATTTGACTGTACGGAGCCTACGGCGCCGCCACCCTGGAAACCAGCCTGGATGATGCGGCCTTCGTATGTTTTAAAGAGAATGCCCTTCTGTTCGACCTTATTCAGCTGGCCGGCCTTCACCCCTTTTCCAAAAACCCAGTAGAAATGCCAGTAAAAATAACCGCCCAGCACCACTATCAGAATGAGTATGAAAATGGAAAAGAATTTTCTCATGTTGATCACTTTAAGGTTACAATCCGTATTGATCTACAAGATAAATGAAAGCCGCCATATTCAGCGCGCCGAGCTCGAGCTCGCGCTTGTTGACCACTTCAAATACATCTGTCGCCGCATGATGAAAATCGAAATATCTTTGTGAATCCGGCAGCAGCTCACCAACCGGAACGCCCATTTTTTCATTCAATGGCTCAACGTCGGCGCCGGCGCCACCGGCATCAAATTCATATACGCCATAAGGTTGCAGGAGTGGAATCCAGCTGCGCATTTTTTGCAGTTTCTCCGGCGCTGCGATCACGCTGAAAGTCCGGGGGGTGAATCCGCCGGCATCACTTTCGAGCGCAAATACATGGTGCTCCTTATTCTTTTCTGCCTGCTCCTCATACGCCTTGGCGCCGCCACCGGTATTTTCCTCATCGGAAAACAACACGATGCGGATCGTATGCTTGGGACGATAGCCCATCGCTTTGAAAGCCCGGAGTATTTCGATCGAATGAACGCATCCGGTACCATCATCCATGGCGCCTTCTGCCGGATCCCAGGAATCAAGGTGGCCGCCAACAGTGATGTACTGGTCGGGAAATTCAGTTCCGGTGAATTCACCGATCACATTGTATCCCGTGGTATCGGGCAGGGCATGCGCGGTAGTCCGCATGAATAAGGTCGTCGCCGGATTGGCCGCCGCCACTGCTGCCAGGCGATTGGCATCCTGGATGCCGACCGCCATCGCGGGAATTTTTGGAAAGGAATCGTTGTAGCGCAGCGCACCCGTATGCGGCGCATTGTCGAGCGCGGCAGTCATCGAGCGTACGAGCACGCCGACAGCGCCGTATTTCGCCGCGCGGCTCGGACCATTGCCCCTGTATCGCACCGCGTCCCCATATGCTTTAAACACATGCACAAACCGTGCATCGAAGGGATAGTTATAAAAGACAATCTTCCCTTTCAGTTCATGCTTTTTCTGTTCCAGCTCATCAAAACTATTTACCACCACGAGCGGCGCCGTGATACCGGCAGCGGGTGTCGATACGGAATTGCCCAATGCGATCACGCGGATGGGTTCTTTTTTCCCGTTCGATATGAAGGCCGCCGTTTCCTTTTCCCCGCGCACCCAATGCGGTATCGTACATGCCTGGAGATATACCTTGTCGGCACCGGCGGCTTTCAACGCATTTTGCGCCCAGGCTTCGGCCAGATATGTTTGCGGACTTCCATTCAGCCGCGGACCGACCTGCTTGGTGAGATCATGCAGGTTCGAATAGGCCGTACTGTGGAGGAATACTTCATCTGCCAGCCTCCGGATGAACAGGGAATCTGTCTGAGCTTCGCTGGTTACCGAAACAGCCATCAAAACAAAAGCAAACAATATGCGGCGCATGCGTGTTATTTGGATCGAAGATAGGAAACTGCCGGAAGGATGTTTGCGCCGCTCGTCAAAATGGCATTACCTTCGATCCTTAAAATTCAATAAAGATCTATGCGCATCGGAATTGTTTGTTATCCGACGTTTGGTGGTAGCGGTGTGCTGGCCACGGAACTTGGAAAGGCATTGGCAGATAAGGGTCACCAGATTCATTTTATTACGTATCAGCAACCCGTTCGGTTAAATGAATTCAATGCGAATATTTTTTATCATGAAGTTCGGGTAGCCACTTATCCGCTGTTCGACTATCCGCCGTATGAAACCGCCCTGTCCAGCATGATGGTGGATGTGATCATGAACCACCAGCTCGACCTCCTGCATGTGCATTACGCCATTCCGCATGCTTCGGCGGCTTATCTCGCCAAAAAAATCGTGGAAGCACAGGGACGCCGCATTCCGGTAATCACCACGCTGCATGGAACCGATATCACCCTGGTGGGCCGCGACAAGACCTTCAAACCCGTGGTTTCTTTTTC
>CAZZYD010000026.1:0-21889 GCA_964658175.1 uncultured Puia sp. | reverse complement strand
ACTAATCCCAGAAACATCCCACTAATCCCAGTCCCACACATGTAAGGAAATTGACAATTTACTTCCCTGCTTTTTCTACCTTCGCAGGGCAATGAATTACGACGCGTACGAAACGGTTATCGGATTGGAAGTGCATGCCCAGTTGCTGACAGTCAGCAAATTATTTACGGGCGACAGCACGGTTTTCGGTGCACAGCCAAATACGCATATCAGTCCGGTCACCCTGGCCTATCCCGGCACCCTGCCCGTGCTGAACCGGCAGGCGGTGGCTTTCGCCGTGAAAATGGGCCTCGCCTGCGATTCGGAAATTGAAACCATCAACTATTTCGCCCGAAAAAATTATTTCTATCCCGATCTGCCCAAAGGGTATCAGATATCACAGCATACCACGCCGGTTTGCAAGGGTGGTTTTGTAACCATTCGCCTGGGCGAACACAGCAAACAGGTGCTGCTTAACCGCATCCACCTCGAAGAGGACGCCGGGAAAAGTATCCACGAACCCGGTGAGGCATTTACTTCCGTGGATTTCAACCGTGCGGGTGTGCCCCTGATTGAAATTGTAACCGAGCCATGCCTTTCCAGTGCCGAGGAGGCACATGCTTATCTTACCGTGCTGCGGCGTATCCTGCGGTACCTTGACATCTGCGATGGGAATATGGAAGAAGGCAGCATGCGGTGCGATGCAAATGTTTCAGTACGGAAAAAAGGGGTGATGACACTCGGAACCAAAGTGGAAGTAAAAAACCTCAATTCGATCCGCAATGTAAAAAGGGCCATCGAATATGAATCCCGCCGCATGATGGAGGATCTGGAAAACGGCATTGCGATACTTCAGCAAACGCGGAGTTTCGATGCGTTGAAAGGCACCAGCTTTCCGATGCGGTCCAAGGAAGAGGCCAATGACTACCGCTATTTTCCGGATCCGGATCTGCCGCCTTTTCACCTGACCCCCGCCTATCTCGAAAAAATTAAATTCTCCCTGCCGGCGCTCCCCGAAGCACTCATAAAAAAATATACGCAGCGTTTTCAGCTGTCACTCTACGATGCCGAAGTGATTACAGACGACAGGGAAACAGCGGCGTATTTTGAAGCGCTGGTATTGGAAACGCCTGCTTACAAGGCGGCGGCCAACTGGATGCTGGGTCCCGTGAAATCCTACCTCAACGAACACGCGGTTTCCTTCAGGGAGTTTCCGGTGAGTCCGCTGAACCTGGCCGAATGCATTGACCTGGTGGAATCCGGGAAACTAAGTTTTTCCACCGCCTCGGCGCGCCTGCTGCCCGCGATGACAGGGCATCCGGATGAAAAACCGGCTGCGCTGGCGATGCGGCTGAACCTGTTGCAAACGGATGATCAGGAAGAGATCCGCGCCTGGGTAACAGAGGCGCTCGAAAAAATGCCTGAAAAAGTTAAGGAATACAAGAGTGGCAAAAAAGGCCTGATCGGCCTTTTCGTGGGCGAAGTAAAAAAAATATCCAAAGGAAAAGCGGATCCGAAAAGAACCAGCGAGCTGCTGTTGGAATCGCTCGAAAAATAGTATTATCATTCACACAAGAAATCATTTTATGCTCAAGCAATATCGTTTTTTGATTCCGGTCCTCATCGCTTCCCTAGCCGCCTGCAAGCAACCGCTGAAAAATGCGTTTACCGTTACCGTTAACTACAGCAATGCCGGTAAGTTAACTGCCAAAGATTCGCTCGGCGTGCCCCACAGCGCGGGCAAAGTATATCTCGAACAAATCGTATACGGCAGGGAGCAGGCGCCCTTGTTGCTTGATTCTGCCAAACTCAGCGACATGGGGACTGCCACATTGAAAGCGAATGCCGCTTCGGAAGGGATTTACGAACTCGTATTCGGAGAAAATCTGCAGGCAATACCGTTGGTAAATGATTCAAAAAGCATCACGATCACCGCAGATCTTTCCAAAAAAAATGATTTCTATACCGTGGCCGGATCAGATGCCAGCGCAAAAATGCAAAGCCTGATCGATGATATCGGGAAAAAGAATTTTGAAATTGAAAAAGATTTTGCCGCGCTCGACAGCCTGAAAAGGGTGAACGCCACCGATAGCCTGTTGCTGCCCGCGACAGATAAAAAGAATATTGCCATCGCCGATCTGAATGTTTACCTGAAAAATTTTCTCAGCAGCAGCAACAGCCCCACCCTGTCACTCCTGGCACTGAGCTGGGCTTCGCGCAGTTTTACCAATGGTGAATTTGACAGCACGCTCACATCGCTCACTACCAAATTCCAGGGCAATCCCATGCTCACTGAAATGAAAAAATCCTTTGACGCGCAGAAAACGGCGGCCGCCGCTGATCAATCCGCGGGCGCTGCGTCCTGGGTTGGCAAGCCCGCGCCGGAACTGGAAATGCCGGACCTCAGCGGCAAGAATATCACGCTGGCATCCTTCAAAGGAAAATATGTGCTGGTTGATTTCTGGGCGAGCTGGTGTGGTCCATGCCGCATGGAAAATCCGAATGTGGTGAAAGCCTTCAATAAATACAAGGGCAAAAATTTTACGGTGCTCGGCGTTTCGCTTGACAAGGAAAAAGAACCCTGGCAGAAAGCCGTGGCCCAGGATCATCTCGCCTGGACACAGATTAGCGACCTGAAATACTGGAACAGCAAAGCCGTGGAAACCTTCGGATTCCAGGGCATTCCCTTTAATATCCTGGTAGACCCGAGCGGAAAAATAATCGCCCAGGAGCTGAGGGGGGAAGAACTCGACAGCAAGTTGCAGTCCGTACTTCAATAATTAATTTTTCTTTTTATCCCCTCCTTATTTCCTTTTCCGGATCGAGATCAGCAGTGCCGGCAGAAAGATCAGGTTGGTAAGTGTGCCCATGATCAGCGTCAGCGAAGTCAGCCAGCCGAGAGCCTGCGTGCCGCCAAACCCGCTAAAACAAAATATAGCGAAGCCCGCGATCAGCACCATCGACGTGTAGATAATGCTGATTCCGGTGGAGTGTATGGTATTGATAACTGTTTTTTCCACACCACCGCCGTTTACCAGATCCTGTTTATAGTTGACAAGAAACCGGATGGTGATGTCGATGGCAATCCCCAGGGCGATACTGAATACGAGTACGGTCGATGGTTTCAAGGGAACGCCCACCCAGCCCATGACGCCTGCGGTGATCACCAGCGGTATCAGGTTCGGGATCAGCGAGCAGATCAGGATGCGGATGGACCTGAACAGATAAAGCATGCACACGGCGATCAGGATAAATGCGTAGAGGATGCTTTGTTTTAGTCCGTTGATGATAAAGGCGCTTCCTTCCAGAAAGGTAACCGTGGTGCCGGTGAGTTCGATTTTGTATTTCGCCGTGTCAAACAATTGCGCAGACCGGGTCTGGATGGACTGCAGGATTTTTGGCAACTGGATACTCCCCACATCGGCCATGTTGACGCTGATGCGGGTCGTTTGTTTGTTGCTGTCAATAAAACTGTTGGCCAGTTTCATGACGGCATTCGATTTGTTTGCCGAATCGCCTTTCATATTGAGGTAGGGCGCCAGGAAACTGATGTCAAATTCATTCGGAAGACCGTAGTGCGCCGAATCATTATTGTAATAAGCCTGGCGTACAAATTTCAATCCTTCCACCATCGAGAGTGGCCGCGCCATCGCAGGATTGGAATCGATGAAATCAGACAGCTTGTCAATTTTCGCAAAGGTCTGCAGCATATTGCTTCGCAATCCGTTTTTTCTCTTCGTATCCACCACGATCTCCAGTGGCATCACCCCCTTGAAATTTGTTTCGAAAAACTTCAGGTCCGTATAGATCGGATCCGTTTTTGGAAGATCGTCGAGAATAAATCCTTCGGAACGCAAATGAAAAATACCCATCACGGAAAAGATCATGATCACCGTCGTCACCGCATAGATCATCCCTTTGTGGTGGAGTGTCCAGACTTCCAGGCGGTCGAGCATCGCCGTGAGCCAGCGGTTGGTGAGGTATTTCATCTGACGGTCATTCGGATCTGGCAGGTAGAGCAATACGGCCGGGATCAGCACAATCGAGATGAAGAACAGCACCAGGATATTGATGCCGGCGACCACGCCGAACTCCTGCAGGATGGCGCTCTTGGTAAAGGCGAATACCCCGAACCCGATCGCCGCGGCGATATTACAGAACAGCGTTACGATGCCCATCTTTTTAATCATCTCGAACAGCGCGCGCCTTTTCTCCCCGTATTCTTTGAAAGATGTATGGTATTTGTTCAGGAAATAAATGCAGTTCGGGATCCCGATCACCACGATCAATGGTGGAATCAGCGCATTGAGCAGGGTGATCTTATATCCGAAAAGATGCATGGTGCCGAGACTGAAAATAACGCCGATGATTACCACCGCCAGTGAAAGCAGCATGGTGCTGATGCTCCTGAAAAATACCAGGAGGATAAGCGCCGACAGGATCACAAATCCCGCCAGAAACCATTTCATTTCGGTAGAAACCTTGGTCGCCATATTCGTGCGGATCAAAGGCAGGCCGCTGTAGTGCATCACGAGTCCGTGGGCCTTACCAAACGCGTCTGCCGCGCGGGTGATCGGCTGAACGACGGCGGTGCGGTTTTTTGAATTCAGTACGGCCTTATTGATGTTAATGGCCGAGAGATAAGTGCCTGTTTGGGGATTGTAGAGCAGGGAGCGGTAAAACACCAGGTTGCGGAACGCGTCGCGGTCGTGGTTCAGGCTGTCCTGGGATGTATAGGCCCGGGCAAAAATAGGTTTGGGAATCAGTTTTTCGGTGTTGGAATCCTTGATCAGGGTAACGGCATCCGGGATGCTAAGCACCTGGTCCACGCCGCTCATTTTTTTCAGCGACTGGTTAAACTGGATATAGTCGTTGAAAACATCTTTGTCGAACAGCTTATCGGTCTGGATACCGATCACCATCAGGTTGCCATCTTCACCGAAGGTCTGGCGAAAATGCTGATAGGCCATATACTTTGGGTTGTCGACGGGAATGGCGCGGTTAAAATCATAACTCATTTCCACCCGGGAGGCTTCATAACCCATAAATCCAACCAGAACAGCCAGTGTGGCCAGCAATGCAACGCGGTATTTTAGCACAAAGTCAGCAATTCGACTCCACATAGATAGAAAACTTTTAGTGAAAGGGAAGCGGGATTGAAGTAGCAAAGAAACTACATTTGACCGGGACTGGGATACTGAGTACCAATTATCCCGCCACGCCCGCGCGTCATGGTATTTAAAACACGAGGAATTGTTTTGAGGTTGGTCAGGTATGGAGAAACGAGCGCCATCGTATCCATATTTACTGAATTGTTCGGGCTGCAATCGTATATCGTCAACGGGATCCGCACCGCCTCGCGGAAGGGATCCGGTAAGGGCATCATGTACCAGCCTTCGGCGATCCTGGACCTGGAAGTATACCACCAGGACTTAAAAAACCTGCAACGGATAAGGGAAGCGCAGTGGGGCCACCTGTATAAGCATATTTTCTTTGATGTGATCAAGCATGCCGTTGGGCTTTACCTCATCGAACTGCTTCAGAAATGCCTGAAACAACCCGAAGCCAACCCGGATCTTTTTCATTTCACCGAGGATACTTTTCTGCACCTGGATGTGGCCGACGATGCCGTGACGGCCAATCTGCCTCTGTATTTTTCGCTGCATGTCGCCAGTTTCTTTGGTCTTCGGATCGATGACAATTACGGTGCCGACCGCCCCATTCTTGATCTGCGCGAAGGTTATTTCGTAGCGGGAAAACCGGAGCATCCGCATTTTCTGGAGGAGCCACTGAGCGGATTCACCGCACAGCTCCTGCGGGTGATGCAACCACAGGAGCTGCCCGAGATCCGGCTGAACCGAGAAACGCGGAGGCAACTGCTGCAGGCCTATGAAATGTTTTTTTCCCTCCACATCACTGGATTTACACCCATGAAAACGCTGCCGGTGCTTAAAGCCCTCCTCGAAGGCTGATCAGATCAATCTGGATGACCCGCTGCCGGCGGTGATCCTCGTTTGCTCGACCCGGCTGATCAACACCACGCCCGGCTTTTTTCCGGTCTCAAAACTTCCGAGCAAGCCGTCCATTTGGAGCGCCTGCGCCCCGTTGATGGTGGCCCATCGGAGCATCTCTGCAGTGGGAATATCCTGGAAATGCTGAGCGATGGTTTTTATTTCTTCCAGGATATTGAGCTGGTCGTTGCTGGCCAGACTGTCTGTGCCCAGTACCAGCCGCGCATCCATTGAACGGAGCAGCGCCAACGGCGGCAGTTTGTTTTCTATGTAGAGATTAGCGTTGGGACAAAGGCAAAAAAAGCTGTTCTGTTCCTGGGTGCGCGCGATATCTGACGCACTGGTAAACGTATTGTGTACGAGCAGGATGCTGGCTGCGCCAGTCATCTCCGGGAACACGGCCTGCAGGCTGCTGGTTCCCGGGGGGATAAAATCCGGTCGCTGAATATTCATTCGTTCATACATGGAGCGGAAGGCGCCGTCGCCCCGGAGAAAAAGTTCATTTTCCGCCGCCGTTTCCTGGTTGTGCATCGATACCGTGCGACCCTTAAAAAAAGGACGGATCAATGTCCAGAGATCCTCCGAAACGGAATACGGAGCATGCGGAGTGAGCACCAGGTGATCTTCCGTGCCCAGGGCTTGTGCAAAGGCTTGATAGCACTCGAAACCCGTTGCGAAACGCGCAGCGGCCTGTGCCGGGAGCCAGCCAGCCAGTTCGATGAAATTATAATAGGCAAGCCGTCGTCTTGCTTTTTGCGGAATGCTGTTGCCTGTATTGCAGATATCCCCGACCGCAACGATCCCGTTTTGCCACATGGCATTTTCTGCTTCCTCCATCGATGTTTTCAGGGTGTCTGCACTGGCCTGCCGTTGTCCCATCACGGCAAAAACAAAATCGATCAGACCTGTATGTCTGGGAATTTTTCCGTTCAGGTGACTCAGCTCAAGGTGGCAATGCGCGTTGATAAAACCCGGCGACAGGATACCCTCAAATGCTTCGATATCATCGCCGGCATCCGCCCTGTCCACGAGGTCGGTTACCGTGCCGTCCGCCGTCGTGATCAGCACAAGGGAACCCGGGAGAAGCGATTGCCCGTCGAAAATATGATCTGCCTTGAATTTGCGAAAACCCCCGCGACCGAACGTGTTGTTCATGAAGGGCAAAGGTAAAAAAGGCGGCCCTATTTACGGGTACTTTGATCTTTATTACCTTCGCCGCTCAACAGGATTGGACTATGATTGACAAACTCGAAGCGATCAGGGCAAGGTTTGATGAGCTGGGAACGGCGCTGACCAATCCCGAGATCGTCAATGATAACCGGAAATTCAGTGCGACCAGCAAGGAGTACCGGAGCGTGGAAAAAATCGTGCAGGCTTTTGATCAGTACAAGGCTTTGCTGGAAGACCTGGCCTTTAACCGGGAAGCCCTTAACGGGGACGATGACGAGTTGCGCGAGCTCGCCAAAATGGAAACTTCGGCGCTGGAAGAGAAGAAGATCCGCGTGGAATCCGCCATCCGCCAGATGCTGATTCCCAAGGATCCGCAGGATGAGAAAAATGCGATCCTCGAAATACGGGCAGGTACCGGCGGCGATGAGGCCAGCCTTTTTGCCGGTGATCTGCTGCGGATGTATCTTAAATACTGCGAACGGCGCGGCTGGCGTACGGCCCTGCTCAGCGAAAGCGAAGGCACGGTGGGGGGATATAAAGAAGTACAGGTGGAGGTAACCGGTGATGATGTGTATGGTACCATGAAATTCGAGAGCGGCGTGCACCGGGTGCAGCGGGTTCCGGATACGGAGCAAAGCGGCCGGGTTCATACCAGCGCGGCAACGGTGGCGGTGATGCCGGAAGCGGAAGAAGTGGATTTCGAATTAAAGGAAAGTGATGTCAAGATGGAGACCGCCCGAAGTGGTGGTGCGGGCGGACAAAATGTAAATAAAGTAGAAACCAAGGTATTCCTGACCCATGTTCCGACCGGGGTCGTGGTTGTCTGCCAAACTGAACGGAGTCAGTTGGGCAACCGGGAAAAAGCCATGCAGATGCTGCGCACAAAACTCTATGAAGAGCAGGTGAGAAAACAGGAAGAAGAAATTTCCAGGCACCGGAAGAGCCTGGTGAGCACCGGAGACCGGAGCGCAAAAATCCGAACGTATAATTTTCCGCAGGGCCGCGTTACGGACCATCGCATCGGGCTTACCGTGTATAATCTGAGCGACGTTTTAAATGGAAACATCGGAGAATTCATTGATGCACTACAGTTTGCAGAAAACGCCGAAAAAATGGCGGGATAAGTCCCGGCTGGGGATTGCATGATACGGGATGGGGATTTTGTGCAACACCCGATTTTCAACCATCCTCTGTACTGGTATAATGATCGCCGGTAGTCAGTCTGTTTCAGTATATGAAAAAAAATTCCTACAGGCGGATTAAACCTCTGTTCCAATCTTCGGTCTCAGGTAGTCTAAGAGGAAATGCAGGCTGGACGCGGGTTTCAGGTGATCCCTAAAGAAATGTTATTAAAAAAAATATAACAATCCGCGAATTAGAATCTGACGTACCTTTAGTATGGCTCTTTAGGAATAAGAAAATCAGGTTTTATTAATGGCATCGGATTTGCGTTATTTCATTCAAACAGTCTCTTCTATTTGACTACACAAAAGCAGTCAATTTTCTCATAAGCAGTTAGTTTTGGTTACGGCCCCTATTTCCATAGGGGCTTATTTTTTGTGCCTATGCGATATTTTGTTTTTTACGTATGAAACTGAAATACAGGATCAGCCATGCGATGAATGCGCCGAGTGCGTCTGCGAGAATGTCCATCGTATCATAATCCCTGCCTACGACAAAATATTTTTGTACGAATTCCATGGCTGTGCCGTAAGCACAGGATAATACAAACAATCCGAAATACCATCGCGTGGGTTTTGAAACAGGAGGCGCTTTTGTATCAAGCCGCCATGCCCATAGCAATACGAATCCGCCAAACAGCGTCATGTGAACGATCTTATCAAAATTGGGAATACGAAAACCTTTTTCCTTTGGCAGCATGGAGCCAGGCATCGCCAGTAAAATAAAAATGATGACGGTCCATAAAATCGCGGGGATGACAGAGCGGAAAACGGGGATGAGTCGGGAAGGCATCATGACCCGTGAAATTATACTTTTCCCATCACATACATGGCGTCCATGGTTGGCGAAACACTGCCGCCCTTATTTTCCAGGGTGATGGCAAAAGCCTGTGCATTGGGGATGTTCTTGAGCTTTACAAAAGATGGTCCGTCGCTTACATCGAAGATGCCTGCATCCACCGGTTTGCCATCCACGATAGCCCATAGCTGATACTGTTTATCAGCGTTTGGTTTCGGAAGCTGATTCACCAGGAGGTATACGTCTTTCGACTGGGTATTCCAGTAAACGGTGGCGAGGCTGTTCGGCTTGGCGGCAACACCCGGCATCTTGATGACGGCCATGGCCGGATTGCGTATTTCCTCGAGTGCGGAACGATAGTCCTGCAGGCTGGTTTGTAAACTGCTGTTGGCGGAAGCCATTTGTGTTTGCGTGGCCACCAGCGCATCGTATTTGGCCAGCGAGCCTTTATACTCATTGAACAGATACCAGTTCAATCCCACGCTACCCAGCAACAAAACAACGGACGCCGCAGCGGCAAAACGCGTCCAGGAAGGACGTACAATTTTTGCCGTTTCGGTAGACCCGGTACCAGCAGGCAGTTTGTCGTGTTCCATCTGCAGCTGGGAAAATATTTTGGATTTGAGGGCTGGTGCGGGTGGTATGGCCTGTTCCAGCAGTTTCTGTTCGAGCTTACGTTCGAATACATCGCGTGCCGTCCGCACTTCAGCGTGTGCGGAATACATCTGCTCGAATTCTGCCATCTCCTCAGGAGATGCCAGGCCCAGCACATAGTTTTCAATCAGTCCGCTCGATATGTATTCTTGTACGTTCACTTCTTATTACGCTAATTTACTGTTCAGTTTTTTACTTTAATAATTCTTTCAGTTGCAGCAAAGCATTCCTTATCCGGGTCTTCACGGTACCCAGTGGTATCTCTTCAATCTGGGCTATCTCCTCATGGGTATAGCCCTTAAAGTACGCAAGTTCAATCAGTATGCGATGATCGGGTCGAAGCTTCGCCAGGAATTTCGTAAGACCGATTCGATCGGTATTGGTTTGGGTCACCTGGTCAGATCCATATACGTTGTCAGTTAACTCCTGGTTTTTGCGGCTGTTTTGAAAATTCTTCGAACGCAGCAGATCGATGGAAGCATTGCGGCTGATATTCAGCATCCAGGTGAAGAGTCTTCCCTTGGTGGGATCGTAGCTTTCTATTTTACGCCAGATGTTTACGAACACTTCCTGCAGTACATCGCTGGCGATTTCCTGATTTTGGACAATCTGTAAAATAATGCTGTGCAGCGCCCCGGAATAATTGTCGTAGAGGTATTCAAAAGCATCATTGCTGCGGGTTTTGAGTGCCGCAATCAATTCCTGCTCATTATATTTAAGGGGTAATGCCAAAGACTTTTATATATATAAAAATGATACCAGCCCGGGATCAGGCGCCCACCAGGCTCTCATAGTCGGCAGGGGACAGGAGTTTGCTGACATGGCTCGGGTCGGTGACGGTCATTCTGATCATCCAGCCTTTATCGTAGGGATCGCTGTTCACGAGGTCGGGAGCACCGGCCAGGGCGGGATTCAGTTCGGTCACGGTTCCGGCCACCGGTAAAAAAAGGTCGGATACGGTTTTAACAGCTTCCACTGTGCCAAAAACAGCCCCTTCTTCCAGGGTCTTTCCTACAGTTTCCACTTCAACATATACAATGTCCCCGAGTTCCGACTGGGCGAAATCGGTAATGCCGATCACGGCCGTTACGGCATCTTCCATACGGATCCATTCGTGTTCTTTTGTATACAGCAGGTTAGCCGGAAAACCCATGGGAGTAGTTTTTTGTGATGCAAATATAGGATGCCCGGCATGAATCCGGTATCGGCCGCGTAAATATCAACCAGGCATTTCCTGTTCAAAATAAAGGAGGATATGGTCCTTCATAAAATTTTCCTGCTGGATCATATCCATCACGGGGAGGGCTTTGAGCTGGCGGTAATGCGGCCAGCCGTCGGCATCCACTTTTTCCATTTCGTAATAGCCGCTTTGCGAAAGCAGGCTGCAAACGGCAATGTGCATGAGGTCCTGTTTCTGCTCTTTTTCAAATTTTTTGCGGATATCCCCGAATTCCTGGATTCCGATCAGAAATAGGATCGATTCCATATCCGGCTTTTTGCCGAAGCGTTCCAGCAGCCGGCCTTCCAGTCCCCACCACCGCTGTTGCAGATCATCGGTAACATTCATCCGGTAAAGATACAGATGGATTACCTTCGCAAAAACTCTGGAAATGCTATCCTTGGCGCTCATCCGGCAACAGCCGGAAATGGTAAAAGAAAGACTGGCGGTGAAAAACTTCAAAGGCCTGGATCTCGTCGATTCGATCATTGCCCTGGATGAAGAAAGGAAGAAATTACAAACCGAATCTGAAAATACCCAGTCTGCCATCAACGGATATTCCAGGGAAATCGGGCAGCTGATGTCAAAAGGGCAAAGGGAAGAAGCCGCGGCAAAAAAAACGGAGGTCGCCACCCTGAAAGCCGCCCTCGAACCCCTGCAGGAACGGCTCGCAAAAACTGATTTTCAGCTCAGGGAGGCATTGGTGACCCTGCCCAACCTGCCGGCGGCCATCGT
Organism: uncultured Puia sp.; assembly: GCA_964658175.1. Lineage (GTDB taxonomy): Bacteria > Bacteroidota > Bacteroidia > Chitinophagales > Chitinophagaceae > Puia. The sequence goes on along the minus strand of CAZZYD010000026.1, from coordinate 10,141 downwards.
TCCCCCGGGGAAAACGCCCGAAGAGAATGTCAATATCCGGGAAAACGGCGCGATTCCGTCACTCTATCCCGGCGCCGTGCCGCACTGGGATCTGGCAAAAAAATACAACCTGATCGATTTTGAACTCGGCAATAAGGTGACGGGCAGCGGCTTTCCGGTATATATCAACCGCGGTGCCCGCCTCCAGCGCGCCATGATCCAGTATTTCCTTGACTACAATACCGCTGCCGGGTATACGGAATACATGCCGCCGCTGATGGTGAATGAAGAATCCGCCTTCGGCACGGGACAACTGCCCGACAAGGAAGGACAGATGTATTATGCCACTGAAGACAAATTCTACCTGATCCCCACGGCAGAAGTACCACTGACCAACCTCTACCGTGATACCATTGTCCGGAACGCGGACCTGCCCGTTAAAATGACGGCGTATACGCCCTGCTTTCGCCGCGAAGCAGGCAGCTATGGAAAGGACGTCCGCGGACTGAACCGCCTGCACCAGTTCGACAAGGTAGAGATCGTGCAATTGGTGGAACCAGCCGGCAGTTATGATGTGCTCGATGAAATGGTCGGACATGTGGAACGCCTGCTGCAATCCCTCGAACTGCCATACCGTATTTTGCGGCTCTGCGGGGGGGATATGGGATTTGCTTCCGCCCTCACTTATGATTTTGAAGTGTTCAGTGCTGCCCAGCAGAAATGGCTCGAGGTAAGTTCCGTAAGTAATTTTGAAACCTTCCAGACCAACCGCATGAAGATCCGTTATAAGGATGAACAGGGAAAAAATCAACTGCTCCATTCCCTCAACGGAAGTTCCCTGGCCCTGCCGCGGATTCTCGCCTGCCTGCTGGAAAATAACCAAACGGCGGATGGGATTGATATACCCCATGCGCTCACGTCCTATTTTGGTGCAGACAGCATCGTCTGAAGCGACCAGCCTTTCATCAAAAGAAGGGAATCCACGTTAGACGCTAATACCAGGCGGATCACGTTATCCGATCCTATCGGATGAGCACGACCGTGCCTTGCTTCGCATGTACAAGACCGTTATAGTCAAGTCCTTTGATCATCCAGACATAAGTGCCGGCGGGCTGAGCCTGTCCCTGGAAATTTCCGTCCCAGCCGTCACCATCGTTTTCGCTGTGATAGATGAGCTGGCCATAACGGTTGTACACCTGGAAATAAAATAGCCTGGTGATGCCCACCATCACCGGGTGAAAGCGGTCGTTGCGGCCATTATGGTCCGGCGTAAAACCATTCGGCACATAGATATCCGGTCCCACATAGGTTTTAATGTGAATGGTATCGTAGGTTGGGCATCCAAAACTGGTGGATGCTTCGAGCGTATAACTGATGTCTGACCGGATCACCGTCACGGGGTCGCTGATACCGGGATCGCTTAGTCCCTCTGCCGGAAACCACCGGTAAGCCGTGCCGCCACCACCCTGCAGCTGCAGCGACTGACCCAGGGTGATCACCGTGTCGCGACCCGCATCGGCGATGGACTGGTAGATGATGGTGTTTCCAATGGCCGTATCGGAATGGCATCCTTCGTTGCTGATGCCGTACACGGAGGGATGATAACTGCCGCCGGCAGGATACAGGTGAGATACAGGATCGCCGTTGCCTTGGCTGCTGTCGCCAAAATCCCAGACCCATTGATTCATGGACCTGACCGCCGTATTGATATTCTGCGCGGAAAAAGAGAGGGGCGCCCCGTAACATGCCGCGTCTACAAAACTGGCGGTGGCGGCAGGTTTCGGATACACATTGAAATTGATCGAGTATGGATCGGAAACGCAGCCTTCGACCGTGCGTGTCACCAGCGAGATCTGCTCAGGCCCTTCGGCAAATGTTTGTGCCAGGCCACCGTACGTGTTTTGGAGGCTTCCCCCGGGATTCAGCGTCCAATCCCATTCGTTGATCGTGCCGAACTCCACGGTGGACCGATCCGTGAAGAGCGTTGGCTGTACAGTACAAACGGCAGCGGGAAAAGCAAAGCCGGCTTTGGGGATGGACCCGATCACGATCTTATGCATGAATGTATCAGAGAGACAGCCATTGTTGGCAAGGATATTCAGTTTCACGTTGTAGATCCCTGGCGCCGGATAGTTATGCGGCGGAGGCGTCTGCTGGTCAAGCGTTGTGCCATCGCCAAAATCCCAGTACCAGTGCAGGATGGTGCCGAAAGAAGTGGAGCTGTCGTCGAACTGGATCGGCGTCGGGAAACAGGTTTTCTGATTGCTGCCAACGCTATAGCCGGGATTGAGGGAGGTGCAAAATTTCTGTACGTTGCTGGAGCCGCCGGTGGCGCCGCTGAATCCCCAGAAAACCAGCGGCCGGCCGCCGAAGATATCTTTTACGAGATCAAGATTTGTCTGAACGCGCAGAAAGCCGTCGATATAAGCGGAGAGATTTTTAGCCAGAGCATCCCAGTGGATGCGGAACACATGCCACTGACAGTCTTCAATATTTCCGTTATCGGGCAGCACCTGCACGGGTGGTGCGAGCACATTGGGGGAATTGTTGTGCAGGTCGCCGTCCCGGTAGATGCCGATGTGGTCGTACGAGGGGTCGTCGAAATCAACATTCTGGTAGGTGTCGATCGGAATACCGATCGATGGGGTGACGCCAAAAAAGCCGAGGCCCTGGCCGGTGGTGCCTACGCTTGTGCTGATCGGCTGCAAAACGAATACGATGCCATCGGCCCCGTCCAGGTCCTTGCACCCGAGGTATACGTTGAATGAATAATCAAAGGACTGTGTGAGGTCAATCTCCGTTTTATTCCAAACGGACCCTGACTGGGTCAGCTGATCGGGGGTAAGCGTATAGCAATTGCAATTGTCCTGCGTGGCAGAACCGTTGAGATGGTAGGGGTCTGTTTCCTGTGCCATGGCCATATACCCGCACAGGCACAGCCATAATAAGAATGCGCTCGCTTTCATATGGGAACGTTGTTCTTCCGGGCGATGTCAATTTTTCATAGGAATGAAAGAAGAACAATTCGCAGGAATCAACTTCCCGGTATCAGGAGCCGGTTCCGGCTCCTGTCTGCTGTTCGGTTACCAGCCTTGTTTTGCTACGCCGGCTTTGATGGCCGCCAGTGCTTTTTCTGCGCCCAGCAGGGTAGTCAGTTTGTTTCCCTTACCGTCGTTTCCCTGAGCCATGTACGCGCCTTTCGCTGTCTTGCTGATCACCGCATCGAGGATCGGAACATTTTTTTCTTTCGTTTTTACGTTATATGCTGTTAAAACAACTTCTGACATACAATCTTATTTTAAAAGGTTAGTAATGCTAATCAACTGACTAAATCGGCTTTAAAGGTAGAAAATTAAAATTAAACCCCTTTTTCACCGACCCTTATACATCCAGTTTGGCGTATTTGGCGTGTGATTCGATGAATTCCCGCCGAGGGGCCACTTCATCTCCCATGAGCATGCTAAAGATGCGGTCTGCCTCCACGGCGCTCTCAATGGTCACCTGTTTCAGGGTGCGTGTGGCCGGATTCATCGTGGTTTCCCAGAGCTGATCCGAATTCATTTCTCCCAGGCCTTTATACCGCTGCGTATTAACGCTGTCTTCCTTGCCGTTTCCAAGCCGGTCGATCTGGAACTTCCGTTGTTCTTCCGTCCACGCATACGCCTGCTCTTTTCCTTTTTTTACAAGATACAGGGGCGGCTGGGCAATGTATACATAACCTTGTTCAACGAGTTCCGTCATATAACGGTAAATGAAGGTCAGGATCAATGTGGCGATATGGCTGCCATCCACATCGGCATCGGTCATAATGATCACTTTATGATAGCGGAGCTTGGTTATGTTCAGCGCTTTCGGATCTTCCACCGTACCGACGGTAACACCGAGGGCCGTGTACATATTCCGGATTTCTTCATTTTCATAGATCCGGTGTTCCATGGCTTTTTCCACGTTGAGGATCTTGCCCCTCAGCGGCAGGATGGCCTGGAAACTTCGGTCGCGGCCCTGTTTTGCCGTACCGCCCGCGGAATCTCCTTCCACCAGGTATAATTCACAGCGATCCGGCGCCCTTTCAGAACAGTCCGCCAGCTTGCCGGGCAATCCGCCACCGCTGAGCACCGATTTACGCTGTACGAGTTCACGTGCCTTGCGGGCCGCAAACCTCGCCTGAGCCGCCAGAATCACTTTTTGGATGATATTCTTCGCTTCGCGGGGATTTTCTTCCAGATAGGCCTGCAATACACTTGAAACCGTGGAATCGACCACGCCGATCACTTCGTTGTTTCCAAGCTTGGTTTTCGTCTGACCTTCGAACTGTGGTTCCGGTACCTTGACGGAAATAATCGCACTGAGTCCCTCCCTGAAATCATCGCCTTCGATTTCCACCTTGGCTTTTTCAAAAAGCCCCTGCTTGTCGCCGTAGCTTTTGAAAACACGGGTGAGCGCGCGGCGGAAACCGGTGACATGGGTGCCGCCTTCAATGGTATTGATGTTGTTGACGTATGAATAGATATGCTCCGTATAGCTGTCGTTGTACACCAGCGCAATGTCCACGGCCACATTGGTGGCCGCATCCAGGCCTTCCACAAAAATCGCTTTCGGGATCAGCGGCGTACGGCCCGCATTGGCATCGAGCATTTCGAGAAATTCGATGATGCCGCCTTCGCTATAAAAAGTTTTTGAATACGTTTTCCCATCGTCATCGATATCGCGCAGGTCCTCCATGATGATGCGGACGCCCTTGTTCAGAAAAGACAACTCACGCAACCTGCTTTCCAGGATATCTTTCTTGTACAGCGTGGTAATGAAAATGCTGGCGTCCGGATGGAAATGCACTTTCGTGCCCGTTTTATCGCTCAGGCCGGTCTCCCGTACAGAGTATTGCGGAACACCGATCTTGTAAGCCTGTTCGAATATTTTTCCTTCCCGCTGTACGGTAACGAGGAGGTCGCTGCTGAGCGCGTTCACGCAGCTTACCCCCACCCCATGTAATCCGCCGGAAACCTTGTACGTATTCTTGTCAAATTTTCCGCCCGCATGCAGTACGGTCATCACCACTTCCAGGGCGCTCTTTTTTTCCTTGGTATTCATGCCCGTGGGAATACCGCGGCCATCGTCTTCCACGCTCACCGAGTCATCCGGATAAATGGTGACGTTGATATTTTTGCAATAACCTGCAAGCGCTTCATCAATCGAATTGTCCACCACTTCATACACGAGGTGATGAAGCCCTTTTTCCCCCACGTCGCCGATATACATCGCGGGACGTTTTCGCACGGCTTCCAATCCTTCTAAAACCTGGATGCTGTCAGCCCCGTAACTATTCGCCGGCGGCGCTAAAACTTCCTGAATTGTTTCGCTCATATTTAATTGAAAAACCGGTTATTAGATAACCTTTCACCGGGTTGGCAAATCTACGAAAAATAAGGGGGTTTCCGGCCTGCAAAAACCTTATTTCCTGCCTATTTTTTATGGTCTGGAATGTTAAAAAATGACAATGCCATGATACAGTTGACGTCATTATCCGAAACGCGTCTAATTTACTATCCGTTTGTACAGTAAATTTGCCCCCTGATATGCACGCACCTCCTGATATTCTGTCCCTGGCCTACAAGCAGCCCTTCATGCACGAAGAGTTGCACCTGATGCAGGAAAAAGAACGCCAGATTCCCGGATCCGTGCGTTATGTGATCCGCCGCTACAAGAAGAATCCACAGTGGAATATGGAAGACCTTGGGATGATGACCTACCATTACAAAAAAGGGGAACCCGCCGGCAACTATTTTGAGCTTCGTTTTTGTGTCGCCGGCAACACCTATTGCAAGCAGAAGGACCGCGAATGCGACAGCTGCCGCCTCAACGCCGTGCATTGCGGCGACCGGGTGGACACCGTGGATGTACTGAGCTTTCAGTTTACGCCGGCCCATCTTTCCCAGTTTGTAAAACCCGAACACGTCAGCAGTACCGTGGCCGACGACATCCTCCGTTTCAACCATCCCTCTTCTTTCTCAAAAATTCTTTCCCTCTGCGGCCGCATCCGGAACATCATCGAATCGCTGCTGAATCATACCTATACGGACAGCCTGGAAAATATTTTCTTCAACGCCCAGACGCAGATGCTGCTGCTCTACAGCCTCGAATGCATGCTCGGTGAAAAGGAAGTGGAGACCTTCAGCTGCAAGTTCCTCGCCAATGAGGCCGACCGCGAAAAGATCCGGCATGCCCGCGAGATCCTGCTGGAACATATCGGCGAACCCCTCACTATTAAGGAGCTGAGCCGGAAAGTGGCCATCAATGAATGTTATCTGAAAAAAGGATTCAAGGAGATGTTCGGCACGACCATCTTCGACTTCTATCAGAGCCAGCGGATGGAACATGCGCGTTACCTGCTCTACGAAAAAGGGCTGAGCGTTACAGAAGTTTCCATCATGCTCGGATACTCTTCCATTTCCCATTTTTCCACCGCCTTCAAGAAACACACCGGCTTAAAGCCCTGCGAACTGTTACTGCATTAGTCAGCCTGCGCACACGACTTCTTCCGCTGCCTGGATCGTTTCATCCAGGTCTCTTTTGGTGAGCGCATTGTTCAGGAACCAGCTTTCATAGGGTGATGGCGGAAGGTAGATGCCCTGCTCCAGCATCCCATGAAAAAAGGTTTTGAAATAGTCATTGTCTGCCCGGGCGGCAGAATCGAAATCCGTGACCGGCTCGCTGCTGAAATGCACGCTGAGCATAGAACCCAGCTGATTGATCACAAACGGTTTTTCCCCTTTTTTCAGCGCCTGCGCCAGACCATTTTTCAGGTAGATGGTTTTCTCTTCGAGTTCAGTATATACAGAAGGATTTTCTTTGAGCAGTTTCAGCGTGGTGAATCCGGCGATCATCGCCAGCGGATTGCCACTCAGGGTACCAGCCTGGTATACATTTCCCAGCGGGGCGATCTTTTGCATGATATGCCGGCGCCCACCGAAAGCGCCCACGGGCATCCCGCCGCCGATCACTTTTCCATAGGTAACAAGGTCTGCGGAAACACCGAGCCGCTCCTGCGCGCCACCGGGTGCCAGCCGGAATCCCGTCATCACTTCATCAAATATAAGCACGATGTTTTCGTCGTCGCAGATCTGCCGCAGGCCTTCCAGAAATCCGGGTGCGGGCAGCACGCAGCCCATGTTGCCGGCCACCGGTTCCACGATGATCGCGGCTATTTCTTTCGGATGCGCCGCAGCCAGGCTCCGGACCCCGGCGAGATCGTTGTATGCGCAGGTCAGGGTGTCGTTGGAAACGCCGGCCGTTACCCCGGGCACAGTCTGGATATGCAGCGTGGCCATGCCGCTGCCGGCCTTTACCAGAAAAGGATCCGCATGGCCGTGGTAGTTGCCGTCAAACTTGATGATCTTGTTTCTGCCTGTGTAGCCGCGGGCAAGCCGTACGGCGCTCATGCAGGCTTCGGTGCCGCTGCTCACCATACGGATCATATCCACATTGGGTACCATCCCCACAATGAGTTCGGCCATATCGGTTTCCAATGCCGTCGGCGCGCCATAGGAAGTGGAGAACAAAGCCTGTTCGCGGATCGCGTTGATCACCGGCTCGTGCGCATGACCGAGGATCATCGGTCCCCAGGAAGCGATATAGTCGATGTATTTATTTCCATCCGCATCATAGAGATAGGCGCCTTTGGCCTTTTTGATGAAAATAGGATTTCCCCCAACGCTTTTAAAGGCGCGTACCGGCGAATTCACGCCCCCCGGGATCACCTGCTGCGCGCGGATAAAAAGTGCTTCACTGTTTGTCGTGTCCATAAATATGATAAGATTTCCAGCGTGATATTGTCAGCCGAGCAGTCTGGCGGCATTGGCCGCGAAATAAGTGGCGATGAGGTCGGCCCCCGCACGTTTCATAGCCGTGAGGGTTTCGAGGATGGCCTTGTCTTCGTCCAGCCAGCCCATTTTTGCCGCCGCCTTTATCATGGCGTATTCGCCGCTGATATTATACGCACTCACGGGCACGTGCACGGTATTTTTCACTTCCCGGATGATATCAAGATAAGCCAGGGCCGGTTTGATCATGACGATGTCGGCTCCTTCTTCCACATCCTGCAGCACTTCCCGGATCGCCTCCCGGCGGTTGGCATAATCCATCTGGTAGGTTTTCTTATCACCAAATCCCGGGGCCGAATCCAGTGCATCCCGGAAGGGACCGTAAAAGCAGGAAGCATATTTTGCGCTGTAGGCCATGATGCCTGTCTGCCGGAAATTATTTTCTTCGAATGCCTGGCGGATCGCACCGATGCGGCCATCCATCATATCACTTGGGGCGACAAAATCCGCGCCGGCCAGCGCGTGACTGAGACTCATCTTCACCAGTGCTTCCACCGTTTCGTCATTGACGATTTCACCGTTTTCCACGATGCCGTCATGACCATAGGAAGAATAGGGATCGAGCGCCACATCGGTCATTACCAGCATGCCGGGAACAGCATCCTTGATCGCTTTGATGCTGCGCTGCATCAGACCGTCGGGGTTCCACGATTCTTTTCCGGTATTGTCTTTCCGGTCGTCCGGACATTTAATAAACAGCAATACGCTCTGTACACCAAGCGCATACAGTTTTTTTACTTCATCCACCGTAACATCCAGGCTGTTTCGGTAATAGCCGGGCATGGATGAAATTTCAGTGCGCACCTGTTTGCCCTCGTCGATAAAAAGCGGCGCCATGAGGTCGTTGGGTGTCAGCACTGATTCTGCTACCAGCCGCCGGATCGTCGGGCTTTTTCTTAAAATCCTGTTTCTCCTTTGTAAGTACATATCAAATATTTTATCCGAGCCAGTTTCGCGGATGCAGGCAGGCCTGCAGCAATTCATCTTCCGGCGACCCGGGTTCGGGCTGATAATTATATTTCCATCTGGCCCGCGGTGGCAGGCTCATCAGGATACTTTCCGTTCTGCCTTCCGACTTCAATCCGAACAGCGTACCGCGGTCGTGAATCAGGTTGAACTCCACATAACGACCGCGCCGGATTTCCTGCCAGAAAATTTCTCTTTCACCGTAAGGAAGGATCCGGCGCCGCTCAACGATCGGCAGGTATGCCGACAGAAAAGAATCTCCGTTGGCCTTTTGAAATTCCAGCAGGCGTTCGGCATCTGCATCATCCGTTGGACGGAGATGATCGTAGAAGATGCCGCCGATGCCCCGGGTTTCGTGCTGCCGGTGGGTATTTGAAAAATATAAGTCGCAATTTTTTTTGTAAGAGGGATAGAGCTCCGGGCCGTAGCCGTCCAGCACGTCTTTAAAATGCCGGTGGAAATGGATCGCGTCATCCTCAAAAAGATAATAGGGCGTCAGGTCACTGCCACCGCCAAACCAGCGATCGCACACACAGTCGTCTTCATCATACAACTCAAAAAACCGCCAGTTGGCATGCACCGTCGGCACATATGGATTTTTCGGATGCAGGACCAGGGAAAGACCGCAGGCAAACCATTTGCTCCCGTCGAGCTGCAATTGTTTTTTCATGCCCGCCGTAACTTTTCCATATACCACCGAAGTATTCACGCCGCCTTTTTCGAACAGATCCCCTCCTTCAATTACGCGTGTGATGCCACCGCCGCCGCCGGTTTCTTTTCTTTCCCAGCGTTCTTCGGTAAAGGTTGCTTTGCCATCGGTTTTTTCCAGTGCGTGGCAGATGATATCCTGCAGCTGGTGTACATAATCGATCCACCGCCCGCGAAAGGCCCTGGTATCGGTTTTATATTTCAATGGTTCGTTCACAGAGAGGCCCTTTCCGTTTTGCGCGTAAAGGAATGTTCTTTCACCGCGTCCACAAATGCCCGCGCATGATCCACCGGCACGGAAGGCAGGATGCCATGGCCGAGGTTGGCGATATAGCGATGCTTGCCAAACTGATCCAGCATTTCTTTTACCTGTTGCCTGATTTCCGGGATCGGCGATAACAAACGCGCCGGATCGAAATTGCCCTGCAGCGTAACGTTTTTGCCGGCGATGTTGCGGGCCGTCTGCGGACGAATGCACCAGTCGATGCCGAGGCCGGCAGCGCCCGTCGTGGCCATTTCGGCCAGCGAATGCCAGGCGCCTTTCGCGAACAGGATCACCGGTGCGTCTTCACGTACGGCTTCAATGATCTGCCGCATATAATGCAGGGACA
>CAZZYD010000025.1:0-21992 GCA_964658175.1 uncultured Puia sp. | reverse complement strand
CACTCAGCACCACCACCTGGTATCATCGCATCACCTCCTCAGGCGCCTGCAACAATGTGTCGGCTGCCATAAAAATTACGGTGACGGCTTATCCGGTTGCCAGCATCAGTTACAGCGGATCTCCTTATTGCGCCACGGGGAATGCAACCGTAACGCAGACGGGCCAGGCAGGCGGTGTGTACAGCGCTCCAGCAGGACTGGTGATCAACGCAAGCACCGGTACCATCAACCTCGTCACCAGCACAGCAGGCACTTACCTGGTTACCTATACCGTAGCCAACGGAACCTGCAGCATTACACCGACTACAAGTGTCACCATCAATGCACTGCCAACGGCCAGCATTTCGTATGCAGGATCACCTTATTGTGCGACCGGCACAGCTCCGGTTACATTTACCGGACAAACCGGTGGTGTATTCAGCGCACCGGCTGGATTGAGCATCAATGCTTCGACCGGGACCATAAACCTCGCTGCCAGCACGCCGGCGACTTACACCGTTACATATAATGTGAACAATGCAGCCGGTTGTACATTCAGCACCAGCGCACCGGTTACCGTGAATGCCATGCCCGTCCTGGTCATCACCAATCCTGCCCCGGTTTGTTCGCCATCAACGGTGGATCTGACGGCCGCGGCGGTCACCACTGGAAGCACCACAGGTCTTGTATATACCTATTTCACAGACGCTGCGGCCACCACAGCCCTGAGTACTCCTTCGGCAGTGGCATCCAGCGGCACCTATTATATCAAGGGAACCAATGCCAGCACCTGTTTCCTGATCAAATCCGTAACCGTTGTGGTAAATCCGCTGTCGGCAGCATCAATTGCTTATACCGGTTCTCCTTTCTGCGGAACAGGTACCGTTGCGGTAAGCCAGACCGGACAAACGGGCGGCACTTACAGTTCAACCACCGGGCTCGTGATCAATTCCACGAGCGGTACGATAAATCTTGGCACCAGCACGCCGGGTACCTATTTGATTACTTATAGTTTCACCAACGGTACCTGTCCGAATACGGCAACGGCGTCGATTACCATCAATCAACAGCCGCTGATCACGGTCACAAACCCTGCACCGGTATGTGCCCCATTAACCGTTGACATCACGGCAGCCGCAGTAACTGCGGGAACGACGCCGGCGGGACTTACCTATACATATTTCACGGATGCAGCCACGACCAACACACTGGCAACGCCTGTTGCCATTGCAGCAAGCGGCACCTATTATATCAAGGGAACAACGGTAGCAGGTTGTTCCGACGTGAAGCCGGTGACTGTGGTGGTGAATGCATTGCCGGTCGCATCCATCTCGTATACAGGATCACCTTATTGCGGAACGGGAACGGCCGTTGTGGTAAGAACCGGACAACCCGGCGGAACCTATAGTTCAACGACGGGTCTGGTCCTGAATGCAAGCACTGGCGCCGTGAATCTCGCCACGAGCACACCGGGGACCTATACGGTGACGTATAGTTTCACCAACGGTACCTGCCCGACCACGACGACTGGATCGATTACCATCAATCAGCAACCGTTGATCACGATTACAAACCCCGCACCGGTATGTGCTCCGCTCACCGTTGATATCACGGCTGCGGCAATCACAGCAGGAAGCACACCTTCGGGTCTTACTTATAGTTATTTCACGGATGCTGCGGCCACCAACACGCTGGCTTCGCCTGCTGCCATTACTGTCAGCGGCACCTATTATATCAAGGGTATTACAGCCGCCGGTTGTGCCGATGTGAAACCGGTGACCGTTGTCGTAAATCCATTGCCGGTAGCAACGATCGCCTATGCAGGTTCGCCCTATTGCGGAACCGGTACGGCCACGGTCACACAGTCAGGTCAGCCAGGCGGGACCTATGGTTCAACGACTGGTCTGGTGATGAATGCGAGTACCGGTGCCGTAAACCTTGCCAGCAGCACACCAGGCACGTATACCGTGACCTACAGTTTTACGAACGGAACCTGTCCGAGTACGGCAACGGCCTCCATCACGATCAATCAGCAGCCCGTGATCGCAATCACCAACCCGGCACCTGTATGTGCGCCACTCACTGTTGATATCACGGCTGCAGCCATAACTGCCGGTACCACGCCGACAGGACTTACATTCACCTATTTCACAGACGCCGCGGCGACCAATGCGCTGGCTTCACCAGCGGCTATTTCAGTCAGCGGCACCTACTATATCAAGGGTACTACCGCAGCAGGTTGCAGCGACATCAAACCCGTTACCGTTACCGTCAACCCATTGCCGGTAGCCACGATTTCCTATGCGGGTTCGCCTTATTGCGGAACCGGCACAGCGGTGGTCGTGCAAACGGGCCAGGGGGCGGGTACGTACAGTTCTTCGACAGGACTCGTGATCGATCCGGCCAGCGGTGCCGTTAGCCTGGGCACAAGTACGCCGGGAACCTACACCGTGACCTATAGTTTCACGAACGGAACCTGTCCAAATACGGCAACCACCACCATTACCATCAATCAGCAGCCGGTGATTACGATCACCAATCCGGCGCCCGTGTGCGCACCGCAGACGGTGGACATTACGGCCGCGTCCGTCACTGCCGGAACCACGCCTGCCACGTTAACATTCACGTATTATACGGATGCATCAGCATTGAACACGCTGACCAATCCATCCGCCATCGCAACGAGCGGCACGTATTACATCAAGGGTGTAACCGCAGCCGGTTGTTCCGATATAAAACAAGTAACCGTAACCGTGAATCCATTGCCGGTGGCTACCATCGCTTACAATGGTTCGCCATATTGCACCAATGGAACGGCTGTGGTGACGCTTACCGGACAAACCGGCGGAACGTTCAGCTCGGCAACGGGTCTGTCCATCGACGCCGTCACCGGTACGATCGATCTGAATGCCAGCACGGAAGGAAGCTACACGGTTCTTTATACATTCAGCAATGCGGCCGGTTGCGGCGGCAGTGTATCGGCTTCGGTACAGATACAGAATCCGGTGCTCGTGGTTCATTCACCCGCAGGTGTATGTGCTCCCGGCACGATCGACCTGACCAATGCCGCTGTTACAGCGGGCAGTGCGGCAGGGCTCAGCTTCGACTATTTTGAGGATGCGGCAGGAACCACTCCTGTAGCAAATCCTTCAGCGATCAGCACCAGCGGAACATTCTATATCCGTGGTATCAATACCACCACGGGCTGCAGTTCGGATATGCTGCCGGTAACGACATCCATCTTTACCAAGCCTTCGATTACGGCCACCACCAGTGGTACCGATATATGTAAGGGCAGCGCGGTCACGCTCACCGGTACATCTGCCGGCAACAGCATCAGCTGGCTGAATGTGAGCAACAGCAATCCGGTGCAGGTGACGCCGCTGGTAACAACCACGTATTACGCGGTGGCTACCACCACCGATGGTTGTACCGATACCACCAGTGTCGTGGTGGCCGTGAAACCGTTCACGCTCACCCTCGATGCGACACCGAACCCTGTATTGGCAGGAGACCAGGTATCGATAACGACCGCAGCCAATTTCAACTACACGGTATTGTCCTGGTCGCCAGCCATTTTCTTTGACGACCAGACCGCCCTATCGCAAAGGATCACCGTGCGCGATACATCGAAGGTATTTACCGTGATCGCACAGTCGGATGAAGGCTGCTATGATACCGCGAGCATCAAAATAAATATCGATCCGAACCTGAAAGACTTCTTCATTCCGAATGCATTCAGTCCGAACGGCGACGGTCAGAACGATCTGTTCAAAGTATATGGTTCATCGATCCAGTCAATTGAAATGCACGTGTTCAACCAGTGGGGAGAGTTGCTCTATGTGAATAAGGATCTGAACAGCGGATGGGATGGCACCTGGAAGGGAAGGCCGCAACCCGTGGGACCTTATTTCTACGAAGTGAAAGTGTTTTTCTATAATAATGTGACGATCACGAGAAGAGGAAATATATCGCTTATCCGATAGCGGTCTGAAAACTTATGACTATGAAAAAAAATTTACAACGGCTGTTCGCGCAAGCGCTGCTCGCGGCCATCATACTGACGAAAACGGCATCCGCCCAGGTGGACCCGCATTTTTCACAGTATTTTATTCACCCCATGTCTATGAATCCGGCATTTACCGGTGCGATCGAAGGTGACTACCGCGTTAGCAGCGTTTTCCGTTCACAGTACAGCAATACACTCACGACCGAAGGCCTGTCCGGTGAAATCGTCACAAATAAAAATACCAATTTCGGTATCAATATCCTCAACCAGGGAACGAGTGATAAAGCCTATAATTATACCAACGCTTATCTGAGCATGGCCTATACCGGCGTCCGCTTCGGACCTCGTGCGGATCATTATCTCGTGATGGCCCTGCAGATCGGTTTCATCCAGCGGAAATTTGATGTGTCGAAACTGCAATACGGATCGCAATGGCAGTCCGGCATCGGGTATGATCCGAGCGGCAATTCCGGTGAAACATTTACCAAGCCTTCCGTAGCGTCTGTGGATGCGGGTGCGGGCATTGCCTATTACGATGCCACCCCAAATAAAACAGCCAGCCTTTTTGGGGGCATTGCGGCCTTCCATATCACCAGGCCGAATGATCCGTTTTTGTCCGGTGGAGATAATCCGCGGCTCGACGTGCGGTACAATGCCCATGTGGGGGTCCGTATCATCGCTTCCGACCTGCTCACCATCGTGCCCACGCTGAATTACAGCCGCGAAGGCGACGCCCAGGAAAAAATGGCCGGCGCTTATTTCCAAATGTATGCAAGCGAAAACACTGACGTGATGTTTGGCGCCTACTACCGCGTCAACGATGCGATCGCACCCTTTGCCGGGATTTATTATAAGGGTTTGACCGTAGGCGTAAGCTATGATGTGAATGCGAGCAGCATGAGTGCCGGTGCCGTAAAAGGCAACAGCCTGGAGATCTCTATTTCTTATGTTGGCAAACGGAAAAACGGCATGGCAACAAAAGCATTTTACTGTCCGAGGTTTTAATCATACATTGTTTTGTATCATCCGATCCTGTTAAAAATTAATATCGTGAAAGCGAAAAACCAAGCCCGGTTCATCCCGGTGATCATCCTGCTGCTGACGAATATCGTCAGCGAATCATCTGCCCAAACCGTATCTGGTTACTACAATCAGGCCGAACAGCTATATAAGAACCACAACTATTTTGAGGCCAGTCAGGTATATGAAAAATACCTGGAGACGGAACGGAAATCGAGGCCGCGTTCCAATCCTTTTGCCATAGAAAAAAAGGTGAAGGGAAAAACCAATATCGATCCCACCCAGGACGCCGTGTATCACCTTGCGGATTGTTACCGCATGGTCAATGATTACGTACACGCTGAAAAATATTACAGGCAGGCGACGCACTATTCGGTGAAAGCTTATCCAGCGGCTGAATACTGGTATGCCGTATGTCTGCGTGCCAACGGCAAATACGATTCGGCCGCCATCGCCATCAACCATTTTCTCGAAAAACACACTGACATGGATCCATTGCTCACCGGTGCTGACCGTGAAATGGAAAACCTGAAGTTTATCCGGGCGCAAAGTGAAATCATCACCGCTCCCTACCAGCTTACCAGGATGGGAGATCCAAAAGATAAATCCGCTTACGCTTTGTCCGCCGAAACCGGCGACAGCGTCATCTTCACATCCATGCGGGAAGAGGTGGGAAAGGACGGACGGACGACCTACAACGCCAGCCTGTTTGAATCAGCCGACGGCATCGATCCCGTTCACCATGGCGTCCTGCTGCAGAATACCGAACTGCCGGGTCAGCAGAATGGCCTGGCCACAGTAAGCCGTGACGGCAACCGGATGTTCTTCACCCGCTGGACAAAATCAAACGGTGTTACGCACGCCGCCATCTTCACGGCCACCAGAACAGCCG
This sequence comes from uncultured Puia sp., assembly GCA_964658175.1. Lineage (GTDB taxonomy): Bacteria > Bacteroidota > Bacteroidia > Chitinophagales > Chitinophagaceae > Puia. Next base: position 16,092 of record CAZZYD010000025.1, on the reverse strand, counting down.
CGGGCTGGTCCACGCCTGTCATCGCCGATGCGCCCCTCAATGAAGCGGGCAGCAACAGCACACAACCATTTCTTACATCAGACGGCAGATACCTGATCTTCTCTTCCGACCGCACCGGCGGCGCCGGTGGTTATGACCTCTGGTACGCAGCCCTCGATACCGGCTATGTTCCACTGAATGCATCCAATATGGGCAATGTGATCAATACGACCGGTGACGAAGAAGCGCCCTATTTTCATGCGCAGAGCCGAACGCTGGTGTACGCTTCCAATGGATTTATCGGTATGGGCGGATTTGATATCTTTTCCGCGAAAGGCAATTTTAACCTCACGAACTGGGCAACACCGGAAAACGCAGGCGCACCGATCAACTCGTCAAAGGATGATATCTATTTTGTAAGTACGGATGACGAAAATATCTGGAATACCGGCTGGGTGAGTTCGGACCGCGCGTCTGACTGTTGTCTGGCCCTCTTTTCGATCCGTCAGAATAACGCGCAGTATGTAAGCGGCCGCGTGGTGGACTGCAGTTCACTCAAACCGCTTGCCAGTGTACAGCTCACCGTTACCGACCTTCGTCATGCCGGTCGTGTACTGGGTAAACTAAGTACGGACAGCAATGGTAATTATGCGATCGAACTGCATAATTCCGCCCATTTTAAAATTACGGCAGACAAGACAGGATATGTTTCCAACACGAAGGAGGTGGCCGTGCAGCTGGTGCCCGGGAAGGATACGATTTCAGATCAGACCATTTGCGTAAATATGATTCCGCCGCCGGCACAACAGCTGGAAGATGTGCTGAAGGCTCTCACGCATTCATCCAAAGTCGGAAATTTCGCCTACAAAAAAGCGGTGCTGAACGACTCGGCGCATGATAACCTGGATTCGCTGGCGAAACTCATGATCAAGTATCCGACGATCGTGATTCAGGTGGAAGGATATACGGATGGTATCGGCGGGGAAGCCTATAATCTCCGGCTGGCCCAGAAACGGGTGGATGCCTGTATCAGATACCTCGTGAACAAAGGTGTGCCTGCCAGTCGCCTCGTTGGTAAGGCATTCGGGGAATGTTGCCCGATCGAAGTGGAAACGGTTGACGGAAAAGATAATCCGGCGGCACGTGAACAGAACAGAAGGGTGGAGTACAAAGTACTTACCGGAGCGCCGGCTAACTAATCAACCCTGGTAAACAATCATACGCGTCCAGCCAAACGGCTGGACGTTTTTTTGTTGCTTACTGAACGTTGGCGGCCGGACGGTCATTCAGAAATCCGTTTCCTTTGATCCATAAAGTGAAAGCAACGATCCAGATGATGCTCAGCAGGGCAGAAGACGGGTAATGCTCATCCAGGTATAACACGGCAGAAACTGCACAGATGGCAATGATCACAGCAAGGGTGAAGAGGGTAAAAATTGTTTTCATAATGTACGTTTAGAGTATGGGGGGTAAATGATTACAGTGATCGGGGTTGATCAGATAATCGGACTCAGGTACATCAGAGGGATTGGAGCAGCGTATTCAGGAAAAATGATTGTGGAATTTCGGAGGGGAGCTTGGATACGATGTCGCGATGACATAACAAAGATGATAAGCAATTTTCATTTTTGCAAGTGCTGTCGGATATTTTTATGGATCGGCCGGCGTCTTTCCCAGCACTGGAATGAGTGCGGTAATGGCATCCGTTCTTACAGGGAGAAAGCGTATTTTTAGCGTCGAAAAACTTTGATCCACTGATAGATCTCGTATTTTATATTCTGCTGGTGGTTGCGGTAGTCAAGGGATGGCGCAACGGGCTGGTGGTATCGGCCTTTTCATTTGCAGGGCTGATTATCGGCCTTGCAGCCGCGATCAAATTGTCGGCCGTTGTTGCCATGCACCTGGAAAACAGCTTTAATACAAGCTCCCGCTGGCTGCCGTTGCTGTCATTCATCCTTGTGCTGGTAGTGGTGGGTTTGCTGGTGAGATGGCTTGCAAAATTATTGGAAGGTGCGTTGAAACTTGCGATGATGGGATGGCTTAACAGGCTGGGTGGTGTATTGCTCTACCTGATCCTTTATACAACCGTGTACAGTATTTTGTTGTTCTATGGCGCCAAAAGCCATTTGATCTCCGCACAAAATGTGGCAGATTCCAAAATATATCCGGTCATTGCATCCTGGGGACCGTCTCTGATTGACTTCATCGCAAAATTTGTCCCGTTTTTTAAGAATATGTTTACAGAATTGGAGGATTTTTTTCAAAAGCTGTCCCAAAAAATCCCCTGAACTCCTTCGTTTAGCTGATCTTTGCAGTAAATCATTTATTTTAGCGATTAGATTTCCGGATATATTTTAATAGTGTGATGCAGTACGAGATCAAACAGGCTGAAAAATTCAAGTATATTGAAGAGGGCGAAGGTGAACCATTGGTTTTACTGCATGGTCTCTTTGGAGCGCTGAGCAATTTTATGCCGCTGATTGAATATTTCCGCAAGCATTATAAAGTAATCGTTCCCATCCTGCCGTTATTTGAACTGGACCTGTTGCACACGACCGTGGGCGGACTTGAAAAATTTGTTTACCGATTCATCGAATTCCGCAATTACAAGCATATACACCTGCTGGGGAATTCACTGGGTGGCCATGTGGCGCTGATCCATGTGCTTAAACATCCCGAACGCATCAAATCGATCATCCTGACCGGCAGTTCCGGTCTGTTTGAAAGTGCGATGGGGGATACGTATCCGAAACGGGGCGACTACGACTATATCAAGAAGAAAACCGAACTTACTTTCTACCGCCCTGAAATTGCCAATAAAGAGCTGGTGGATGATGTATATGAAATCGTCAACAACCGCATCAAAGCAATTAAAATCATTGCGCTGGCTAAAAGCGCCATCCGAAATAATTTGGGTGAAGAACTCAATCAAATCGAACAACCTACGTTATTGATATGGGGTGCCAATGACACGATTACGCCACCATTTGTGGGTAAGGAGTTTCAGCGGCTGATCCCCAACAGCGAACTCCATTTCATCGACCAGTGCGGCCATGCGCCGATGATGGAATTGCCGGATGAGTTCAATGTTATTTTACACCAGTTTCTGACCAAATTAAACGAACCTGCAGCAGTGGCCTGAAGATCTTATTGAATCATTAAAACCCTTGCTGTGTTAAATCAGGATATTCTTTCCGTTACAGTTCCCCCGCTCCGCCTGACCGACACGCTCGATCAGGCCAGGGATATCATGTACGATTTCCATATTTCCCAGGTCCCCGTTACTGCCGATGGTAAACTCCTCGGATTGCTCAATGAAGAGACGCTCCTGAATGCCGCCGATGACAGTCTGCCCGTTTCCGGTTTTCAACCCGAATTCGGCCGGGCGGCCGTACAGGCAGGTACCCATATGCTCGAAGCGCTCCAGCTGATGAATGAATTCAGCCTTTCCCTGGTGCCCGTCATCAATAAAGACAATGACTATCTGGGATCCATCATGGCGCCTGAATTGCTCGCCCAAACGGCCAGACTCCTGGATGTGTCCAGTCCCGGCGCCATCCTCGTGCTTGAAATGGAACGTTCCGGTTTTTCCCTGGCGGAAATCAGCAAGCTCGTGGAAACCAACGACGCGCAGGTCACCCAGCTGAACAGTTATACCGATACGTCGAACGGCAGCTTTTTTGTGACACTGAAAATCAACAAGCTCGAAATATCGGATATCATTGCCACGTTCCAGCGGTATGAATACAAGATCAGCTACTTTTTCGGGGAGGAACAATATGAAAACGAGTTGCGCAGCAATTACGACCACCTGATGAATTACCTGAGCATCTAGCTGACTCCCATTATCCCTTGTAAAGCCCAGCCAATACCATGAACCGAATGGGGTTGACATATCTTCTGCTGCTCCAGCTCTGCCTCTGTTCACTGGCGGCTAAAGCAAACAGCCGGTTCCCTATGCTGCCGATCTCTTCCGGCTACCTGCCCTATACCGACAGCCTTCCCCGAACAGACTCATCGCATATTCCTGGTCCGGGTCTTTTCACGATCGGCTCCATCACCATCAACGGCAACCGCGTCACCCGGTCCTTTGTGATCGAACGCGAACTTCCTTTTCGTCGCGGCGACCAGTTCACCCTGGCGAATCTGGTCGCGGCTTTTACTCCCGCCAAAGAACACCTGATCAACACGAAACTCTTTAACCAGGTAGTGATTTCCGTAAGGGATTTCGACGGCTACACCGTAAATCTTCAGATCGATGTAAAAGAACGCTGGTATATTTTCCCGTTGCCCTACCTGCGACCAGTAGACCGTAACCTGACTGCCTGGGCCGATCAGGGTTACAGCCTCAGCCGCCTGGACTACGGACTCAAATATTCGCAGTATAATTTTTCCGGACGAAATGACTACCTGCGGCTCTGGCTGATCACCGGTTATTCTCACCAGGTGGAACTCGCCTACGACCAGCCCAACAGCGGGAAAGAACTCAAACACGGCTTTGGTTTCAGCTTTCTATACAACGAACAGAAAGAACTCAATCTCGCCACCGTCAACAACCAGCAATATTTTGTAAGCAGCGACAGCCTGGACTTCGCAGGAAAATACATGCGCCGCCAAACCACGCTCTCGCTGCGGTATTACCTGAGGCCGGAGATCCGGACGCGCCATTTTTTCCGGCTGAGCTTTAACCAGGTAAATATCGACAGCGCCGTCACGGTATATAACGCCCAGTATTTTTCAAACGGCCGCACCAGGGTCTTCTACCCGGAACTATCGTATACCATCAACTACAATCACATCGACTACGTGCCCTATCCGCTCAAGGGATTTCTCTTTGAAGGAACCCTCCTTCGCCGGGGGATCAACAGCCAGATGAACCTGTGGCAGACAAATATCAAGACCAGCGAAGCATTTTCGCTGGCACCGAAAACTTTTTTCGTGTCGCAGAATTATGCCATGCTCCGCCTGCCGTTCAACCAGCCATTTTATAATCAGCCATACATCGGTTACGGCGATTTTTTTATGCGCGGACTGGAAAAATATGTGATCGACGGCGTGGCCGGGGGGCTGGCCAGGAACAGCGTGCTGCAGGAATTGTTTCATTTCAGCATCCCTTTCCTCCGGGGCACTTCCCATGATATCATTCCTTTCCGGATATATGCCAAGGCCTATATGGATGTCGGTTACGTGTATAATAAGTACTTTACAGCCAATTCCCTGGTAAACCGCGCCCTGTATACAGAGGGTTTCGGACTGGATGTGGTAACGTATTACGACTTTGTTTTTCGGTTTGAATACAGCTTCAACCAACTGGGAGAGAAAGGATTCTTTTTTCACATACGGAATGATTTTTAGGAAGGCCCGGCACGGTCAGCGCTGCGTCGCTGATCCATCACAAACAGAACAAAATGAAAGTAGCGATCTATAGCAGGCACCTGGGAGAGGAAGAACAGGCAGAGCTGCAGCAGCTCATGGACGAGCTGCAGAAAAAAAATATTGAAGTCGTCATCTTCAGCGATTTCTATCAGCAGCTGAACGGCGTGCTGCGCCTGCCGCCGGCTTTTACCCTGTTTCAGAAATCTGCCGACCTCAACGATTCCATCGATTTTGTGATCAGTCTCGGTGGAGATGGCACCCTGCTGGACACGATCGCGTTTGTGCGCGATAAAAATATCCCCGTCATCGGCATCAATTTCGGAAGACTTGGTTTTTTGGCCAGCATCGGCCGCGAGCATATGATTGCGGCGGTCAATTCCCTGGTGAACAGAACTTTCGTGATCGACAAACGATCGCTGATCCACCTGGATTCCGACAAAAAGCTTTTTGATGAAGTGCCTTACGGGCTAAACGAATTTGCCATCCACAAAACCGATACGTCGCCGATGATCAAAATTCATACGTATCTCAACGGTGAATTTCTCAATACGTACTGGGCCGATGGCCTGATCGTGTCGACGCCCACGGGATCCACCGGCTATTCGCTGAGCTGCGGCGGTCCTGTCGTTTTCCCGGACTCCGGCAGTTTTGTGATCAATCCCGTGGCGCCGCACAACCTCAATGTGCGGCCGATCGTGGTGCCGGACGAAAATATCATTTCCTTTGAAATCGAAGGAAGGGCGGAGAATTTTATCTGTGCGCTCGACTCCCGCAAGGAGATCGTAGACAAGAACGTACAGCTCGCCGTTCGGCGGGAGGAATTTACGATCAGCCTGGTGCGGCTGAACGAAAATAATTTTTTGCAAACACTGAGGACAAAATTATCCTGGGGCCTGGATGCAAGAAATTAACAAATCCCTTGAACGAAAATGACTTCATTCGTCGTTTGCCTTGCATCGCTTTATCCATTATTTTGCGGTTATGAAGAAATTTTTCGGGGTCATTGTCCTGGTTTTGGGGGTTTTTTGTGGTCGTGCCCAGGAGCAAAGCACCGTGCAGGAAGGTGAATTCGGCGTGAGTCTGGGTGCCGCGCATTATTTTGGTGACCTCAATCCGGATTTACACCTGAACCGGCCAAAACTGGCTTTCGGGCTGTTTTACCGTAAACAGATGAATAATTATGTATCCGTCCGCCTTTCCGGGCATTTTGCCCAGCTGGGTTATTCCGATATATATAATACGCAGAACGAATTCATGAGCCGCCGCAACCTGAGCTTCAACACCAATGTATGGGAGGGGACGCTGCAGGGCGACTTCAATTTTTTCAAATTCGTGCCGGGAGACGGCAGGTACCGCTATACGCCGTACCTGACCCTCGGGGTGGGACTTTTCAGTTATGATCCTTACGCCTACCTCAGCAATGTAAAATATTATCTGCGCCCGCTGGGTACGGAAGGGCAGGGCTCGGCCGCCTATCCCAGCCGCAAACCCTACGGTACAACGGCCGTCTGCCTGCCGCTGGGCCTGGGCTTCAAGTACAACCTCAATCCTTCCATGAATATCGGTTTTGAGGTGGTTTACCGCTTTACGACCACCGACTACCTCGACGATGTAAGCAAAACCTATGTCGGGATCGATAAATTCCCGCAGCCCAACGGCATCGCATCCCCGGCCGCGCTGCTGCAGGACCGGTCCTACGAAACCGGTACCCCGATCGGCATCGAAGGCCGCCAGCGTGGATACTCCAACCAGAAGGATAGTTATGTGATGGCAGAGGTCACGCTTTCCTTTAACCTGAGCTCGTACCGCTGCCCAACGGCTAAGTAGCAAGTCACAAAAAATTATATACCTTCGTGCCCTTCAAAAAAGGACATGGAGTCTGTGAAAAATAGTATTGACCTGGGCCGGCTGCCAAACCACATCGCCATCATCATGGATGGCAACGGCAGGTGGGCAAAGGACAAGGGGCAGGACAGGCTGTATGGACATTACCATGGCGTGGAAAGTGTGCGCGACATCGTGGAGGGCTGTGCCGAACTCGGCATCGGCTACCTGACCTTATATGCATTTTCAACAGAAAACTGGGACAGGCCGCACCAGGAAGTGACCGGGCTGATGGAACTGCTGGTGGATACCATCCGTACCGAAGTGCCGACCCTCAATAAAAACAATATCCGGCTCCATGTGATCGGCGATCCGGAGCGCTTACCGGAAAATACCTCCGCTGTACTGAAAGAAGCCATCGATATCACGGCAAAAAACACCGGACTGAACCTCATCATGGCGCTGAATTACAGCAGCCGGTGGGAACTGGTGGAAGCCGTAAAACAGATCGCGGCCGACGTAAAGGACCAGAAACTGGATCCCGCCGCCATCAACCAGGAAATGCTCGAGCAATACCTCACCACCGGAAATTTTCCGGACCCGGAACTGATGATCCGCACCAGTGGTGAATACCGCATCAGTAATTTCCTTTTATACCAACTAGCTTATGCTGAATTATTCTTTACATCTGTGCGCTGGCCCGACTTCCGAAAGGAGAATTTATACGAAGCCATTCTCAACTTCCAGGGCCGTGAACGCCGCTTCGGCAAAACCAGCGAACAGCTGGATCCAAAGGTGTTTTAACAAAGACTTTTACTTTATTCCCCTTAATTTGCCGCTCTAAAAAACCCGCCCGGATGCTTAGAAGATTATTGACTGGTTTTTTGCTTACCAACTGCTTATTGATGATCACGGGGGTTCAGGCTCAACAAACGGATTCTACCCGCCCGGCGGGCCAAACGCCGGTACTTGACTCTTTACCGCCTTCCATGTCAGTAGATCCCGATCTGCTGGCCATCGGCGCCTCGAAAACACCCCATGAATATACCGTGGCAGGCATCAAGATCACCGGCAGTAAATTTCTGGATGAAGGCCTGCTGATCTCCGTGTCCGGCATCACCATCGGCGACAAAATTTCCATCCCGGGCGGCGACAATTTCAGCAAAGCGATCAACAAACTCTGGGGTCAGAACCTGTTTTCCAATATAGCCATCTACATCACCAAAATATCCGGCAACGATATCTACCTCGAAATCGATGTTACGGAAAGACCCCGCCTGTCGAATTTTGTATTCAAAAATGCCACCAAATCGGAATCGGACGACCTGAAGATCAAAACCGGTCTCATTAAAGGACGTGTGATCACCGAAAACATGAAGCAGATCGCCGAAGAAAATATCAAGAAATTCTACGCCGATAAGGGCTTTCAGGGAGTGACGGTAAAAATTACGGAAGTCAAGGATGCCAATGCGGCCAATCAGGAAGTGCTGACCTTTGCGATCGATAAGGGAGCTAAAGTGCGGATCAACCAGATCAGTATTTATGGCATGCAGGCCGTTACGGAAAACAAACTCAAAAAGCAGCTGAAGGATACCAAGGAAATGTCCCGGTTTACCCTGTATCCCGTAAGAGATTCCACTTCTTACGGTGTCAACAAGCCGATGACGCTCAAAGAATATGTAAACACGTTTGGGTTTTTAACCTACACGAAAACTAAGGAATTCATCGATCCTTATTTCCGGTTCAAATTATTCAGCAACGCAAAATATAACCAGAAGAAATACGATGCCGACAAGGATCATATCCTGGATTTCTACAATTCCATCGGCTACCGCGATGCTTCGATCATCAGCGATACCACGTATTATGTAGATAGTCCGCAGCATAGCAAAGTCAATATCGCCATCAAGGTGGATGAAGGCGCCAAATACTATTTCGGCGACGTGCGCTGGAAAGGCAATACCAAATACAGCGATTCGCTGCTTTCCCTGTTGCTCGGTATCCGGAAAGGAGATGTTTACAACCTGGACATCCTCAACAAAAAACTCGGTAAACAGGTTTCGCAGGAAGGTGGCGGCATCAGCGATCTTTACCTGGATGACGGTTACCTCTTCTTCCGCGTGGATCCTGTGGAAACCGCCGTTTACAATGACACCATCGATTTCGAAATCCGCATGACCGAAGGCCCGCAGGCCACCATCCGGAACGTGACCGTCGCCGGCAATGAAAAAACAAAGGAATATGTGATCCGCCGTGAACTCAGAACCATTCCCGGTGAAAAATTCAGTCGTTCGGATATCATCCGCTCCACGCGTGAAATCGTCAACCTCGGATTTTTCAACCAGGAAAAAGTTACCCCCGGCATCGTACCCAACCAGGATGACGGAACGGTGGACATCAACTGGTCAGTGGAAGAAAAGTCTTCCGATCAGCTCGAGCTTTCTGCAGGATGGGGAGGCGGTATCGGGATAACCGGAACCGTCGGGATCTCTTTCAATAACTTTTCGATCAAAAATATCTGGCACAAATCTGCCTGGGATCCTTTGCCCGTGGGGGATGGCCAGAAACTCAGTTTCAGGGTGCAGGCCAATGGCCGGGCCTATCAGTCGTACAACCTTTCCTTTACCGAACCCTGGCTCGGCGGCAAAAAACGAAATTCTTTAACTGTGAGTTTGTACCGCAGTTCCTTCCGGACCGGCGGCTATAATTACGGAACCTCAAAATACGCGTTCAGCGATACCAATTCCCTCAAGAATTTCGGGGTGGTGATCGCCCTCGGCAAACAGCTGAAATGGCCGGATGATTATTTCACCCTTACATATTCGCTCAACTATACCCGTTACGACCTCACCAACTATTCCCTGTTTTCATCCACTTTCCGGAATGGTTATTCCACGAACCTCAGTTTCAAAGTGTCTCTGGCGCGGTACTCGCTTGACCAGCCGATCTATCCGAAAGCCGGTTCAAATTTTATCCTGAGCGTACAGGCCACACCGCCTTATTCGGCCTTCAATCATAATTTCACCCAGCAGAACAACTTCGAATTGCCCGAATACACCAAATTCAGGTTAAACAGCGAATGGTATATTCCCATCGGTAAACCGCTGGGCGCAGACAGAAGCCACCAGTTCGTGCTCAAGGCTGCGGTGAAATATGGGTTTATGGGAAGATATACCAGCAAGCTGGACTATTCTCCGTTTGAACGTTTTCAATTGGGCGATGCGGGCCTAACCAATAACTTCGGCCTGCTTGGATATGATATCGTTTCCCAGCGCGGGTATCCCGTATACCAGAATTCCGATCCGCGCGTGAATCCCGACCAGCAGCAGGCATCCCAGTTCTTCATCATGTTTAATAAGTATACCCTGGAAATGCGCTATCCTTTCGTCACCAATCCGAGCAGCACCATTTACGGGGAAGCTTTCTTCGAAGCAGCCAACGGCTGGTTCAATTACAACGACTACAATCCGTTCCGGCTTCGCCGCGACGCGGGTGTCGGTCTCCGCTTCTTCCTGCCGATGTTCGGGTTGCTTGGTTTCGATTACGGGGTAGGACTGGATCGTATCCAGAATGGTTCGCTTAAAGGCGCTTCACGCTTTACCTTTATGCTAGGATTTGAACCAGAATAAATAACCCGGATAAACAGCTCCCATTATGAAAAAAGGATTTTTATTAATACTTTTCGCCGCAGGTTCATTCCTGCTGGCCGGTGCACAGCGCTATGCCATCGTGGATACGAAATATATCCTCGACAAGATGCCTGAATATAAGGACGCCCAGAAACAACTGGATGGATTCAGCGTACAATGGCAAAAGGAAATAGACGACAAACAGGCCATTCTCGACAAGATGTACAAGGATTATGAGGCTGAACAGGTGATGCTCAGCGACGATCTCAAGAAAAAAAGGGAGGATGAATTGTTCAACCGTGAAAAAGAGATCCGCGACCTGCAGCGCAAGCGATTTGGTTTTGAAGGGGACCTGTTCAAAAAACGGCAAACCCTGGTAAAACCCATACAGGACAAGGTTTACAACGCCATACAAAAGCTAGCCGTTAACAGAATCTATGACTTTATTTTAGATAAAAGTGAAGGAATTACCGTTATCTTTGCCGACCCCAAGCTGGATAAAAGCGACGACGTTTTAAAAGAGCTGGGGATCAAGTAGAAAACTGATTCATACACATTCATAAACACAAAGAAAACAGAAAGCAATTATGAAAAAAATTGTTGCATTGGCCCTCGTAGCAACCAGCATGATGTTCGCGGGTAATTCATTACAGGCGCAATCCAAAATCGGATACATCAGCCTCAGCGAACTGATCACGGCCATGCCGGAGTATAAAAAAGCAGATACCTCCATGGCGGAGTATCAGAATGCCCTGAATCAGAATTTCGAAGACCTGAAAAAAGAATTCAACGAAAAAGACAGCCTGCTGTCTTCCAAAGACACCACAAAATACACCCGCGCACAGATCGAAGTGAAAAGAAAAACACTGGCTGATCTCTACGTAAAACTGCAGGGTTACCAGCAGCAGGCAAGCCAGCTCTACCAGCAGAAACAGCAGGACCTGATGGCGCCGCTGCAACGCAAGGCGCAGGACGTGGTGGCCACCGTTGCCAAGGAAAACGGGTTTAATTATGTGTTCCTGAAAGATGCACTGATCGTTTCGCCACCGGCCGATGATCTCCTGCCCCTCGTAAAAAAGAAACTGAATCTGAAATAAATCATCCACACGCTGGAGATAACGCCGGGTTTACGCCCGGCGTTTTTTATTTTTGTATATGCCCGGTTCACAACCCATCGGTGTTTTTGATTCTGGATATGGCGGTCTTACGGTGCTGCAATCCATTGTCGAAACCCTGCCTGAATACGATTTCGTCTACCTCGGCGACAATGCCCGGGCACCCTATGGCAACCGCTCGTTCGAAACGGTGTATGAGTATACCTGGGAGTGTGTACAGTGGTTCTTCGACCAGGGTTGTCCCCTCGTGGTGCTTGCCTGCAACACGGCATCCGCCAAGGCGCTGCGCACCATTCAGCAAAACGATCTGCCCACCCTGCAAAACAACAACCGCGTGCTGGGCGTAATCAGGCCCACTGCCGAAATCATTGGCAATTATTCAGTCAGCGGCCAGGTAGGCGTGCTGGCCACCCGGGGCACCGTATTGTCAGCTTCCTACCCGATCGAGATCGCTAAATTCTTTCCACAGCTCCGGGTTTTTCAGCAGGCATGCCCGCTCTGGGTTCCGCTCATTGAAAACAACGAGCACCTGCTGCCGGGCGCAGATTTTTTTGTGAAGAAATACATCGACGCCCTGCTTCGGCAGTCACCTTCCATCGATACGATCCTGCTGGCCTGTACACATTATCCCCTGCTCCGGGATAAACTGCTGGCTTATATTCCCGAAAACATCAAAGTCGTTTCGCAGGGGCTGATCGTGGCTGAAAGCCTCCGGGATTATCTCGGCCGGCATCCGGAAATGGAAAAACGCTGCAGCAAAGGCGGCAGCCTGGCCTTTTATACCACGGACGATACGGAAGATTTTGACCGCCAGGCCGGCATTTTTTATCCGACCCCGGTAAAATCAGAACGGGTTTGGTAATCAGGGCGGTTTTCAGTAGTTTTGCCGTCCCTTTCACCAAAACGGGTATGGTGACCCGTTGAATGATGGCCGAATTGCCTGGTTTGCAGGTGTTTAAAAGAGATTCAAAAAATAGCAAAAAATGAAACGCACATTCCAACCGCACACTCGTCGTCGTAAAACGGTCCATGGTTTCCGCAAACGCATGCAGACCGCCAACGGCCGCAAGGTATTGGCCAGCCGCCGGAAGAAAGGCCGTGGCAAGCTGACCATCTCCGATGAGTTCAGACAGAAATAGTCTTTAAAGAAAGAGATATATATTCGTAAGCTCCATCTTCCGTTGGCGGATGGAGCTTTTTTATTTCGACAATATGAGCGGTCCCGTAAAATATACGCTTGGCAAAACGGAACGGTTGAAAAGCCGGAAACAGATCGACGCTATTTTCAGCAGCGGGAAGCAGTTCACCCTCTTTCCAATAAGGGTCTTTTATCAGTTCCGGGCATCTGCCTCCCCGCTGCTGCCCTTACAGGCGGGCTTCGGGGTGAGCGCGCGCAATTTTCCGCTGGCTGTACACCGCAACCGGATCAAAAGACGCACGCGGGAAGCATACCGACTGCAAAAACAGGCGCTTTTTGATCTGCTCCCCGTCAACAACGCGTGCCTTGACTTGTTCTTTATTTATACCGGAAGAGAAATGCCCGAATACGCAGTGATCTCCCGGCGGGTCGGTGAATGCCTGGAAAAACTGATCCGCATCATTCATGAAAAAAATCCTTCGCATACTTAGCTATCCGCTCCTGCTGCTGATCAAAATCTATCAGTGGACGATTTCACCCCTGCTGGGACCGAAATGCCGGTATACCCCTACCTGTTCACATTATGCGGCCGAGGCGCTGCAGAAACACGGGCTGTTCAAAGGCAGCTGGCTGGCCCTGAAAAGAATTGCCCGCTGCCACCCATGGGGCGGGAGCGGGCATGACCCGGTGCCGTAAAAAAACTCATTTTTCCGGCGCCTGATATTTAAAGGTGTTCATCTCCGTGAGCTTGGCGATGATTTCCCATTCCTGCGCATTGGTATAAAACTTATAAATCTCCGGTGCCGACGAGGCATCAAAACCGCGTGGTATGGGAGAATAAGGTCCGAATATTTTGGCATTTTCTTCCGACGTAATGCGGACGATGGTGCCGGGCGCGAGGAAATAATTTTTATTGGCCGGTGATAAATGATCTCCCCTGACCAGCATCGTCAGACTATCGATCTGAATTTTCAGCTTGTCCTGCGTAATGCGGGTATCCTGCGTTTCACCGACATGCTGATAACTGCCGACGATCGTATCTTTTTTCAGGTTGGCGATATAGAGCGCATCGTCCTTCGCTTCCAGCGTATATTTTCCCGCCGGCGTCACCACATTCAGCGTGACCGGACCGCTCTCCTTAAATACCAATTCTTTTTCCTGGTGCGTGCTGCCTTCGGTAACGGTAATATTCTTGCCTGACTCATCCGTCTGAATATTGCCGGTGGCAAAAACCAGCACTTTCTTCTGGTGCGATGCACAGGAAGCCATGAGCAGGGCCATGATACCTGAAAATAAAACTGTTTTTTTCATCTTGCTGTTTTAAATGATCAATCCCGCCGTGGGGCGGGATTGTAAGATCAAAAAATATCCGGCGAAAAAAAAATTAAAGTGCTGCTTCGTACCTTTTGGCCACTTCAGCCCAATTGATCACGTTCCAGAAAGCGGCCAGGTATTCCGGGCGGCGATTCTGGTATTTCAGATAATACGCATGTTCCCAAACATCTACGCCAAGGATCGGAGTGCCTTTCACTTCCGCCACATCCATGAGGGGATTGTCCTGGTTGGGAGTGGAAGAGATCACCAGTTTACCATCCTGCTCTACCAGCCATGCCCAGCCACTGCCAAAACGGGTGGTGGCGGCCGTGTTGAACTTTTCTTTGAAGCTGTCAAATGAACCAAATTCGGCATCGATGGATTCCGCCAGCTTACCTGTTGGCTTACCACCATTCGGGGTAAGTGTTTCCCAGAAAAAACTGTGGTTCCAGTGGCCGCCAGCGTTATTCCTGATCACGGGCGGAAAAGTGCCCGCATGTTTTACCAGGTCTTCGATGGATTTATTTTCATTGGGAGTTCCCGCAATGGCTTTATTGAGATTGTCTACATAAGCCTGATGATGCTTATCGTGGTGAATCTGCATGGTTAACGCGTCAATATGCGGCTCGAGTGCATTCGTTGCAAAAGGGAGCGCAGGTACTGTGAATGCCATAACTATTTATTTTTTAATGATTTGAAAGGCTAACCTCTGAGAGGATAACAAAATTAGTGATCAAAGGTTGATTACTCAAAACAAATGCCCTGAAACAAGTATTTTTGAGAAGAACTTATCGTTAACTCATTTCCCAATAAAAAAACTGTCCTCATGTACCGGATATCTTTCATTGCAAGACTATCGATCCTCGTCGTGCTCTTTGCCGGATTCAGCCAGTTTGTGCGTCCCGCTGCATCCCAGGCCGACAATACGCTCACCGACCAGGAAAAGAAAGATGGCTGGGTACTGCTGTTCGACGGCAAGTCGATGGACGGTTGGCGCACCTATCAGCACCTGCCGGACGACAGCTGGGAAGTGAAAAATGGCGAACTGCACTGTAAAGGGGGAAAAATAGAACGCCGCGCGGACCTCGTGACCAACGACAGCTACGGCAGTTTTGAACTGCAGCTTGACTGGAAAATTGAAAAAGGCAGCAACAGCGGCATCCTCTACCATGTGCTGGAAACAAAACACTCACCCTACGAAACCGGCCCGGAATACCAGCTGATCGACGACCTCGGCTTCGAGGCGAAGCTCGAAGACTGGCAAAAAACGGGCGCTGATTATGCCATGCATCCGCCGCTGAAACTCGCGTCAAAACCTGTCGGCGAGTATAACCATACGGTGATTAAATTTATCGGCACCCATGCCGAATATTGGTTGAATGGGGAAAAAGTTGCTGATTTTGACGTCTGGACGCCTGAATGGGAAAACCTGAAAAAAACGGGCAAGTGGAAGGATTATCCTGATTATGGCACTGCACGCAGCGGACTGATCGATCTCCAGGATCATGGCGGCGGCATCAGTTTCAAGAATATCAAGATCCGCAAGGGCTGAGTCAGCGGCGCTCCCGGAAAAAATCTTTCATCAATCGCGCGCATTCGTCTTTCAGGATGCCGGCGCGCACCGTTGTTTTAGGATGGAAAGGAAGCGGTGGCAATCCGATCGCCTCCAGGGACGGACAGGGGGTGACATATTTTTTGTACCCGTTTTTTTCATCTA
>CAZZYD010000024.1:0-22072 GCA_964658175.1 uncultured Puia sp. | reverse complement strand
AGTTTCTCTTTGCGCTTTTTTTATTGAATGGATGGACTGAAGTTCTTACAGTATCAACGCAGTTAGAAATCTGACCTCCTGTCATGGGTTATTCATCAGCATCGTTTATTTCAGCGCTCAACCCGTTACAGCCTTTGGTTAGCCGATTGTTAAGAAGCCTGACGTAAAAAAAATATATCGTTGTGGCTTTGCGATCCTTTGCGTCTTTGTGTGAACCAAGACCGGCAAGCAACCCAAAAAAAGAAGCCCTCTGTGGAAACAGAAGGCCGTCTAACGATTGCTTGCCATATGAAAATCTTAAAAAATCAAATTATAATTAATTCTATTTGTGTTTTTTGATTACTTATAGTGTAAATCTAACGCAATTATCCTAAAAAACCCTCGATTTTTCGGAATTAATGATAAATTAATAATATAGTAATATTATTAATGTGTTTTTTCCTGTATGTGTTGTGGTTTGCGGACTTTCTGATAACGAAGCAGGGCTGCTTCCAGACAATCCATCGCGCGTGCTATATCTTCCGTATTCAAAACATAAGCCAATCTGACTTCATTCATACCGAGTCCCGGCGTGCTGTAAAACCCGGAAGCCGGGGCAAGCATGAGCGTCTGCGATTCGTGCGAAAAAGATTCCAGCAGCCACTGGCAAAAATGATCGCTGTCATCCACGGGCAGACTCGCCATCGCATAAAATGCGCCCCCCGGTTCAGGACAGAAAACCCCCGGCATCGCATTGAGCCGGGCTACCAGCACATCGCGCCGGCGGCGGTACTCGGCCTTGGTGTCATCAAAATAATTCTCCGGCAGATCCACGGCGGCTTCACCCAGGATTTGCGCAAGACCCGGTGGACTCAGTCTTGCCTGGGCAAATTTTAATACCGTGTCCAGGATTTCCTGGTTGCGGGTAACGAGGGCGCCGATTCTGGCACCGCAGGCGCTGTACCTTTTTGAAATCGTGTCGAGCAACACGACCTGCTGATCGATGCCCGTGAGGTGCATCGCGCTGATATGTTCCCCGTCATAACAAAATTCCCGGTAGGCCTCGTCCGAAAACAGATACAGGTTATGGCGGCGGATGATATCCCGCAGGGCATTCATCTCATCCCTGCTGTACAGATACCCCGTGGGGTTATTGGGATTGCAAATCAGGATGGCTTTTGTACGGTCCGTAATGGCCTGCTCCAGTTCATCGATCCGCGGCAGGGCAAAACCCGTTTCAATACCGGAAGTCACCGGCACCACGGTGACGCCGGCGGCCACGGCAAATCCGTTGTAATTGGCATAGAATGGTTCGGGAATGATCACTTCGTCGCCGGGATCCAGGCAGCTGAGAAAGGCAAACAGGATGGCTTCGGAACCGCCGGTCGTAATCAGGATCTGCTGATGGTTTACTTCGATGGTCTTCTGCGCATAATAGGTCACCAGTTTTTTCCGGTAACTTTCATTGCCGGCACTGTGGCTGTATTCCAGCACTTTCATATCGATGTGACGCACCGCATCCAGGATCGGTTTGGGCGTTTCGATATCCGGCTGCCCGATATTGAGATGATAGACTTTAATGCCCCGCTTTTTCGCGGCTTCCGCATAGGGAACCAGCTTCCGGATGGGGGAGGCAGGCATCAGTCGTCCACGCTGTGAAATCGGGGGCATCTGTAAATGTAGGAAATTGATGTCGATTCCTTAGGAACCGGCTTTGGCAGGTGTCTTATCCCCGCTGAATTTGGCGTATTCTTCCGGCGTAAGCACTTCACCGGTAATGGTGAGTTGCATCGGCACGTCGATACCGGCTATTTTGATGGTGATGGTCTTGTGAAAGCGACCGGCGGCGGCGGCATTGAACCCGGCGCTGATCTTATCCATCTTTCCTTTTGGAACGGCGCCTTCCGGTTTTACGGGCGTGGTGCATCCGCAGGATGGGGTGGCAGATTCGATGATCACCGGTGCATCGGAAACATTGGAAAATCCGAAATCATGCGTGGCCGGTACATTCTGTTTGATCTTTCCGAAATCATACGTGATTTCCTTGAACTTTATCACATCCTCTACTTTCTTTTGCTGGGCAAAAACGGAGACAGACAATACAAAAGCACTGACGATCAGGAGGGCTTTTTTCATAACTACTGGTTTGTTTGTTTTAGAAATTGCACCGACGCATTTTCCGGCGCCGAGCTTGCTGGCAGTTTATAGACATCACCCTGTATGGTGAGGATCTTCGTTTTTCCGCTATTGTAAAAAATGGTCACGGTCTTTGCAAAATGGCCATCCGCATAGGCGTTATACCCTACCTTGATCTGTGCGGCCGCGCCGGGGGCGATGGGATCCTTGCTCCATTCAGGCGTGGTGCATCCGCAGGAAGCCTGCACATTTTCGAGATAAAGCGGCACGGTGCCCGTATTATGGATCCCGAAAGTGTAAGTCACCGGCCTGCCCTGGGGTATCTTTCCAAACACATGATTCGATTCGTCGAGGGAGAGCACATCGGCAGCTGCAGCGGTTTGCGTGGCAGGCATCAGCGCCTGGGCACGAAGTCCGATCGAAGCGATCAGCAAACAAATTATTAACAAACCCTGCTTTTTCATCGATTATATGGAAAACTGACTTAAAATTACATAGTAAACGCCACCTTTGCCAATAAATTTTAGGGCCCTTTCTTTTTTAACATACTAATGGAAGACCAGATGGAAAATATGACGGCAACCGACCTCCTGGCCCTGGAAAATCTTTCTTTTGATAATTTCCGGAAGGAAGTGCTGAAGGATTACCGCACCGTATGTGAGAGCCGGGAAGCAAGCCTCCTGGGCAGAAAGGAAGTACTCACGGGCAAAGCAAAGTTTGGCATTTTTGGAGATGGCAAGGAAGTGCCGCAGGTAGCCCTCGCCAAGTTCTTTCGGCCGGGCGATTTTTATGCCGGCTACTACCGCGACCAGACCCTTGGTTTCGCCCTGGGTGTTTCCACGATCGAACAATTTTTCTCCCAATTATATGCCGACCCTGACATCGAAAACGATGTGCACAGCGGCGGCCGGAACATGAACGCGCATTTTTCTTCCCCCATGGTGGGGGAAGATGGGGAAGTGCTTGACCTGGTGAACCGGAAAAATTTTACGGCCGGGCTCGCGCCTACCGCCGCGCATTTGCCCAGGTCTCTCGGACTTGCCTATGCCTCCCGCGCCTTCCGCAACAGCGCCGCCCTGCAGGACAATAAATCCCTTTCCGCCAACGGAAATGAAATCTGTTTTTGCACCATCGGAGATGCCGCCACCAGCGAAGGACATTTCTGGGAAACCGTCAATGCCGCCGGTGTGCTCCAGGTACCCCTCGCCATTTTTGTATGGGACGACGGATACGGTATCTCCGTGCCCGTGGAATATCAGACCACCAAAGGATCGATCTCCGAAGTGCTGAAAGGATTTCAGAAAAAAGAAGGCAGCAACGGCATCGATATCTACCGGGTCAAAGCCTGGGATTATGCCGGCATGTGCGAAGTGTTCGAAGCGGCCATCCATAAAATGCGGGTAACCCATATCCCGGCGCTGTTCCACGTGCAGGAACTCACGCAGCCGCAGGGACATTCAACATCGGGTAGCCATGAACGTTATAAAACGCCCGAACGCCTCGAATGGGAGCGCGGGTGGGAGGCGCTGAAGAAAATGAAAGAATGGATCCTTGAAAACGCGCTGGCGGCAGAACAGGATCTCGAAGAAATTGAAACGGCAGCCAAGAACCATGTGCGCAGCAGCCGCGTACTGGCCTGGGAAAAATATGAGGCGCCGATCCGCGCGCAGGTGACGGAATCCATGCGGCTGATCCGCCAGCTGGAAGCCGTGCTTCCGGAAAAGCAGGCTGCCTTCGAAAAGATCGTGCGTGAACTGTCGTCCAACCGCGAACCCAACCGGCGCGATGTCATGAGCGCCCTTCATCAGTCACTCCTGCAGGCAGGCAAACACGCCGCAGCCGGTCCCGTGAGACATTATTATGAAGGGCTGACAAAAGAAAATACCGCGTTGTACAACAGCAGACTCTTTCATGAGGGAAACCGGGCCTATACGCTGATACCGGAAGTAAAAGCTGTATATCATGCCGACAGCCGGTTCATGAATGGCTACGAGATACTCAACAGATATTTTGACGAACTGCTCGCGCACAACAGCAAAGTGCTGGTGTTCGGGGAAGATGTGGGCAAGATCGGTGACGTGAACCAGGGCTTTGCAGGTCTGCAGGCAAAATACGGGGAAGACCGGATTTTCGATACGGGCATCCGCGAGATCACCATCATGGGGCAGGGCATCGGACTGGCCATGCGCGGCCTGCGGCCGATCGCCGAAATACAGTACCTGGATTATCTCCTCTATGCCGTCCAAACGCTGAGTGATGACCTCGCCACCCTGCAATACCGCACGGCCGGAAGGCAGGCGGCGCCGCTGATCGTGCGTACCCGGGGCCACCGGCTCGAAGGCATCTGGCACAGCGGCTCTCCGATGGGAATGATCGTCAACTCGCTGCGTGGCATCCATGTGTGCGTTCCGCGCAATATGGTGCAGGCAGCAGGTATGTACAACACATTGCTGGAAATGGTAGACCCGGGGATCGTGATCGAATGCCTGAACGGCTATCGCCTCAAGGAACAATTGCCGGAAAACCTGCTCGAATTCAAAGTGCCGCTGGGGGTGCCGGAAATCATACAGGAAGGGGAGGATGTCACGATCGTTTCTTATGGCTCCACGCTCCGTGTGATACAGGAAGCGTCGGAAGTGCTGGAAACCCTTGGCATCAGTTGCGAAATCGTGGATGTGCAGACCCTCCTGCCCTTCGATATCCATCACCGCATCCTGGATTCACTCAAGAAGACGAACCGCATCATTTTCATCGATGAAGATGTGCCCGGCGGCGGTACCGCTTATATGTTCAATAAGGTGATGGAAGAACAGGGTGGCTATCGCTGGCTGGATGTATCGCCACGCACCCTGGCAGCCAAGGAGCATCGCCCGGCTTATGCCAGCGACGGCGACTATTTCAGTAAACCGAATGTGGAAGAGATCATTGATGTGATTTCGGCCATGATGCAGGAATGATCAGACGAGGTTGTGAAAAACTTTCTGCACATCTTCATCCTGTTCCATCTTATCAATCAGCTTCAGTACTTCCTGCGCCTGGTCTTCGGGCAGAGAAACCGTTGTCACGGGGATCCATTCAAATTCCGCCGATATGGGTGTGAGCTGTTTTGATTCGAGCGCTTTCTGCATATTTCCGAAATCACTGAAGGCCGTGTGCAGCACGATAACGGGTTCCTCATGTTCACCCGTGCCTTCTCCCAGGTCTTCCAGTCCGGCATCGATGAGATCGAGTTCGAGATCGTCCATGTTGACGCCCTCAGGTTTCAGCTTGAACACGCCGAGTTTCTTGAATTGAAAGCTCACGCTGCCGCTGGTGCCGAGGATGCCGTTTCCCTTGTTGAAGACGGCGCGCACATTGGCGACCGTGCGCGTGGTATTGTCGGTGGCGGTTTCCACCATCACGGCCACCCCATGCGGGGCATAGCCTTCATACAGTACTTCTTCGTAATTGACCATGTCCTTTCCCATGGCCCGCTTGATGGCGGATTCCACCCGGTCCTTGGGCATGTTCACCGCTTTGGCATTCTGATAGCAGCGCCGGAGCGCCGGGTTGAGCGCCGGATCCGGACCGGCCGACTTAACCGCCATGACGATTTCTTTGCCGATGCGTGAAAACTGTTTGGCCATTTTGTCCCAGCGGGCAAACATGGTTGACTTACGTGTTTCGAATATCCGACCCATACAGGTTAAGCAGATTTAAATTATACTTTCAGTTTGCTGTTTTTCCGGCTGTACCCGAAATAAACGATCAGTCCCAATGCCATCCAAACGGCCGCGCTTGCCAGTGTGATCCCCCACAAACTGATGATCATGGCAGAGCAAACCACAATCCCCAGAATCGGCACCAATGGAACCAATGGCGTTTTGAATGGCCTTACGAGCGCAGGATCTGTCTTTCGCAAAATAATGATCCCGATGCACACGAGCACAAAGGCCAGCAGGGTGCCGATAGACGTTAAATCACCGGCGACACTGCCCGGAATAAAAGCAGCAAATAAGCCCACAAAAATAAACAGAATTAAATTACTCTTATACGGCGTCCTGAATTTCGGATGGAGATCAGAAAAAATCTTCGGCAGCAGCCCGTCGCTGGCCATCGAATAGAAAACCCTGCTCTGACCCAGTAACATCACCAGAATCACGGACGAAAACCCCGCCAGAATCCCAACGGTGACCAGAGTGCCCAGCCAGCCATACCCATGCATATAGGTATCGATCGCATAGGCGACAGAAGCTTCCTTGCCTGCTTTTACGAAATCGGTGAAAGGTGCCACACCGGTCAGTACATAGGAAAAAAGAATGTAGAGGATCGTGCAGACAACCAGGGATCCGAGGATTCCGATCGGCATATCCCGCTTGGGATTTTTCGCTTCCTGCGCCGCGGTGCTGACGGCATCGAAACCGATAAATGCAAAAAATACGATCGCGGCGCCTTTGAGCACACCTCCCCAGCCATGGTTCACAAAAGGCAGGTAGCTGTACATGCTACCATCGGGAAGCTGGGCAGGTGGCGCGTCCGCAGGGATCATATACGGTGTATGATTGGCAGGATTGATGAATTTCCATCCAACGACGATAAACACGAGCACGATGGCGACTTTAATGAAAACAATAATCGCATTCACGAAAGCAGATTCGCTGGTCCCTTTGATCAGCAGCAGGGAAAGCACCAGCAGGATCAGGAGTGCGGGTGCATTGATATATCCTGTATGCATCACCTGGTGTACATCGAGGGCCGACTCAAGCGGCGAATGACACCACTCATAAGGTATTCGTCCCCCAAATAATTTATTCAGGAATTCGCTCCAGGCAATCGACACTGTGGCTGCCCCCAACGCATATTCCAGAATGAGCGCCCAGCCGATAATCCATGCAATCAGTTCACCCATGGTTGCATAGGCGTACGTATAGGCACTTCCGGCGATCGGAATGATGGAAGCGAATTCGGCGTAGCAAAGTCCGGCAAAAGCACAACCCACCGCAGCAACAATAAATGACAGGGTGACGGCCGCACCTGCATGACCGCCGGCGGCAGCGGCTGTTCTCACAAACAAACCGGCGCCGATGATTGCGCCGATACCAAGGGCGATCAGGCTCCAGGCACCGAGCGTGCGTTTCAGTCCTTTCTCCGCGTCTCCTGCCTGTGCCAGCAACATATCAAGTGATTTCTTTCTGAAGAGACTCATAGTGTTAGTTTAACGTATATATTACTTGATATCATTCGTAAAATACGGTCGTAAAGTAAACAAATATTTAATATCGGATTAATTCTTTTTGACCCTGCTCAGGCGATCCAAAAGTTTTGTCAGATCATAAATAATGGCTTGTTTGCAGGATCATTTTGTCTGACATGAAAAAAATCAACCTCACCGGCTGGATCTTCATTGCCATGCTGGCGGGCATACTAACGGGACTGCTTATCCACGGGCAGGTGTCGGAAAACTGGATCCGGCGTTTTGACAAGGGCGCCTCGATCATCACCGAAGTTTTTCTCCGGCTGATAAAAATGATCATCGCGCCCCTGGTATTCGCCACGCTGGTAACGGGCATTGCCAAACTGGGGGATGTGAAAACGGTGGGCCGCATCGGTATCAAAACCATCGGCTGGTTTGTGGGTGCTTCTCTTTTATCGCTGTTGCTGGGGCTCGTCATCATGAACATCACCCAGCTCGGCGCCAACCTCAAACTGCCACTGCCCGCCATCGTCCCCACCACACAGGCCGTCGACACCGGCGCCTTGTCTTTCCATCATTTTATCATCCATGTTTTCCCCACCAGTTTTTTTCAGGCGATGGCGGAGAATGAAATTCTTCAGATCCTGGTCTTCTCGATCTTTTTTGGCGTGGCCACGGCCGCCGTGGGTGAAAAGGGAAAAATCGTGATCCGCGCACTCGAGGCAGTGGTCGACATCGTGCTGACCATCACCGGTTATGTAATGAAATTTGCGCCGCTGGCAGCCTTCTCCGCCATCGCAGCGATCCTGGCGGCGAAAGGCCCCACGATGCTGCTCGTGTATGGAAAATTTCTCTTGGTTTTCTATTCGGCCATCCTGATCCTCTGGCTGCTGCTGATGCTGGTGACTGCTTTGTTCATCGGGAAAAAAGTATTTGTGATCATGACAAATATCAAAGACGTGATCCTGCTGGCCTTCAGTACGGCCAGCTCGGAAGCGGCTTTCCCCCGACTTATTGAAGAACTTGAAAAATCCGGTTGCCCCAAAAAAATTGTGAGCTTTGTCTTGCCCCTCGGATATTCATTTAACCTCGATGGGAGCATGCTCTATCTTTCCTTTGCGGCGCTCTTCATCGCCCAGGCTTATGGCATGCACATGCCGCTGGCGCAGCAGTTCAGTCTGCTTTTGGTGCTCATGCTCACGAGCAAGGGCATCGCCGGGGTGCCGCGGGCGAGCCTGGTGGTGCTGGCGGGAACGCTCTCCCTGTTTAATATTCCGCAACAGGGTTTGTTGCTGTTGCTGGGCATCGACCAGATCCTCGATATGGCCCGGAGCGCCACCAATGTCGTGGGCAATAGCCTGGCCACTGCCGTAGTAAGCAAGATGGAAGGTGTGTTAGCCGAATAATCCTTAATTTGGCGGATTCAACCCCAACTGCCAGTCATTGATTGACAATTCGCGAATTATGCATGAACTTATTGCCATCACTTTTAAAGACCTGCTCAATCCTGAATTTTACATTAATAATGGCGGTCTCTGGGTCCTGCTGTTTATCGTTTTTGCCGAAACCGGATTGATGGTCGGCTTTTTTCTGCCCGGCGACAGCCTGCTCTTTGTGGCAGGCATCTACAGCCAGAAGCTGATAGAAAGCCTGATACCCGGCGGCCTGGGCGCTGATTTTCTCAACCTGGCAGCGCTCTGGATCATGATCTCCATCTGCGGGATCGCGGGGAATCTGCTCGGCTACTGGTTCGGGAAAAAAAGCGGCACCTATCTTTTTCAACGCCCCGATAACTGGCTGTTCAAGAAAAAATACCTGTTCGATGCCAAGGCGTTTTACGACAAGCATGGCGGGCAGGCTATTTTATTTGCCCGCTTCCTGCCCATCGTCCGCACATTTGCCCCCATCATCGCAGGCATCGTAGTGATGGAGAAAAAGAAATTCATGTTCTACAATATCATCGGTTGTGTGGCCTGGGTATTTCTGATGCTTGTGGGCGGTCACTACCTGAATATATTGTTCATGGATAAATTCGGCTTCGACCTGAAAAAACACCTGGAAGTGATCGTGATCGTCATTGTGCTGATCACCACCCTGCCCGTACTCTACAAAATTTTCTTTGGTAAAAAGGCCAGCACCCATCCCGATCAAAAATGAGCACCCTCCCCGCCATCAAACCACCCCGTTTGTTCAGCCTCATCGTGATCGTGGCGGCCCTGGGTTATTTCGTGGACATCTACGACCTGCTGCTGTTCAGCATCATCCGGGTGCCTTCGCTGAAAAATCTGGGATTGAATCCGAAACAGATTTCCGACGACGGCCTGTGGATCATCAATATCCAGATGCTCGGCCTGCTCACGGGCGGTTTTATCTGGGGTATCCTGGGCGACAAAAAAGGCCGCCTGAAAGTATTATATGCATCCATCATCCTGTATTCGCTCGGTAATATCGCCAACGGATTTGTTCATACCGTTAACCAGTATGCGCTGATCCGGTTCATCACCGGCATCGGCCTTGCGGGCGAACTGGGCGCCGGGATCACGCTGGTGAGCGAGCTGATGCCAAAAGAAAAAAGAGGCATCGCCACCTCCCTGGTAGCCGGGATCGGACTTTCCGGCGCGGTGCTCGCCTATTTTGTGAGCAAATTTTTTATTCATCCGGATGGTTCCGGATGGAGGATCTGTTATTTTATCGGCGGCGGACTCGGTTTCTGCCTGCTCTTTCTCCGGATCGGCGTACTGGAATCAGGCATGTTCAGAAATATCGAACATAAGGAAACGGTGAGTAAGGGAAATATCTCGATGCTTTTTACAAAAGGGCGCTGGAAAAAATACCTGACGTCTATCCTGATTGCTCTGCCCAACTGGTATGTGATCGGGATTCTGGTGAGCTTTTCAAATAATTTTGCCGCAAAAATGAATGTGCGCGGCGTGGTCGATCCCGGAAAGGCCGTTATGTTTGCTTATATATTCGTCGCCGTCGGCGACGTCCTCATCGGCCTGCTGAGTCAGTGGCTGAAGAGCCGGAAGATTTCGCTGCTCATTTTTCACCTCATCACATTGTGCGCTGCAGTCTGGTATTTTAACCTGTACGGGCAATCCGCCTCGACGGTCTATATCGTATGTGCATTTTTAGGATTCGGTACGGGTTTCTGGGCGATGTTCGTCACGATGGCCGCGGAACAGTTTGGAACCAATATCCGCGCCACCGTTGCCACCACCGCGCCCAATATGGCACGCGGTTCGCTGTTCCTCGTATCGCTGTTCTTTGTATTCTTACAGGATCATTTTAAGATGTCTTATCTTTTAAGCGGACAAATAACCGGGGTCGTGGTGTTCGTCATCGCGTTTATCAGTCTGGCCCAGACGGATGAAACCTTTGGTAAAGACCTGGACTACATCGAACCGGTATAGGCATAAGGGGAATCACTTAGGGTGGCTTTAATGTTATGTTTGATTATGAAATTTCTAATTATCCGGTTTTCTTCCATAGGTGATATTGTGCTGACAACGCCGGTGATCCGCTGCCTGAAAAAGCAGGTGCCCGGTGCAGAAGTGCATTTTCTGACGAAATCCAATTTTCAGCCCATCCTCGCTGCCAATCCCTACCTCGATAAAATTCATTACCTGGAGAAGAGCCTGCAGGCGGTACTCCTCGAGCTCAAGCGCGAAAAATTCGACTATGTGATCGACCTGCACAACAACCTGCGCACGATGAAAGTGAAAGACGCGCTCAAAGTAAAATCATATGCCTTTCACAAACTCAATATCCAGAAGTGGATCCTCACGAATTTTAAAATCAACCTGCTGCCGCATATCCATATCGTAGACCGGTACCTGGAAACGGTGGCGCATTTCGGCGTAAAGAATGACGGGGCTGGCCTCGATTACTTTATTTCGAAAGAAGATAAAATCAAAACGACGGATCTCCCGACTTCCCACCAGGCCGGTTATATCGGTATCGTGATCGGTGCAGCGCTCAATACCAAGAAATATCCCTTTCATAAGGTCAAAGAGCTCTGCGAGATGCTGGATCACCCGATCGTATTGCTCGGCGGGCTGGAAGATGCCGACGAGGGCGACCGCATCGCGGCCAGCGATCTCATCAAGATTTATAATTCCTGCGGAAAATTCGGACTCAATGAATCGGCGGACCTGGTACGCGGAGCCAAAATGATCGTGACCAATGATACCGGGCTGATGCACATCGCTGCCGCCTTCAAAAGACCCGTCATTTCCCTCTGGGGCAATACCGTGCCGGCCTTTGGCATGTATCCTTATTACGGCAGTAATTTCAGCGGCCAGAGCGGGTCGCAGGCGCCCTATGATATCCTCGAGGTAAAGAAGCTCAGTTGCCGCCCCTGTTCCAAAATCGGGTACGACAGCTGTCCGCGAAAGCATTTCAAGTGCATGGAAAATATATCGGCGGCCAGTGTCCTGGAACGCATCAAGGCCCGGCTCTGATTATTTAACGTGCTGACCGGTCCAGTTGCCGTCCCTGTCAAATAAATTATAACCCGCCATCGAATCGAAGCAAAGGTATTTTCCCGTCCATACGCCTTTCACGTCAAAAAAATTATAGATGCCGCTGGAATTGCTGGCGCGTACGAAAAATCCGGTCCATTCGCCGTTGCTGTCGAAGCAGAGCATGAGTTGCTGGGTGGCTACCGATACATAGCCGATCAGTTCGTCGCTTTTATTAAAAAGATACAAGCCCTTCCAGCTTGGATTGCGCGGGTGGTACTCGTTGTGGTACATCGGGTTCAGCGATTTGTTCACATCGGGATTGAGCTCAAAATGATTGAGCGGGTTGATGGTGCTGTTGTCCAGCGGATTGACGTCGTTGTTCTTGGCCGGATTGATGTTCCAGTTGTACCGGGGATTGATGTTGGAATTCTTTTCCGGATTGATCACCCCATTCTGGGTAGGGCTGAGGTTCGAATCGAATTTCGGGTCGTGCCGGCTTTCCAGTGCCTGCGCAGCGGCAGATGATACGGCAATGATCAGGAAGGAGACGATCAGGAGTAGATTTTTGATCATGGTCTTTTTTTTCATTATTTAATGTGCATGCCTGTCCACTTGCCCGATTTGTCAAACAGGTTATAGCCTGAATAACTGTCGTAACAAAGAAACATGCCCGTCCAGATGCCCGGCACGGTAAAGAAATTATACATCGAAGGACCGGCTTTTACAAAATAGCCGTTCCAGGTGCCGTTGTTATCGAAGCAGACCATCACATTCTGTGTGGCCACCGATACATATCCGAATATATCATTGTTCCCGTTAAAAATAAAAAGCCCGTTCCAGGTCACATTGGCCGGTTGCAGGCTTTTCATGAAAACGGGATTGAGGATCTCGTTGGTCTGCGGATTGAGCTGCAGGTTATTCATCGGGTTGATGGCCGTGTTGCTGGATGGATTCACATCCCGGTCCTGGAGGGGATTCATATTCCAGTTGTAGTTGGGATTGATCGAGCGGTTGCTGTCCGGATTGATCCGGGTATTGACATAAGGATTGAGGGTAGGATCTATTTTCGGATTGTGTTTTCGGAAAACGGGGTCTTCCTGGGCAAAAACGCATTGCCAGCAGAGTATGAGAAAGCAAAAAAGTCCGGAAACTCGCATACCAATCGGATTAGGGAATTGCGATAGGATGTAAAAGACTTTTCGCTGGATAGGGGATGTGCGGGAGGGTACGGCGGGAAATGTCTGTTAAAAGTAGTACAAGGAGATGGGTTTGTCAAGTTTGCCTTGTTACGAGCCGGTTACGGCGGACGCCATAGGCAATTGTCCGCAGGTTGCGATGGCCTGCGGACAATTGCTGCTAGAGTGTTTTCAATACTTCATTCATGCTGCGCACCGCTTCGGCGCTTTTTGCGAACAGTGCTTTCTCGTTTTCGTCGAGATCGAATGAATGAATTTTTTCCCAGCCATTTTTACCGATGGTCACCGGTACGCCGAGACAAATATCTTTCTGACCATATTCGCCGTCGAGGGCTACGCAGCAGGTGAATAATTTCTTTTCATCACGCAAAATGCTTTCCACCAAGGCGGCACCGGCGGCGCCGGGGGCATACCAGGCAGACGTGCCGATGAGTTTGGTGAGCGTGGCGCCGCCGACCATCGTGTCGGCAACCACCTGTTTTTGTTTTTCTTCTGAAAGCAGCGAAGTAACGGGAATGCTGTTCCAGGTGGCGAAGCGGATGAGGGGAATCATCGTGGTATCCCCATGGCCGCCAATGACGAGCGCATTGAGATCCGATGGGCTGCAGCCCAGGTGTACGCTGAGCTGGTATTTAAACCGGGCGCTGTCCAGTGTGCCACCCATCCCGATGATGCGGTGTTTGGGCAGTTTGGTGGAATTGAGGGCGAGGTAGGTCATCGTATCCATGGGATTGCTGATGACGATGATGATGGCGTCGGGAGAATGTTTGAGGATGTTTTCCGTAACGCCCTTTACGATGCCCGCATTGGTTCCGATGAGCTCTTCGCGGGTCATGCCTGGTTTGCGGGGCAGACCGGACGTGATCACTACCACCTGGCTGCCAGCGGTTTTGGAATAATCATTGGTGCTTCCGCTGATCCGGGTATCAAAGCCCAGGAGCGCGGCGGTCTGCATCATGTCCTGTGCCTTGCCTTCTGCAACGCCTTCCTTGATGTCCAGCAATACGAGTTCTTCGGCCAGTTCTTTGCGGGCGATATTATCGGCACAGGTTGCGCCAACGGCGCCTGCACCTACTATGGTAACTTTCATCGGAACATTTATTTAATTGAAATAATAAGTGAATATGCTGAAAGGCGGTAAAGGTAATTGATCATTTGCCGTTGAAGGCGTTGATGATGGTGTCCACTTTCTGGTTGCCTTCAAAATGCGTGATATAGTTTCCTTTCTTGTCGTACAGCGCTATATACGGCAGGCTCTGCATTTTATAGTAGGGGGGCAGGAAATATTTCTCATCGCGTCCCATCTTGATATTGCTGTGGTCTGCAATCCGGAAATAAGCATAGAACTCTTTCATTTCAGTAAACGGCTGGAAAGTCGCCATCACGATTTCGATATCCTTGAATTTGCTGAAATCCCCCAGCATGTCGCGCGTCTGGTGCTTGCAATGTTCGCAATCCGGACTGAAAAACATGATGATCGTGCGGCGGTTTTTCTTCAGGTCATCCTTGGTATAATACGAACTGCTGTCCACTTTCAGCAACCGGAAAGGCGGGATGGTGGGGAAACGCAGATAAGGCGCTTCAGTGACCCCGGCCGTTTGGACCACTGGGGACTGGGCATGCAAACCGCTGAAACAGGCGAATGAAGCGATCACAATCAACACTTTTTTCATGCTCGGATTTTTCGTAAAATTAATCGAAAATAAGCCATGGTCATAATTGATCGTCAATAAATCCATGAATGGATAAGCGCAGGACCCGGTATATATTCTGCTTAAAATTGGAAAAACACTAAAAACCGTTAGTTTTGTCGGCCTTTAAAGAAAACATTTAAACGCTCATTCATGGCAACAACAGCCGATATCAGCCGGGGATTGATTATTAAACTGGACGGAAGCCTATATTCCGTAGTGGATTTCGGAGAAAATAAAACCGCCCGCGCCGGAGCAAAGATCTGGGCCAAACTCAAAGGCGTCGACAACACTAAAAGTTTTGAAAAGAGCTGGAACAGCGGCGATAATATCTATCCCGTGCGCATCGAACGCAAGGAGTTTCAGTATCTCTACAAAGACGATACGGGATATAATTTCATGGACAACGAAAGTTTCGAGCAGATCGCGATGGCAGAAACCCTCGTGGACGCACCGCAATTCCTGAAAGAAGGACAGGTGGTGTCTGTGCTGGTGAATACCGACAGCGATCTGCACATGAGCGTGGAACTGCCCGACAAGATCGTGCTGGAAGTCACTTACTCCGAACCGGGCGTAAAGGGCGATACGGCTACCCGTACGCTCAAGCAGGCCACGGTGGAAACCGGTGCCAAGGTGAATGTGCCGCTCTTCGTAAATGAAGGTGAGCGCATCCGCATCAATACCAAAACCGGGGAGTATGTGGAAAGGGTCAAAGATTGATTTTCCGCTTTTTACGCATAAACCCGTTCAGAACTTTATCCTTATCTTAGTCTTCCATTTCAAAATGTAAACGCCACTATAATGGATTTTAAACAGGTTCAGGAGTTGATCAAGCTGATCAATAAATCCAATATCGGGGAGGTAACGATTGAGGAAAAGGGGTTTAAAATTACGGTCAAACAGAAAGAAGAACCGGTACAGCAGCTGATTACGTCTCCGATGATGGGTCAGCCAATGATGCAGGCCTACCCGATGGCCGCTACCGAAAGCCGCAGTAGCTCCACGCCCGCCGCCGGAAAACAGAAGCCGGTGGAAGCCCCGCCCGTAACGGATAACCTGATTACGATCAAAAGCCCGATGATCGGTACATTTTACCGGAGTTCCGGCCCCGACAAGCCCACTTTTGCAGCCGTGGGAGATGAGATCGAACCGGGCAAAGTGGTTTGCATCATCGAAGCGATGAAATTATTCAACGAGATCGAAAGCGAAGTGAAAGGCCGGATCGTGAAGGTGCTGGTCGAAGACGCTTCTCCGGTTGAGTACGATCAGCCTTTATTTTTAGTCGAACCTTCTTAGCCGTCCGACTGTTCCAAATTATCCAGATGTTTAAAAAGATTTTAATTGCGAATCGCGGCGAAATTGCGCTACGTGTGATCAGGACCTGTCGGGAAATGGGGATTAAAACCGTCGCCGTTTATTCAACCGCAGATAAGGACAGTCTTCATGTGAAATTTGCCGACGAAGCTGTGTGCATCGGCAAACCGGCCAGCGCCGATTCCTACCTCAATATTCCACACATCATGGCGGCGGCAGAAATCACCAATGCCGACGGCATCCATCCAGGCTATGGTTTTCTGGCGGAAAATGCCCGCTTCGCAGAAATATGCGGAGAACATGGCATCAAATTCATCGGCCCCACGCCGGCGATGATCAATTCCATGGGAGACAAGATCACGGCCAAAGAAACCATGATCCGCGCAGGCGTACCGGTAGTTCCCGGCGGACAGGGACTCGTGGAAAGTCTCGATGCGGCGAAAGGAACGGCCCGCGAAATCGGCTATCCCGTGATCCTCAAGGCCACCGCCGGCGGTGGCGGCAAAGGCATGCGGGTGGTGTGGGAGGAATCGGAAATGGAACGCGCCTATACTACGGCCAAAACGGAAGCTGCGGCATCGTTTAAAAACGATGGGGTCTACCTCGAAAAGTTTGTCGAAGAACCTCGTCATATTGAAATCCAGGTCGCCGGTGACCAGTATGGTACCGTTTGTCACCTGAGTGAAAGGGATTGCTCCATCCAGCGGCGCCACCAGAAACTGGTGGAAGAGTCACCGTCTCCGTTCATGACCCCCGAACTCCGGCACCGGATGGGAAAAGCCGCCATCAAGGCCGCTTCCGCCATCCAGTACGAAAGCGTGGGCACGATCGAATTCCTGGTGGACAAACACCGGAATTTTTATTTTATGGAGATGAATACGCGTATCCAGGTGGAGCACTGCGTAACAGAAGAAGTCGTCAATTTCGATCTCATCAAAGAACAGATAAAGATCGCCGCAGGGGAAACCATCAGCGGGGTCAACTACGAACCGCAGGGGCATGCCATTGAATGCCGCATCAACGCAGAAGATCCGTACAATGATTTCAGGCCCTCACCCGGCCGCATCACGACCCTGCATCAACCGGGCGGCCACGGCATACGCGTGGATTCGCATGTATATGCCGGTTATACCATCCCGCCTTATTACGATTCCATGATCGGAAAGATTATCGCGGTAGCCCGCACGCGCGACGAAGCCATCGACACCATGCACCGCGCGCTGGCAGAATATGTGATCGAAGGAATAAAAACTACCATACCCTTTCATTTGCAACTTATGAACGACGCCCGTTTCCGAAGCGGTGATTTCAACACGAAGTTCCTCGAAGGATTCACCATGCAATAAGGTCAGCCATCATTTTAAATACAACTACTGTCATGAACAAATTGCGCACTGCGTTTATTTGCCTGTTCCTCTGTGTACAGGCAACAGCCCAGGATCATCCGCTGTGGATGCGGTATCCGGCTATTTCTCCCGATGGGCAAACGATTCTCTTCAGTTACAAGGGTGATATCTATAAAGTACCCGCCGCCGGGGGCACAGCGATTCCGATCACGATCAGCCCCTCCATCGAATATGCACCGGTGTGGTCGCACGATGGAAAATACATTGCCTTTGCTTCGGACCGCTACGGCAATTTCGATGTATTCGTGATGCCCGCCACTGGCGGAGAAGCGCGCAGGCTCACCTTTTTCTCCGGCGCGGAAATTCCAAGCAGTTTTTCCGGCGACGATAAAACGATCTACTTCTCCACCAACCGGCAGGACCTCGTGACCAACGCCCAGTTTCCGATTTCACTGATGACTGAATTGTACAGCGTGCCGGTCACAGGCGGCCGCATTAACATGGTGATCCCTGTACCCGCCATCAGCGCTACGGTGAACAGCACGGGAGATAAAATCATCTATCACGACCTCAAAGGATACGAAAGCGACTGGCGGAAACATCACAGTTCTTCCATCGCCCGCGATATCTGGCTGTACGATATCAAATCCGGGAAATACGATAAGCTGACCAGTTTTGCCGGTGAAGACCGCAATCCGGTTTTCGACAGCAATGACAAGGACTACTATTACCTTAGCGAACGCAATGGTTCCTTCAATATTTTTAAAAGTGCCATTACCGACACGGCCAGCACGGCGCTTACCCATTACAGCAGGAACCCGGTCCGCTTTCTCAGCCATGCCAAGGACAATACACTTTGCTTCGGCTATGATGGCGAGATCTATACAAAAAAACCAGGTGCCGATCCCGTAAAAGTGGATATCCGCATCGCGGAAGATGGCAGATACGTGATTGATAAGATTCTTCCCATCAGTGGAGGCGCCACGGAAATGAAACTTTCCCCGAATGGAAAAGAAGTGGCATATATCGTGCGGGGAGAAATTTTTGTAACCAGCGTAACCGGCGGCGTCACCAAACGCATTACCAATACGCCCTGGCAGGAAAGAAGCGTGAGCTTTAGTCCGGACGGCCGTTCCCTGCTTTTTGCCGCGGAGAAAAATAACAGCTGGAATATTTATTCGCTCAGCATCACACGAAAAGAAGAACCCTATTTCTACGTATCCACGGTGCTCAAGGAAGAAACCATCATCGCCACACCGGAAGAAGAATACCAGCCTGCCTACGCACCGGATGGGAAGGAAGTGGCCTATCTGGAAAACAGGCAGACCCTGAAAGTGATCAATCTCGCCAGCCGCAAAACCCGCGTGGTGATGCCGGCGGATAAAAATTATTCTTATGCGGACGGGGATCAGTATTACCAATGGTCGCCCGACAGCAAGTGGTTCCTGGTAAGTTACGGGCCACCGGAAAGAGTGCAGACGCCCGAAGTGGGACTGGTGTCGGCGAACGGAGGTGAGATCACCAACCTGACGCTGAGCGGTTACGACGACATGACGCCGAAATGGAGCATGGATGGAAAGGCGATGATCTGGGGGACTGACCGAAACGGGACACGCCAGCAGGCGGGTTATCCCGCCACCGCCGATGTGTTCGCACTTTATTTTACCAAAGACGGGTTTGACCGTGCCAAACTGTCCAAAGACGAATTCGACCTGCTGAAAGAACAGGAAAAGAAAAAAGCGGAGGACGACAAAAAAGGCGCCGACGGCAAAGACAAGAATAAAAAAGAGGGAACGAAGAAGGAAGATTCCGTGAAGAAAATAATCATCGACTGGGACCATCTGCCGGATCGTAAAATGAAACTCACCACGCATACATCGGATGCGATCGACTGGCTGATGTCGAAAGACGGTGAAAAAGTGTATTACCTGACCAGTTTCGAAAAGGGCTACGATATATGGATGACGGAATTGCGCAGCAAGGAAACCAGACTTTTTGCAAAAATCGGCGCGCATATGGTGTCAATGGATCTGTCCGACGACGGAAAATTCCTGGTGGCGCTCGCCGATGGCAAGATCCTGAAGATTGACGCCGAAAGCGGCAAGATCGAACCCGTGGCCATCGGTGGCGAGATGTCGCTGAAAGACGGCGATGAAAAAGCATACATCTTCGAACATATCTGGCGGCAGCTGAAAGAAAAGTTTATCCTGGTCGACCTCGGCGGTGTGGACTGGGATTACTATCACGAAGTCTACAAAAAGTTCATTCCGTTTATCAACAACGATTTCGATTTCGCGGAAATGCTGAGCGAAATGCTCGGCGAACTCAACGCGTCGCATACAGGTTGCTATTACCGCCCGATCCCTGCTCCGACCGGTGATCGAACCGCAGACCTCGGCCTCTTTTATGATTACAATTATACCGGCAGCGGCCTGCGTATTGCGGAACTCGTGCCGGGCGGACCACTCGACAAGGCCGGTACGAAGATCCACGCCGGCGTAATCCTGGAAAAGATCGATGGCGAACCGCTCACTGACAGCGTTGATTTTTATGCGTTGCTCAACCGCAAGGCGGATAAGGTGACGCTGCTGTCCCTGTATGATCCGGCAACCAAAGCGCGCTGGGAAGAAACCACGCAACCGGTATCCGGTGCCGAAGCCAATGAATTATTATATAAACGCTGGGTGGAACGGCGCAGGATGGAAACCGATTCGCTTTCAAAAGGAAAGATCGGCTATATCCATGTGCGCGCGATGGACGACGCGAGCATGCGCACGGTGTTTGAAGAAGCGCTGGGCCGGAATATCGGCAAACAGGCGATCATCATCGACACGCGTTTCAATGGCGGAGGAAATATCCACGAGCAGTTATCCGATTTTTTGAATGGGAAGAAATCGTTTGACATCGTTCCGCACGGACAATATATCGGCTATGAGCCGCAGGATAAATGGATCAAGCCATCGATCGTGCTCATCGGTGAATCCAATTATTCAGACGCACATTTGTTTCCGGAATTGTATAAGCTGAAGAATGCCGGTAAAACACTGGGCATGCCCGTACCGGGTACCGGGACTTTTGTGTGGTGGGAAATGCAGATAGATCCGGTGTTGCGTTTCGGTATTCCGATGGGAGGCTGGCGCGCGGCAGGAGAAAATTATTTTCAGGAAAATCACCAGCTTGAACCGGATATCAAAGTCACCAATGCCCCGGATATCATTACCGCGGGTCGCGATCAGCAGATCGAAGCGGCTGTGCTGGAGTTGCTGAAAAAATAAATCCTTATTCCTCGTCCGGGCCGGGAAACAAGGCAGTGACCGGCCGGGCGTCAGGATAGGATTCCAGCAACCGGTAGATCACGCCTTCCACGACGGCGTCGGGGCAGGATGCCCCGCTGGTCAGCAGGATGCGCACCGGCTGGTGGTTGCCGGCAAAGCCGCGGGTGAGCATTTCTGTTTTCGCATGCAGGTCATAGTGCAGGATCTCATCATCAGCTATGATTTTTGAAGCATCGCTGATAAAAAACGTAGGCAACTTCAGCTCGCAAAGTTCCACCAGGTGGGAAGTATTGGAAGAATTATAACCACCCACCACGATCGCCAGATCAGCGGGCGTCTGAAGCATGCCTGCCACGGCCGATTGGTTATCATTGGTGGCATAGCACAGCGTGTCGCGGGTGTCGGCAAATCGGTCGGTGGATAAATCGCCCGGCGCTGTCTCCAAATTCGTTATCTGCGTTTTAAGGAAGTCGGCGATGCCCTGTGTTTCCGAAGCGAGCATGGTAGTCTGGTTGACCACACCGATGCGGCGAAGGTGGATGGCCGGGTCAAAGCCTGCGCTGTAACGGCCTTTAAAATACTGATCGAATTCACCTGCCGGCCGGCTGCCTGAAATAAAAGAGGCGAGGACCATGGCTTCCGCCATATCCTTAATGATCAATGCCGGTCCGCCGGCAGCAGCCCGGGAGAAAGTGGCGCGGGTTTCTTCATGACCGGGTTTTCCGTGAATGATGACGGTGAAATTTTTTGCGGCGAGTTGCCCAGAGCGGTTCCATACTTTTTCCACGAACGGACAGGTGGTGCTGTATTGTGCTGTCTGGATATTCCGCTGACGAAAGGCTTCATCCATTTCCAGGCTGGTGCCGAAGGCCGGGGTAATCACGATATCATCCGCGCGGAGCGTGTCCAGCGGGATCAGCGCCTGTCCGCTGGTATCCTGTAAAAAGCGTACGCCGAGTTTTTTGAGGTCGTCGTTCACCTGTGGATTGTGGATCATCTCGCTCAGTAAAAAAATATTCTTTCCCGGATTTTCGTCGATGGTCCGAAAAGCGATGTCGATGGCATTTTCCACGCCGTAACAGAATCCGAAATGACGCGCGAGAAAAATCTGCAGGGGACCAAAATCCAGGAGTGTGGGGCTGAAATCCTTTTTCATTTTGTCGTCCAGCCGTCGCCGCTCCTTGATCCTGCGGATCAGCGGACTTCTGTAATTGGCGGGGACATTGAAAACTTTCATCCGGACAAAGATAAATCTTTATGATTTTATACCTTTCGCCCATGAACGGTCATTTTCAGCCGCTGCCCTGGTTGGCGGATTCCAATATCTACGAAGTAAATCTCAGACAATATACCCGCGAGGGCACGCTGAACGCATTTAAATTCCATTTACCGCGCCTGCGCGATATGGGCATAGAGATCCTCTGGTTTATGCCCATCACGCCCATCAGTCTGCAGGGCCGGCTGGGTACGCTTGGAAGCTACTATGCGTGCTCGGA
>CAZZYD010000023.1:10656-22492 GCA_964658175.1 uncultured Puia sp. | reverse complement strand
GATGCGGGTGATGACATCGACGCGCTCATGATGTTATGCAACGCCGACATCACCTCAAAAAACAAACAAAAGGTAAAACGGTACCTCGAAAATTTTGAACTGGTGCGGGAGCGGCTCAACGAAGTGGAGGAGAAAGACCGTATCCGCAACTGGCAACCGCCGGTGACGGGAGAAATGATCATGGAAACCTTCGGCCTCCGGCCTTCCCGTGCCGTGGGCGACCTGAAAAACATGATCCGCGAAGCGATTCTGGATGGCGTGATCGAAAACAGCTATGATGCGGCATATGGATTTATGATGGAAAAAGCGGCGGCCATGAATCTCAAAGCGGTCCGCTGAGCCTTTTTGCGGAACTTTTGCCGGTTTAAGTTAATTTTGGGTAACCGGTGTCGCCGGACATTATCAATCAACGTGTTTCTATGGCAGTTTTGAAGTTCAGGGTGTATTTTGAAGAGGATGACAGTGTATACCGGGATATCGCGATAAAGCATACGCAGTCTTTTCAGCAGCTCCATGCGGCGATCCTGAAAGCATATGAATTTGACAGCAAGCACGCAGCAACTTTTTTTCGCAGCAATGACCATTGGCTGCGGGGCCGGGAAATTTCGCTTGAAAAATATGATAAGGATTATAAGGTCGCGCCCTTGCTGATGGCTGAAACACCCATCGGCTCCGAAATCAAAGACCCCAACCAGAAATTCGTTTATATCTACGATTTTGTCAAGAACTGGTCTTTCCTGGTGGAACTGATCAATGTTTCCAAAGAAGAAAACAGTAAGCTCGAATATCCGGCCCTCATCAAATCCGAAGGCATCGGACCTTCCCAGTATGGCACGCGCGGACTGATTGGCGACAAGCTGGCGGAAGTGGAAGAGAAATATGATCTGCACAAAGGCGCCGAAGGATATAGTGTGGAAGGCGGAGAAGAAACCGGGGATCCTGCCGACGAGGAAGAAAAAGAGGAAGCCACCGGCGATGAGGAACAGGAACTCAGCATGGAATAATGCAGGGCAAGACCGTCATCCTGCTCACCGGTCCGACCGCCGTGGGAA
The DNA here is from genome assembly GCA_964658175.1 of uncultured Puia sp. Classification (GTDB taxonomy): domain Bacteria; phylum Bacteroidota; class Bacteroidia; order Chitinophagales; family Chitinophagaceae; genus Puia. The sequence continues at coordinate 21,440 of CAZZYD010000023.1, read as the reverse complement.
AAACAGCCGCCTCCCTGGCGGTGGCGGAAAAATTTCAAACCGCGATCATCTCTGCCGACTCCCGGCAATGTTTCACCGAACTCAATATCGCCGTGGCCAAACCCGCCCCGGCCGACCTGTCGCGGGTCCATCATTATTTTATCAATTCCAATAACATACAGCAGGAAGTCAATGCGGCGCTCTTTGAGCAATGGGCACTGGGATGGGCCGCGGCTATTTTTGAAAAGAAAGACATGGTTGTGCTCACCGGGGGCACCGGCCTGTACCTGAAAGCATTTTGCGAAGGACTCGATGATATCCCGCCTGCGGATATGCATATCCGTGAGCAACTCATGGCGGGCTATCAGCAAAACGGCCTTTCCTGGCTGCAGCAGCTCATCAGAACCGAAGACCCCCTGTTTTTTTCAAAGGGGGAATTGTTAAATCCGCAGCGCGTGATGCGTGCGCTGGAAGTTGTACGCTCCACGGGTCAATCGATTTTCAGTTTCCGCAACCGGCCGCGCGCGGTCAGGCCCTTCCAGGTCAGAAAATTCGCCATCGAAATGCCGATGGATCTGCTTTACGCGAGAATTAACCAGCGGGTGGACGATATGATGGCGCAGGGTCTGCTGGCGGAAGCCGAGTCCTTACTGCCCTTCAGGCAACTCAATGCCCTGCACACCGTAGGCTATACTGAATTGTTTGATTATTTCGACGGCAAGACAGATCTCGACACCGCCGTGGCCAGTATAAAAACGAATACGCGGCACTATGCCAAGAGACAGATGACCTGGTTCAGGAAAGATCCGCTGATCGAGTGGAGGCCCGCTTCGTTTTTTGACGATCTTAGAATTTGAATCCGACGGTCATCACCACCGTGCCGCTCAGCTGGGTAACGCTGGCCACCACATTTGGTTTGTCTGCCAGACGGTAAGGGAAGCTGGCGTCTTTCACGATGCCTTCCACATAAGTGAGATCCACAAACACGCCTTTGTTGCGGTAACCCAGGCCGCCACTGATATACATGCGGTTCGCCTTAAAATCATTTTGCGCATACGGGGTCAGGGAATAAGCGAAGCCGGCCCGGGCAGCCAGCGTGTTGAATTTCATTTCGGCGCCGACGCGGAAATTCAGGTTGTTTTTGTAATAGTGTTTAACGGTGTTGTTCAGTCCGTCATAATATCCGTTGTCTGAATAATCCCCGTCGTCATCGGAGGGTGTATGGAAACGGGCGCTCTTGATCGTAACATATTCCACATCCCCGGTGATAAATCCTTTTTGCTGTTTGGTGTCTTCTCCTGTTCCGAAAAAATAGGTGCCGCTCAGCAGGAGTTTCCAGGGAGACTGCAATTCGTATTTGATGGAATTGACGGTTCCGGTCTGCTGGTCGAGAACATCTGACGTCAGTGAATCGCTGCCATGATACCCTTCCGTATTGGCAACGAGTTTGGCATTGATGCGGTCCGTCAGCGAATAGAAGGTCGGCGTTTGCAGGGCAAACCCCACGCGCCAGTCTTCGGCAGGCCGGAAGATCGTACCCAGTTTGACATTGACCCCGACGCCTTTGGACGTAAAGTTTTCCTGGTAGGAATAGGCATTGAAATCGTTGTTGGGGTTGCCGCTGCCGTCGGTTTCGGTATAGGTCAGTTCCCGGCGGTAGCTCACGATCGGCACCCCGATGGTTGCGCCGATATACCATTTGTCGCTGTAATTACCGGCCACGGATAAACCGATTTCCGTGATGCCGCCGCTGGTATGCTGGTGGTTGAGCTGGTTGAGATAACCGCCTCCGGCAAGTACTTTTTCCGGCTGGGCGATGATATTGGTGTTGCCACCTGCGCTCGCCGTATCGATCAGATAGGTGTACAGGGCCATGCGGGTGCCGTAGGACAGCGACGGGGAAGAGAGGGCATCGTTGATGTTGAGTCCCGAAGCAGCCAGTTCTTCGGCGTATTGTTCGGCGCCCGAGCTATTGCTGTTTTTTCCCTGGTAAGTGATATCGCTGTTGAAATTTGCCGTTTGATTGACGCCGATGGCAAAGGCATTGCTGCTGTGCGGCGAGGTCACCTGTCCGAATACAAAGGCGCTTGTGCCCAAATTGAACCGGCTGACATTGGTGCCGGACGTCTTATTGCCAAGGAACTGACTATTGTCTTTGATAAACTGAAATCCGGGAGAGAGCACGAGTTCACTGGTCTTGTAAAAACCGAGACCGGCCGGGTTTATAAACATCGTCGACACTTCGCCGCCCAGGGAACCCATCGCGCCGCCGATGGCCTGCTGACGGGCGCTGCCACTCGGATTGATCCACGATAGCCGGAGCGCATCTTCCGGAACCTGCGCACGCAAACACATACCTGTCAACAGTAAACTGGCGAGAAGAAAAAATTTCATCATCAAAAGTAAAGAATCTTACCGGTGTGTCGGCCTGCTGAAGCCACCGCCGCCGCCACCGCTGCTACGAAAACTGCCACCACCGTTGCCGGTGCCAAAAGTGGAAGGTGAATAACTGCGGCTGGGTTGTGAAAAGCTATTGTTTTGCGGACGGGAAGAAGATGTCGGCCGGTAATAAGAGGCGTTCGGGTTGTTATAGCTTCTTCTGATGGTTTGTCCGTAAGAGTAGGGCGTGGTGAAACTGGCCGCATTTGCACTCCGGTAATAGGTACGGTTGGAGTAGCTGGCCGGGTTAAAAGTGCGCAGGCTGGTATAACCATATGCGGAACCGCCCTTGCCGTTTACGACCACGATACCGCCATAGTAAGGATTGTAGAAACTGTTCCAGCTGTAATAGCTGTTCCAGTAAGACAGCGGGCTGAAAAAGCCGAAACCGATATACGGGCTGAAAAAAGAAGAACCATAGTATGGACCATATCCGAAAGCGCTTGCGCCGCCGTAGTAGTCGTAGTTGTAATCGTCAAAATAAGACCAGCGGGCAGGGTCCTGCACGCGCATCCGCACGTACTGATCATTGGCCGTGGAGTAATAATCGCTGTTGTTTCCATCGTTTGAACCATCGCCCTGTACATTGCCTTTGCCCGGAGAATAATACACATCGTCGGGGGTCTGGCTATTCTTATATGTGGAACAGCTGGTGATGAAAAAGGAGGATATGAGGAGGAGTGTAAAGATCTGTTTCATAGCAAAGCTTTTAGACGATTCAGTTTGAAGTTACTACTTTTGCGCGTCCTGACAAAGGTACAAAAATATTCTGCCGGTTCGCATTTTCCGGACGCGAAAATGATACAGATCAACTTCGGCTAATCCGTTGAGAACCGTACAATTAACAGTAGTATGAGTAAAGAGATCAAAAGCAGGGCCGAGGATTATTCCCAGTGGTACAACGACCTGGTGGTGAAAGGGAGTCTGGCTGACTATTCGGCCGTGCGCGGATGCATGGTCATCAAACCCTATGGGTTTGCGTTATGGGAAATGATGCGGGATGCGCTGGACAAGATGTTCAAGGATACCGGTCATGTAAATGCCTATTTCCCCCTTTTCATTCCAAAAAGTTTTTTAAGTAAGGAAGCTGCCCATGTTGCGGGATTTGCCAAGGAATGCGCCGTCGTCACGCATTACCGGCTGAAGACGGATCCTGACGGCGGCGGCATCATCGTTGATCCCGAGGCCAAGCTGGAAGAAGAACTGATCGTGCGGCCCACCAGCGAAACCATCATCTGGAATACGTACAAAACCTGGATACAGTCATACCGTGACTTGCCCTTGCTGATCAACCAGTGGGCCAATGTGGTGCGGTGGGAGATGCGTACGCGCCTCTTTCTGCGCACGACCGAATTCCTGTGGCAGGAAGGACATACGGCCCATGCCACGGAAAGCGAAGCCGTGGCGGAAAGCAGGCAGATGCTGGACGTGTATGCTGACTTTGCCGAAAACTTTATGGCGATGCCGGTGATCAAGGGCGTTAAAACGGCCAGTGAGCGTTTTGCCGGCGCCATCGACACCTATTGTATCGAGGCGCTGATGCAGGATGGCAAAGCCTTGCAGGCGGGGACTTCCCATTTTCTCGGGCAGAACTTTGCGAAAGCATTCGATGTAAAATTTTCGGATAAGGAAAATAAACTGGATTATGTGTGGGCGACCAGCTGGGGTGTCAGCACCCGACTGGTGGGCGCGCTGGTGATGGCCCACAGCGACGATGACGGACTGATCCTGCCGCCGAAAATTGCGCCGGTGCAGGTGGTGATCGTGCCGATCTATAAAGGCGCCGAAAAAAATGAGCAGCTGGATGCGAAAGGGAATGAGTTGCTGAACGCCTTTAAAAAGGCCGGCATCCGTGCAAAATTCGACGACAACGACAACAACCGGCCAGGCTGGAAATTTGCGGAATATGAGATGAAAGGCGTGCCGGTGCGCATCGCCCTCGGGTTGCGCGATCTTGAATCCAGTACGGTGGAAGTGGCCCGGCGCGATACGAAAGCGAAGGCATCTTATCCGCTGGATGGCCTCGTGGAATCGATCGCCGGACTCCTGGAAACCATCCAGGAGGCGATGTACCGGAAAGCGCTGGATTTCCGGGATGCCCATATTACCCGGGCCGATCGCTGGGACGAATTCGTTTCCCTGCTGGACGGCAAAGCCGGGTTTATTTCCGCGCATTGGGACGGAACACCGGAAACGGAAGAAGCCATCAAGGAAAAAACCAAGGCCACTATCCGCTGCATACCGCTGGACAATCAGGCGGAAACCGGTACCTGCATCCTCAGCGGCAGGCCGAGCACGCAGCGCGTACTCTTTGCCCGGGCATACTAAACCTTGTGATTCTGGGTAATTTTTGCTTTATTGCATAGATAAAACAACCCCACACATGGAACCCGAAACATCCAATCTTTTTGATCTGGTCGTAGACCAGCCAGTCAATGCTTACCTCACGCAAACAGCGAAATGGGGCAAGTTCCTCTCGATCATCGGTATGATCTTTTGCGGCCTCATCATCCTTGTCGGATTATTTGCCGGCACGTTTATGTCGACGATCATGTTTTCGCAGTACAGCGGTTTGGAAGGCGCCGGTCGCGGACTGGGTATTCTGGTTACCGTAATGTATGTAGGGATCGGCATCATCGCCCTGATGCCAAGCATCTACCTGTACCGGTATTCAGCAAAGATGAAAGCGGCACTGGCTTCCAACGATCAGCTCGTGCTGGCAGATGCGTTCAAGAATCTCAAATCCATGTTTAAATTTTACGGGATTTGCACGATCATCCTACTTGGCTTTTACGCACTCATCCTGGTGTTTGCCGTGATCGCCAGATTGTTTGTTCATTAAACCGCACTGTAATAATTGTAATCTTTCAGCAGCGTCTCCAGGAAGTCGATGGCATCCTGGCTGCTCTGCATGTGGAACTTTGTCTTGATGCGTTCGGCAATGCGGAAAGCCAGGTCGTGGTTGTTTGACTTGCGGGTATTTTCTATGACAGCCTTCAGGGAGTTGATGTCTTTGTCACTCAGTTTCATCACCTGGGGATACAGGGGTTTGTAGTCTGTTTCCAGTTCCGTGAACACCGTGTCTTTCCAGGAATTCGTGTGGCGTGTAAAAATCACGATGGTGCCGGCGATGATGTCGCCGATGCGCTGTGATTTTTCAGAGAAAATGACGCAGGCGATGCCCGACAATAAGAAAATGCTGCACCACCAGGGGAGTTCCTGGGTGAAGATGGCGAAAAAGATCCAGGTGGGGAAGTCGATGAAGCGAAAGATCCAGCGCAGGCCATACTGACTCAGGGATGCCTGGCCGCCTTCGCTCGTGATCACGCGGATGCCCATCAGTTGTTTGCCGATGGTTCGGCCGTTGCTGAAGAATTCCGAGACGGGATAGTAAAATAAAATGGGCAGGTTCAGCAGGATATACACCCATTCCTTTTGTACCAGGCTTTCCCGGATGGTGGTGCCGAATAATTTACTCAGCAGGAGATTATAGAAATAAATCACCATCAGATCGATGAACCAGGCAAACATGCGGCGGTGAAAAGGCGCCACGGCAAAATCGACCTCGATATTAAAACCTGTTTCCAGTTTGATGGTGCTCATCGCAGGGTTGTCGCTTTTTATTTATATTTAGACTTAAATGTAAACTTTTTGTGCGGGAAGGTTCTTTCATCCGGAAAAATATCGACAAATGGCGCAGGTACCAGGAGGAGACGACCAGCGATCCCGATGAACTTGCCGACCGCTTCAATGAACTGGTGAACGACCTCGGATATGCCCGCACGTTTTATCCCTCCAGTAAGGTGACCACTTACCTAAATGCCCTGGCTTCGGGCATTTATCTCGGCATCTTCAAAAATAAAAAAGAGAACTCCTCGCGCATCGTCCGCTTCTGGAAAACGGAGTTGCCGCTCGTGATCCGGAAATACCACCGAGAACTGTTGTATGCCTTTATCATTTTTACGCTGTTCGCGCTGATGGCGGCCTTTTCCGCTGCCCATGACGAGACTTTTGTGCGTGGTGTGCTCGGCGATGGATATGTGGACCAGACCGAAGAAAATATTTCGAAGGGAGACCCGTTCGGGGTGTATAAAAGCGGTAACCAGTTGAATATGTTCGTGGAGATCGCGCTGAACAATATCAAAGTTTCCTTCTTCATTTTTGTGGCCGGCATCCTGGCCTGTGTCGGGACGGTCTGGCTGCTGTTTACCAACGGGGTGATGCTCGGTGCCTTCCAGTACTATTTTTTCTCCAAGGGTCTTGGCTGGAAATCGGTGCTCGTGATCTGGATACACGGCACACTTGAAATATCGGCCATCATCATCGCCGGCGCGGCCGGACTGGTATTGGGAAAAGCATTTTTGTTTTCCGGCACGTTCAGTCGCATCCATTCCCTCAAGCGCGGGGCCCGGGACGGATTTAAAATGATGATCGGGCTGATTCCGGTTTTTATCTGTGCCGCATTTCTGGAAGGGTTCGTCACCCGCTATTCGACCATGCCGATCTGGCTCAGCATCAGCATCCTCTCAGCATCGCTTGCCTTTATCATCTGGTACTTCATACTATATCCGATCAGGGTTACCCGTCAGTCTGCACAAATCCCTGAACCACCCGTACAATGATCGGGCGCACCATATCGAAAATTATTTTATCCAAAGCAGGAAGCCTCCTGCTTTGCACTTTGTTTTTTTTCGGTGTTGTCCAGGCGCAATCCGATACTGAAGAGCAGCCGGATTCCGCTACCACGGAACAGTCGCCCTCAGATACGGTAAAAGCCGATGCCGAACCGGCTGTATCTGTTCCCGACACGATTGAAACGCCGGTGTTGCGAATGATCTCCGACAGCGCAGTGCGCGCATCCCATGCCGATCCAAAATATGCCTATGCGAACGACCCGGAATACTGGCGCAGGCGCGACGTAAAACGGAATGACGGATCCGGTGACTGGCTGGGGAAATTCTTAACGAAATACGGCCGGGGGCTTCGGTATACTTTTTATTTCCTGTTTGTTTCCGCGATCATCATCGTGCTCGTCCGCACCTGGCAGGAAAACGGATTCACCCTGTTTCGTTTTAGCAGGAACAAAAGAGCCGTACAGGAGCAGCTGGCGGGCACGATCGCCCTGGATCTCGACGAAGAGATCAGCAGGGCATTGAAAAGAGAAGACTGGGCGGCGGCGGTCCGTTTCATGTATTTAAAAATGCTTTCCATGGCGCAGGATAAATTTCCGGATGCGCCGGAATCCATATTCAGCGAACACGCAGGCAGCAGTTCCTTCCGCTATCTGCGCCGGGCCTATGAATATGTTTTCTATGGCGGATTTCCACTGTCTGCCACGCAATTCGAACAGTTGCAACCCAGATTTACCAAAGCTTACCAAACCCTGTCTTCCTGAAGAAATATATCCTGCATATTATCCTGACCATCTTTTGCGCACTCGCGATCGTTTCCTGTGGTAGCCGGGAAAAGCGCATCGATCCGCGGGTGACCATCTGGCGCAATGACAAAATTCCGTACGGTGTATCCTTTGCCTATGATCACCTGAAATCGGTTTTCCCGCATGCGGGCGTAGTGGTGAACAGTAAGCGGCCCGTTTATTTCAGTTACGATGAGAACAACGCCGATTCCAATGGCAAAAATCGCGAAGCGTATATCATTGTCAACACCCGCTTCATACCCGACTCAGACGATATCAACGCCCTGATCAATTATGTGTCGCACGGAAACCAGATTTTTATTTCATCCTTCAGGATCGGTGATTCCCTGTTGGCCAAACTGAAATTGAGCGAAGAATTTCTTCGCTGGGATTCCACGGCTCCCGCCACCGATTCTGTCATCCGCCTGGTTCAGCCGGTCACCAAAGATTCGCTGCCGTTTACCTATCCGGGATATCTGTCGGCCGCCTATTTCAATAAAATTGATTCGCAATACTGCAATGTCCTTGGATGGAACGCCTACGGCCGTCCCGATTTTATCGGCATCCGGTACAATGGGGGCGGCGCCATCTATCTTTCCCTCAATCCGTACTCCCTCACCAATTTTTTTCTGGTGCATAAAAACAACCGCCGGTATTACGAGAGCGCCTTGTCGTATCTGTCACCCACGATCGAAACCGTACGGTGGGATGATTACTTCCGTCATTTCCACTACAGGAATTTCTCTTCTTTTGATTTCCTGTTGAAGAACCGGGCGCTGAACTGGGCACTCTGGTTGCTGATCGCCCTGTTCGCCCTGATTTTTCTGTTCGAATCCAAACGGCGGCAGCGCGAAATTCCGATCATACCACCGCTCGCCAACTCCTCGGTGGAATTTGTCAGGACCATCGGGCGCTTATACTACCAGCAGAAAAATAACCGGAACCTCGCAGACAAGATGATCGTTTTTTTTATGGAACAGGTGCGTTCGAAGTACCGCCTGGCCGGTACCACACCCGACGATCAGTTTGCAAGCCGGCTCGCAGCGAAATCCGGTTTCGGGCGGGACACCGTTGACCAGCTCATGAATTCAATGCATGCCGTGCAGCAAAACGCATCGCCTTCGGATGCGGACCTGATGAACCTGCAGAAACAAATGGAGATTTTTTATAAAAAATGATATATGGAAGATAATTTATTTGCGGAGCGCACCGATCTGGAGGAATTTAGCAAACAGGTGGATGCCTTAAAACTCGAAATCGGAAAAGTGATCGTAGGGCAGGAGAAGATGATCGAACTGTTGCTGGCCGGCATCCTGGCAGACGGACATATACTGATCGAAGGCGTGCCGGGCGTAGCCAAAACCCTTACCGCAAAACTGCTCAGCCGCGCCATTGCCGTCCGGTTCTCCCGTATTCAGTTTACGCCGGACCTGATGCCGGGCGATGTGATCGGCACATCCATTTTCAATCCGCGAGAACTCGTTTTCCAGTTCCGGCAGGGACCTATATTCAGCAATATCGTCCTCATCGATGAAATCAACCGGGCGCCGGCCAAAACGCAGGCTGCCCTGTTCGAGGTGATGGAGGAAAGACAGATCACCGCAGACGGACAAACCATTAAAATGGAAGATCCGTTCCTGGTGATCGCCACCCAGAATCCCATTGAACAGGAAGGCACCTATCATCTGCCCGAAGCGCAGCTCGACCGTTTTCTTTTTAAAATCAAAGTCGATTATCCCGACCAGGATCAGGAATATGAAGTGGTGCTGAAACATCACCAGGTAAAAGGCGCACACCTCAGCGATGAAGTAAAGCCGGTCCTGAATGCCGCGACCATTGCCGCCCTGCGCGGTCAGGTACACGGCATCCATGTGGAGGAAAAACTGATTCGTTTTATGATCTCCATCGTAGCGGCCACCCGCGGGCATAAAAATATTTATCTTGGCGCATCGCCCCGTGCGTCGATCGGACTGATGAACGCCGCCAAGGCGATTGCCGCCATGCGGGGGCGCGATTTCATTACACCCGAAGATGTGATCTACGTGGCGCCGTCCGTGCTTCGCCACCGGCTGGTGCTGACACCCGAAAAAGAAATGGAGGGCGGATCCACCGATGACGTGATCGCCGAAATTATTCAGTCCATCGAAATTCCCCGATAATTGCTCAAAAGGTTCTACCGCTCGCTTTTTTTCAGCCGCCGCTTTTATATTTCGCTCGCGGCGGTGATCGTGTGCCTGGTCCTCAGCTATGGTTTGCCCGTCCTGTTCAATATTGCTTTGATCGGCCTGCTGTTTATTGTGGTGCTCTCCATCGTTGACTATATCCTCCTGTTCCGGCAGCGCAATCCCATACTCATCCGGAGGCTGCTGCCTGACCGGCTGAGCAACGGCGATGTCAACAGCATCGGTCTTGAAATCACAAACCATTATCCCTTCCGGATCAATCTGCGCGTGATCGACGAACTGCCCGACCAGCTGCAGATCCGGGATTTTTTACTGAAAGAGAAATTGCGTGCGGGCGAGACAAAAACCACTTCTTACAATATCCGGCCCACCCAGCGCGGAGAATATATTTTTCATGCCATCAACGCTTTTGTCAAGGGACCCTTCCGCTTCGTGGTCCGTCGCAAGATCATCGGCGACAAACAGGTGGCGCGGGTCTATCCTTCTTTTCTGTTTTTGCGCCAGTTCGAATTTCAGGCGCATTTTTCAAACCAGGGGGGCGCCAATCTGAGAAAAGTGAGGAGGAGTGGCAGCAGCATGGAATTTGAACAGATCCGGGATTTTGTCAATGGCGATGACATCCGGAGCATCAACTGGCGTGCAACCGCCAAGAATGCGGGGCAGCTGATGATCAATAGTTATACCGATGAAAAAAGCCAGCAGATCTATTGCGTCATCGATAAAGGAAGGGTGATGAAAATGCCGTTTTACGGATTGACCCTGCTGGA
>CAZZYD010000023.1:0-10646 GCA_964658175.1 uncultured Puia sp. | reverse complement strand
TGACAGGCGTTGCGCTCGCCAGACAGGACAAAACCGGGCTGATCAGTTTTGCTGAAAAGACCGGCGATTTTTTGCCGGCCAGCCATCAGTCTTTCCAGATGAACAGTATCCTGAATTCGCTGTATAACCTGCAAACAAAATTCGCCGAAACAGACTATGCGCCCCTGCACAGCCTCATCAAAACGCGGATCAACCAGCGCAGCCTGCTGGTCCTGTTCACCAATTTCGAATCCCTGGATTCCCTCAGGCGGCAGTTGCCCTATCTGCGCAGCATTGCCAGCAAGCACCTGTTGCTCGTGGTATTTTTTGAAAATACACCGCTTACCCAGATGGCCGATCAGTCGCCCCTCAATATGGAGGGACTCTACGAGAAGGTGATCTCGGAGAAATTCATCCTCGAGAAAAAACTCATCGTCAAGGAACTGCAGCGGTATGGCATCATTGCCCTGCTCACGGCGCCGGATAAACTTACGGTGAACGTGGTGAACAAATACCTCGAGATCAAAGAGAGAAGGGAGATCTGAAGCCCGCACGAAGCACCCGATCTCCGTTTATCGAACATCCTTTCCCCTTTATCGCCCAAAAGCGGCTGTTCATCGAAACGATTCTCTGGAAGCCGGTGTTTGATGCATCTTTGTATCAGCAAGTAAGAAAATCCAAATCCAACCGAAAACCAGATCCGAATTCCTGAAAACCGAACCCCTTTTAACCCCTACCCCTTGAAACCGTAAGACGTACTCAGCCCCTTTAACAGCGCATCAAAATTATTCCTGAGTAAAATGAAAAGCCATCCAGCCAACAGGCGAGGTGGCTTTCCATATTTACTGCAAATCCGGCTAGTATGGCAATTCAAATCGCGGTGATCGCAGGCACTTTATTTATCGGCATCCTGATGGGATATTATCTCGGCTCACAGGCCCGTTCGAGGTCCTGAGCAATATATAATAACTCATCGGGCGCAAAGGCATACACAAATACATCACGCTGTCATCCAGCGCCGTGCCCGCAAGTATTCCTGATATCAACAAGCTATGGCAGCGGCGAAGGATCTCTACGAGCACCGAGTATCAACGGGCTCGGGATTATTCCATTATGGTAGCGTTCCTTCCCGGCGCATCATCATCAGGATATCAATGCCCGGCAACGGCGCCGCTCGGCATGCTTCTTCCCAGATTGGCAGTTGCTACGGTAGACGATCAGGAAACGAAGAACAGTAATTCGACTTTCTGCACCGAATATGATAATTTCGCGCCACTGCATCCCAGGTGCTTATTACTGCTGATGGAAAATATTTTTGAAACCGGACAACTGCTGCTGGTCGACAAGCCTTATACCTGGACCTCCGCCATGGCGGTGCGCAAGGTCCGCGATCTCGTGGACGCCAAAGTGGGACATGCCGGCACCCTCGACCCGCTGGCCACCGGACTGCTCATTCTTTGCACCGGAAAATTTACCAAGCGGATCGACAGCTACATGAAACAGGAGAAAGAATACACCGGCACGTTTACCCTGGGTGCCACCACGCCCACCTACGACCTGGAAAAAGAACCTGAAAATTTCAAGGATAGTTCCGGTGTAACCCAGGCGCTGATCGATGAAACCGCCCGGAGGTTCACCGGCGAAATTTCCCAGACGCCACCGGTCTATTCCGCCATCAAAAAAAATGGTGTGCGCGCCTATGAACTGGCGCGGCAGGGTGTGGCCCAGACACTCGAAGCCAGAAAAATTACGATCAGCAGCTTTGAGATGAAGGCGGAGACCCTGCCATTGGTCAGCTTTCGCGTAGTGTGTACCACGGGTACCTATATACGTAGTCTTGCCAGCGATGTGGGGGAAGCGCTTGGTTGCGGAGCTTACCTGAGCAACCTGCGCCGCACGAGGATCGGCGCACTGCTCGTATCGGATGCTCTGCAGTTTGACGATATGGAAGCGCAGCTGGAAAAAATCCGTCAGAAAGGATAATTCATTTTACTTACGGGAAACAGGCGAACGCGTGGTCTCATCGCTTATGCTTTGCTTTGAACAGAACATAGAGCAGGAGGATCAACAATAAAAATATGCCCACGGCGATCCATACCCAACTACCCGACGCCACCGGAATGGCCAGGAGGCTTGCATTGTCAAAATAGCCGTCATTGTCACCTCCCACATGCCGTATCGATATCAGCTGAACCCGGATAAAGCGGGTGGCCGGAGATACAAGGAAAGTGTCTTTCAGCAACATCCATTTGTTCAGTGAACGCGTGGTATCACTGTCATATAATGGCTTGCTGTGCTGTTTATCATTGCTTAAGGCATAGACTGTCGTACGTGCCTGATCGGAATTCGGCCCCTGGTCCAGCGACTCTGCGTAGGTGCTGAAAACAAATCGTTGTTTTCCTGCATCGACGGTTTTCGAAAACAGGGAAATATCCACGTCCTGCTGAAGTATGCCCAGCGTATCGGCGCCGGCAAAGAAAAGATAGTATCCGTGCTGGGCGAATCCGCAGAGTTGGTGGGTGCTGTCGCCTTCGGGTGAATACCAATGACCCTGCACGTTCACCCATCCCCTCGGTATGCTGTCGTGGTTCGGCAGTTCGGCATCCCCATTTACCAGCAGGTTGGCCGCTGGTTTCGGAACGCCGGTACAATGCGATCCGTTCAGCGCAATCAAAAACAGGATGAATAACGTAGCTGGAATCTTTTGCATACCCGTGGATTGTTTAGATCCTAAAAATCAGATCCAGCGGCCCTAATTTGCATTCTAATCGTCGAAGAGGATGATTAAATCGACCAAGCATCGGGGAGGACGGCAGGAAAGCGAGATGAATACCGCAGATGATCAGGAGCGCGATGTATCAGAAGGGATAATTGATGCCCAGTTGCAGCTGACCGGAACCCAGGCTGAGTCCGTAGAACCAGCGATCGGCAAATTCTTCGCGTTGCGGATCCCTTACTTTATACGCCCAGTCGAGGCGGATGAGAAAATAGTTGAAATCCAGCCGGAGGCCCGTGCCCATGCCCACCGCAAATTCCTTATAGAATCGGTTGATGGCAAAATCGCTGTTGACGGCGGCGCTGCCCGTGTCCACATTTTTTCTGTCCCACACATTTCCGATGTCCGTGAAGAGCGCACTCCGGAATTTTATCCCGAACAGCGTACCGAGCAGAAACCGGTATTCGATATTTGCCTCGAGTTTGATGTCGCCGAAGCGGTCGATGTCATTGAGGGATGGATTATTATAGAATTTCGTGGAGCCTAGTCCGAGTTGCCTTACCTGCCAGGCGCGCATACTGTTCGGTCCGCCGGCGAAAAATGCCTTGTAAAAAGGCAGGGTCTGTTCAAAGCCGGTGCCGGACCGCCCATAGGCGAGACCCGCAGCGGCATACGCGCGAAAAGCCAGCTGCGATTTCCGGTAATCGATGTGGTGCCGGTATTCCAGTTCCCCCAGCACATAGCGGAGCAGGGCGCCTTCATCCAGACCACGCGCGAGGCCCAGCAGGGCGCCGCTTTCTTCGGCACGGGCGAGCAGGAAATCTGTTTTGTTTCCTTTTTGTCTCACTGAATTGTACAGGAACTGGGTGCCGATCACGAGACCCGTACGGAAAGCCAGGTTGAGGGAAGGGTTGGCGATCAGGATTTTCTCCAGGCTGTCTTCCTTGCTCAGCGAACTGAATTCGATGTTCGGTATTTTCCAGAGAAAGGTTCGGGTAGAGGTCACCGTTTGGTCGCCCACCGTTTTGTTTCGCGTACGGGTTCCCTGGAAACCCATCGATCCATTGATGGAGCGAAGGGTAAAAAATGCCCGCCGGTCTGTATAGGAAGCGTTTACATTAAACAGTGTCTGCGCATTGGTGAGCGGCCTTCCAATCACCCCACCCATCATCCGGTTTATCAGTGTAGGCATTTTTGGAATGGTGATGGTGTGAGAGATGCTTGCCTGCGTGGTCTGGATAAAACTTCCTCCGAATTCAACACCGCCACGGAGATTGGTATTCGTCTGCACGGACTGTTTGAATGCATTGCGGTTCTGCAATCCGAAATTGATGCCCACCCCGAAGAGGTTGCTCGCGGTGATGATATCGTTGGTATTCCGGCTCGCTTCCAGGTCGACCGTAAGTTTCTGTTTTTTCGCCGGATACATCCGCATGGTGACGGCCAGCAAAGAATCTCCCAGCGCTGAATTCTCAAAATCAATATTGGTGTATTGCCAGGCAGGAAGCTGGCTGAACCGGTTCGACGTGCGAAAATAGTTTTCCTGTTTATACACGCGTCCGGGCCGCAGGTAAATATTGCTGGCGACAAAGGGCATTTTGAATTTGTTGGTCCGGGAGATAAAAGTCATATCACGGATCACGGTCGTATCCTGTTTTACATAGTCGGTGTCTTCGGTCGAGGGCATGTCAGGATATACATCGACACTGCCGATATAATATTTGATGAGGTGACTGGAATCGCGGATCTGCCGTTGTTTGACCGTAACGGTGATGGTTGGATTTTCGCGCTTTGTTTTCAGCGTTTCCAGGAGCTCCGCCTGCTGGATCGGATCGAGTGTAGGATCGATGAGGGCTGCAAAAACGGTATCGTGTTCCACATAAAGGTCTTCCCGGGAAAACCGGAAATAACCATAGTTCCGGAAGCTGTCAACCAGGCGACCGATTTCGGTCGACAGAATAGCTTTGGAATAGGGTTTTCCTTTTTTGAGGTAGGACTGTCCCTTCACCCGCTGTGCGATTTCCTGCAAGGCCGGCGATTCAATGGCGAAGCCCACAGAATCAAATACCACCTGTTTACCGGGGGTCACGGTGAATTTTACAATTACCCGTTGTTCGCGTTTCCTTTTGTCGCCGCGCACGGTATCTATCCGGATGCTGTCCTTCACCTGCGGCGCATAATACCCGTTGGACACGAGGAGGGCATTCATGAATACGATCGACTTGCTTACATTCAGGCTGTCAAAAATGGGCGGGGCATCGAGTTTCTGGTAGATCCAGGTCTTGGGTTTTTTCCAGGGCCAGGAGAAGGCCGTGACGGTTTTAGCCTGCAGGCTATCATCCAGCTGATTGTTCAGCCTGACCAGGAGGTCCTGGCGGTCTTCATTGCTGTATTTACCAACGAGTTTAATATCTGTCCGAAAAACAAAAGGTTTGTCTTCCTGTACATTTCTGGGCACGCGGCAGGAAAAAAGAAAGATAAGCAGCATCGCCGGGACGACTATTTGGCTGATCCTGGATGCTGTAACTTGCCGGCAGTTTGACATAGAAGGTAAAAACGCGAACCATGCTTGTAAAATCGCAGGTCAAATATATCCAAAGTTTCAGCGACAAAAAATTCCGGGACGCAAACCCGGCCTTTGTTGCCGAAGGTCCGAAACTGGTGGCGGAACTCCTTGGCAATCCGGCCACACCACTGGTGGAACTGTATGCGACGGCCGACTGGAAACCGCCGGTGCCCACACCGTTTCAGAAGATCAGCGACAGTGTACTGGAGGATATTTCTTTTCTGGTGCGGCCGAACCAGGTGCTGGGCCTGTTTAAGAAACCTTTTGCGGGAGAGGCGGTTCAGGCCCGCGGCATCCTGCTGATGCTGGACGATATCCAGGATCCGGGAAATCTGGGCACGATGGTGCGTACGGCCGACTGGTTTGGCGTTGAACAGGTGCTTTGCAGCCGGGAATCCGCCGATATCTTCAATCCCAAAACAGTGCAGGCCACCATGGGCAGTATCGGCCGCGTAAAAGTGCACTACCTGGACAGTCTGGTGGAATTTCTAATTGCCCACCCGCAACTCGACAGTTATGCCACCGTGCCGGACGGCAGCCGTGCGGTCAGCCCTGCGGGTATCCGGGAAGGGGTCATCATCATCGGCAATGAATCGCGGGGCATCAGTGAATCATTGATCCGCATGGCCAAATATAATCTGCACATACCTAGGAGGGGCGGGGCTGAGTCACTCAATGCAGCTGTGGCGGCGGGTATTATTTTGTCGATGATTGGTTAGGATTGTTTCACGCGATGAAGTTTCACGCAAAGGCGCCAAGTTGCGCAAAGGCGCCAAGAAAATATTGAAGAGAAAGAATTCATCAGGTGACGTACAAATAATATAACCTCCCTTTGCGCCTTTGCGGAACTTGGCGCCTTTGCGTGAACCCGAATCATTTAAACAGAATCGCCCTCACCGGCGTAATGCGCCGAATAATCAGCGTCGGGATCATCAGCGTAAGAAAACAAATCGCGAAAGTACCCGCATTCACCAGGGCCACTTCCCACCATTCGATGTGAACGGCTGCCGTTGAAATAAAATAAGCGTCTTCCGGCAGCCTGATAAAGCCATAACGCTGCTGCAGCCAGCAGATGCCGAGGGCAATGATGTTGCCGAACAGGATGCCGCTGACGGTAATCAGGGCGCCGTGATACAGGAAAACTTTTTGAATGGTAAGATTTGGTGCGCCCATGGATTTGAGCACGCCGATCATCTGCGTTCGTTCCAGCAGCAGGATGATGAGGCAGGTGACCAGGTTGAGGATGGCGACCAGCACCATGATGATGATGACAATGGCGATGGTGGTATCCTGCAGGGCCAGCCAGTCGAATATATTTGAGTACAGGTCGTTCACGGAGCGGCTCGTCCAGCCAGGCGGCAGCTGATCAAAAATAAGGTTGGATACAGAATCCGCCTGTCCGTACTGTTTTACAAAAATTTCATACCCGCCGATCTCCCCCGGTGACCAGTTATTCAGGCGCTGGATCAGACGGAGATCCACCAGTGCGCTGATGCGGTCGTAATCTTCAATTCCGGTTTTGAAAATCCCCGCAATCACCAGCGGCCGCACCCGGCGGGAACCATCATTCTGGATAAAATAGCTGAGCAGTTTATCGCCGGTCTTTACTTTCAGCTGTGCGGCGGTATTGGAAGAAATATCTATTTCATTGCTGTAACTGGTGTCGGGAAAACGGATCCAGCGACCTCCTTTTAAAAATTCCTGCAGGTTGCCGAAACGATAATTTTTCTCAACTCCTTTCAGCAACAGGCCCTCGAAACTTTCCGGTCCTTTGATGATCGCATATTTGGTAGCGTAAGCCTGCACGGTTTCGACACCGGGCGTGGACAATATCTTTTGCAGGACGGTATCATTTTTCTGGACGGGGGTTTCTTCCGCCACATCCACTTTTTCGGGTTCAAAATGCTGCACGCGGATATGTCCGGAAAAGGCATACATTTTGTTTGCTATGGCAAATTGAAAGCCGTGCGTGAAGGCAATGGTGAGCAGCATGGCCATCACGCTGATGGTGGTGGCGGCCACGGCCAGGCGGATGATAAATCTTGAAAATGAATGCTGCCGGTTGAAGGCGGTTCTGCCGGCAATGAAAGAAGATAAACTCAACAGGAATGTTATTTACTGGTCAAAAGTAGCTTTCCGCCGACAACGATAAAAGTTTTTTACTTAATTATGCTAACATTGTAATCCAGATCCCATGCGCCATCTCATCACGCTCTGCTGCTGCTTCCTGTGCGCCGGCCTCTTCGGTCAGTCTGCCGATTCCGTCTATTATCCGAACATCAAAACGGCGCAGTTGTACAAAGTCGGGAGTCAGGTAAACTATCCCATCATCCGGCTTAACGGCGGCGATCAGCTGAACCTCAAATTTGATGACCTGGATGCCGACGCAAAGAATTATTATTTTACGTACCAGCTTTGCAACCAGGACTGGTCACCCGTAGTCCTCAGCACATTTGATTATATCCGCGGATTTACGCAGGAACGGATCAGCGACTACCGCTTTTCTTCCGTGGCGCTCACGAAATACACGCATTATGAAGTGGTGGTGCCCACAGCCAATGCGACGCCGACACATTCGGGTAACTATCTGCTCAAAGTTTTTCTGGATGGAGATACCAGCAAGCTTGTGTTCACCAAACGTTTCCTGGTGGTGGAAGACGGCGTAAGTATTGCGGCAGAATACCTGCAGCCGCAAAATCCTCAATTTTCACAATCGCACCAGAAAATACAGTTCACTGTAAACACCCGGGCATTGAACCTCGTCAATCCGATGCAGCAGATCAGGGTGATGATGCTGCAGAATTATCGCTGGGACAATGCGGTTTATCTGGACCAGCCTGCTTTCTTTTCGGGCACCACGTTTCAGTATAACAGCGACGACCTCAATATTTTTCCCGGAGGGAAACAATGGCGCTGGGTGGACCTGCAGAGTTTTCGTTTTCAAAGCGACCGCATCGCAAAAGCGGATTACAGCAAAACGGCCACCACCATCTATGTAAAGCCGGATCCCGAGCGCACGCATCAGCCCTATTATTATTATGCCGATTATAATGGCTGGTATTATATCCAGACCACCGAAAGCATCGATCCGAACTGGCAGACCGATTATGCAACGGTGAACTTTACTTTCCTGCCGCCGGACAATGAAGCTTTCAATGATAAAGAAGTATATATCATCGGGAAAATGACCGATTATAAATACAACGAAGACACCCGCATGAAGTTTAATGCCACGAAAAATGTGTATGAAAACAGTCTTTTGCTCAAACAGGGATTCTATAATTATGCCTATGTAACCGTGGACCACAACGATCCTTCCCGGCGCCCTTCTTTCGAATTTACCGAAGGCAATACCATCGAAACCGAGAACGATTACATGATCCTGGTGTATTTCCGTGCGTTGGGCGGACGGGCAGACCAGCTGATCGGGCTCTACCGCCTCAATTCACTCACTGGGCGGCAATAACAAATTGTCTTATATTTGCAGCGGGCAAGTCTTATACGACCAGCTCCTGTTGAATCCCCCAGGTCCGGAAGGGAGCAAGGGTAGATGGTTGAGCGGTGCGATATAAGTAACTTGCCTATTTTTTATTTTACTCCACTTAATAAATTCCATTATATGAAGTTTTTCATCGACACGGCAAACCTTGCGCAGATCAAGGAAGCCAATGACCTGGGCATTCTGGACGGCGTAACCACAAATCCTTCCCTGATGGCCAAAGAGGGTATTCGCGGCGACGATAATATCATGAAGCATTACAAGACCATTACCGATATGGTCAAGGGCGATATCAGTGCCGAAGTGATTTCCGTCGATTTCGACGGAATGGTGAGAGAAGGTGAAAAATTCGCCGCCATTGCGCCGAATATCGTTGTCAAGATCCCAATGATCAAGGAAGGCATCAAGGCGCTGAAATATTTTAGCGACAAGGGCATCAAAACGAATTGCACGCTGATCTTTTCGGCCGCCCAGGCCATCCTGGCAGCGAAAGCCGGCGCCACCTATATTTCCCCGTTCATCGGCCGTATTGACGACAGCAACTGGGATGGTGTAGAACTGATCGCGCAGATCGCGAATATATATGCCATCCAGGGCTTCGAATCCCAGATCCTGGCAGCGTCTATCCGCAATTCCCTGCATATCGTGCGCTGTGCCGAAGCTGGCGCCAATGTATGTACCTGTCCGCTGGAGCCGATCCTCGGCATGCTGAAGCATCCGTTGACGGATATCGGTCTGGCGAAATTCCTTGCCGACGCCAAGGGAACGAAATAAGATTTTTTTTGACGGCTGGTTTTCCGCGCCTACTTTTGGGTCCGCAAACACATGAATTTATTCAACCATATACATCATCTGATCTTATCCAAAGGGTAGGCTGTGATGTTGTGCAAACAATATAATTTACAGGGCTTACCAATCGGTAGGCCTTTTTTTATTTCCGCACCCCACCCATGAACGACAACATATGAAAGAGCCAGAAAAATTACGGATCGCCATTCAGAAATCGGGACGGCTCTATGAGGATTCGCTGAAACTCCTGAAAGATTGTGGCATCGATCTCAAAAACGGTGTCAACAAACTCAAGACGGAAGCGGATAATTTTCCGATGGAAGTGTTTTTTCTGCGGGATGATGATATTCCGCAGTATGTGGAAGACTGCGTGGCCGATATCGGCATCGCCGGCGAAAATGTGGTGTACGAAAAAAACAAGCAGGTGGAGGTCGTGGAAAAGCTGGGTTTCGGAAAATGCCGGCTGTCGGTGGCCGTGAAACGGAATGAATCCTACGAAAATGTTTCTTTCCTGTCGAAAAAGAAAATTGCCACCACCTATCCCGTGCTGGTGAAAGCATTCCTGGAAGAAAATAAAATACAGGCGGAAATCCACGAGATCAGCGGCTCGGTGGAGATCGCTCCCGGGATCGGACTGGCGGACGCGATCGTGGACCTGGTGAGTTCCGGATCCACGCTGTTTATGAACGGGCTCAAAGAAGTGGATACCATCCTCAAATCGGAGGCCGTGCTGATCCGTCACCCGCTGCTGCATCCGGAGAAAACGGCCATCCTGGAAAAACTTTTATTCCGCATCCGTTCCGTAAAAAAAGCGCGTCATACCAAATATGTGCTGCTCAATGCACCCAATGATAAATTATCCGACATCATCGCCCTGTTACCCGGGATGAAAAGTCCAACGGTATTGCCGCTTGCCGAACCCGGCTGGAGCAGTGTGCACAGCGTGCTCAATGAAAATGAATTCTGGGACATCATTGAAAAACTCAAGACTTCCGGTGCCCAGGGCATCCTGGTCGTACCCATAGAAAAAATGATCCTGTAACAACAAAATGCTGCCAACATGAAACTGATTGAATTCCCCGGAAAAGACCAATGGA
>CAZZYD010000022.1:0-22586 GCA_964658175.1 uncultured Puia sp. | reverse complement strand
TTTTCTCACCGGTATCACGCGTACGCCGTTTACGTCTGCCATCATCGTGCTTGAAATGACCGACCGCCACAGCCTTATCTTCTATCTGATGATGGCGGGCATGGTGGCCGGACTGGTCTCCGTACTCGTGGATAAGCATTCCTTTTACGATCACCTCAAAGTGCAGTACCTGCGGGAACTTGAAACCGTTCCGGAACCAGCGGTAGAGGTGCCTGAGATGGAGAAATCGATGCCCTGAGACTGCCTTGTTTTCCGTACTTTTGCAACTCCTTAAACTGCAGGGAAATCGCCCATGAAGCAAATTCGCAACTTCTGTATTATCGCCCATATTGATCACGGAAAATCCACCCTGGCAGACCGTCTCCTTCAAATCACCCATACCATCAGCGACCGTGAAATGATGGATCAGGTATTGGATGATATGGACCTGGAAAGAGAGAAAGGCATCACTATCAAGAGTCATGCGATCCAGATCAATTACGAACAAAACAACGAGCAGTATATCCTCAACCTCATCGACACCCCGGGTCATGTGGATTTCAGTTATGAAGTGAGCCGGGCGCTCGCCGCCTGCGAAGGGGCGCTGCTCCTCGTTGATGCCACGCAGGGTATCCAGGCCCAAACCATCTCCAATCTCTACCTGGCGATCGGCAACGACCTGGAGATCATTCCCGTGATCAACAAGATCGACATGGATGGCGCGATGGTGGAAGAGGTGACTGACCAGATCGTGGAACTCATCGGCTGCAAAAAAGAAGATATCCTCCTGGCCAGTGCGCGCACGGGGCTCGGCGTGGAAGCCATTCTGGAAGCGATCGTCGCCAGAATTCCTGCGCCCAAGGGTGATCCGGCGCTGCCCCTGCAGGCGCTGATCTTTGACAGCGTCTACAATTCCTTCAGAGGCATTATCGTATACTACCGCATACTGAACGGCACGTTAAAAAAAAGCGCCCGCGTGAAATTCGTATCCACGGGTCAGGATTATGAAGCCGATGAAGTCGGCAACCTCAAACTGACCCTCGCTCCGAAAGATGAAGTGAAAACCGGCGATGTCGGATATATCATCACCGGGATCAAAAACGCCAAAGAAGTAAGGGTGGGAGATACCATCACGCTGGCCAGCAACAATAACCCGCAGATGATACAGGGTTTTCAGGAAGTAAAACCCATGGTCTTCGCCGGCATTTTCCCCGTACAGACAGAGGATTTTGAAGAGCTGCGCGATTGCATGGATAAACTTCAGCTCAACGACGCCTCGCTCACCTACGAGCTCGAAACGTCGCAGGCCCTGGGCTTCGGTTTCCGTTGCGGCTTTCTCGGCATGCTCCACATGGAAATCATCCAGGAAAGGCTCGAAAGGGAATTCAACCAGACCGTGATCACGACCGTTCCAAACGTGAGTTTTATCGCCCATACCACCCGCGACGAAGTCGTGCGCGTGAACAATCCAACCGAAATGCCCGATCCCGTCCGCATCGCAAGGATCGAAGAACCCTATATCAATGCGCAGATCATCACGAAGCCGGAATACATCGGGAACATCATGACCTTATGTTTAGGCAAGCGTGGCAATCTGCTTAACCAGAGTTATTTAACCACTACCCGGGTAGAGCTTGTTTTTGAAATGCCGCTGACAGAAATCGTATTTGATTTCTATGATAAACTGAAAAGCCAGACCCGCGGCTATGCGTCTTTTGATTACCATCCCATCGGGTATCGCGACAGCGATATCGTGAAAATGGATATACTGCTCAACGGCGATAAGGTGGATGCCCTGAGTGCGCTGATCCACCGCGCCCGTTCCAACGATTTTGGCCGCAAGCTCTGCGAAAAACTAAAGGAACTCTTACCCCGCCAGCAATTCCAGATCGCCATCCAGGCGGCCGTGGGTGCCAAAGTGATCGCCCGCGAAACCATCAGTGCTTTGCGTAAGGACGTTACTGCCAAATGTTATGGGGGTGATATTTCACGCAAGCGCAAGCTGCTTGAAAAACAGAAAGAAGGTAAAAAGCGGATGCGTCAGATCGGGAACGTAGAGATTCCGCAGGAAGCATTCCTGGCGGTGCTGAGGCTGGATGAATAATCAGGGTTTCTTTTTCTTCTTATTTTTTTCCGTCTGCAGGTTGAGCTGATTTTCATTGATCCCGCCGGCATCGTTGAGGATTTTCTGTTCAGTCGGAAACTGACCGTCTTCCAGCTTATTGTTGAAAACCTTAGGCACATGAAGCCATTGCCCGTTCACCCATTTAAAGCCCTCATAATCCCCGTCCGGAACATAGGTTTCTTTTCTTAGAGGTTCCTCGGATTCTGAGATCAGGTGATCGTATACGATCATATCAAGCGTGGTGTCGTAATTGAAACCGGTAACGGCTTCTTTCTTGTATTCGATATTAAATCTCAGGACGGGCTTTTTTGCCGGCACGGAATCATTCTTAAAAGAGAAATAAGGCCCGCCGAACTGAGGTGCTCCCTTCTCGTCGAAGGTCAATACTTCCATCCATTTCTTATTGCTGGCCATCGTGAAATCGTCAAATCCCAGGAGGGTGTAGACATTGCGGCCACCGGCTTTTTTCTCGATGATCTTATAATAGATCGCACCGATCCAGTTGTTGACCGTGCGCACCGAATCGAGCGGCTTCGGCGTAAACATCGATACATCGTGCAGGCCGAAGAGTTTGAGCGAACCGTCCACCGTATTCATCTGAATGGCGCCGCGCTGAACATAGGTATACTCATCTTTTTTCACCTGCCAGGTGAAGATCCGGAAACTGCTGTCCGGCGCATAGAGTTTGGAGATGGATTGCAGCGAATCAAACCTATATTTAAATGAATGCGGGGCTTTGAGCGCCCGCACCAGCATGCGAATGAAGATGCTGTCTGAACGGAACCGCTGATCGGCTTCCGGCGCATTGATGATATTGTCTGCAAAGCGTGACAGCGAATCCTGTTTGGCGTCGAAATCTTTGAGAACATCGCCCGAAAAATCCTGGGCGCGCAGTTGTCCGGCGCCCGAAAGCATCCCCAGGATCAGCAGGTATGACAGCTTGTTTTTCATCGCATTCAAAGTTCAGCCTTTTTTAACGCCTGCGCAAAGGCATTCAGGTTAATAAAATCCAAATCTATGAAGGCGTGGGGGGTTGGCTGCTCCGGACTGGTGGTGCGCAGAAATACCGCATGCATGCCGGCATTGCGCGCGAATTCCATATCGCTGAGGTTGTTTCCCACCATGATGGATCTGGCAAAATCAATGGCCGGAAAATCATCCCGCGCCTGCAGCGCCATGCCGGGGTTGGGTTTGCGGCAGGGACTCTCATTGCCCCCGAGACAATAGTATATCGCGTCTACCGGTGCCTCCAGCGTAGACAGATGCCGTTGCATATGACCATGAATGTCCAACAGGTCGTCTTCCGTCATCAGTCCTTTGGAAACACCGCGTTGGTTGGTGACCACGATCACCTTATAAAAGATTTTTTTGAACAGCCGGATATTTTCCGGTGCCAGATCATAGAATGAAAAGCCTTCGCGGTTGCGGATATAGTCTCCGGCCAGCTCATGGTTGATGACGCCGTCGCGGTCTAGAAACAAAGTCCAGCTTTTATCAATCTGATCCAGGTGGAGGGGCATGTTCTACAGCTGATTGGGTAATTGAATCTGTGCGCGCCTGTAATCTTCCGGAACGCCAATGTCAATGAAATATTCTTCCGAAGCCATCCCGAAAAGCTGTTGCTTTGTTAAATATGCTTCGAGATAGTCTTTTTCAAAGGAAAACACCCGCGGGAAATCCAGCGACTGAAAACGGTGTCTGTCCAGCGCATATACGCCGGCGTTGATCAGTCCGGCCGCCGTTTCTTTTTTCTCCTGAAACCGGATGATCCGGCCGCTCTCATCGGTTTCCACCACTCCATACCTGCTGAAATTGGTCATTGGCTTAAGTGCAAGGCTGCAACCGGCTGCGTGCACTTCATGAAATCCGGCAAAGTCGTTCAGCGGAATGCCAAAAAAACTGTCGGCATTGAGCACAAATACCTGCCGGTCTGTACAGGATTCAGTGGCCAGCCGGATTGCGCCGCCGGTGCCGAGCGGGCTTGTTTCCACGGAGACCCGGTATTGATCTGCTGAAAGCGCTTCGGCGAGATAGGATTCGACGAGAGCGCGCTGATGGCCAAGGGCGAATACAAACCGGTGCACACCCTGGTGACGGCATTGTTTCAGCAGATAATCAAGAAAGGGAACGCCGGCAACCGGCGCGAGGCATTTGGGAAGATCAGGCACTTCCCCGCGCAACCTGGTACCGAGTCCGCCGGCCAGTACGATCGCTTCCCGGATCATAGGCTGTCTTTAAAAAAGCCCTTTTCGACGAGCTCACAGATGATATGACCGAGCAGGATATGCGCTTCCTGGATGCGGGGCGTGGTGGTGGAAGGTACATTGAGCAGGTAATCGCTCTCGGCTTTTAATTTGCCGCCGGTTTGTCCTGTGAAGCCGATGGTGATCACTCCGAGTTCATGGGCGGTTTGAAATGCCCGGATGATATTGGTTGAATTGCCGGAAGTGGAAAGTCCGATCAGCACATCCCCTTTGAGGGCGATGCCGCGCACCAGCCGGGCATAGATATCATCAAAACTGTAGTCGTTGGCGACGGCCGTAAGATAAGATGTGTTGCAATGCAGGGCTTCGGCCGGCAGTGCGTGGCGGTTCAGGTAGAAGCGGCCCGAAAATTCTGCCGCAAGATGCTGGGCATCTGCTGCGCTTCCGCCGTTGCCGGCGAAATAAACCCGGTGTCCCTGCTGAAAGGCATCGATGATGAGGTCCACGATCCGGGCGGTGGTTTGCAGGAGTGATTTATCTTCCAGCAGTTGCTGTTTTACGCTGACGGATTCGCGGATAAGGTCTTCAATGATATTTTCCATACGTTCGTTTAGTGCAGCGCCGCTCAGTTGGTCCAGGTAGTAAGTCCATGGTCGACAAACTGATAGTTCTTGCAATGGCCGCCAAAGGTACGTAAGGCTTCTATTACTGCATATTTGCTGGTACCGGGGCAATAAAAGATCATGAAGCCACCACCGCCGGCACCGGATATTTTTCCACCGGTGGCGCCGGCTTTTTTGGCCGCTTCGTAGATGGACTCCATGCGCTCGTTGGAAATTCCTGCCGCCATTCGGCGTTTTTGCTGAAAGCCGAAATCCAGTATTTCACCGATCTCGTGCAGCCGACCCATGAGCAGGGCTTCTTTCATGCGCTGGGATTGCAATTTGAGCTGGTGCATGGCGTCGATCGATCCTTTGTTCTTGTCAAGGACGTTCTGGCTCTGCTGTTCGATGATGCGGGCCGACTCGCGGCTCGTATCGGTATAATAAAGCACAAGGTTATTTTCGAGCTCAAAGAGGTATTGCTGTTTAATGCGCAATGGGTTCACGATGACTTTATCGTCTTCATAAAACTCCATAAAATTCACCCCGCCGAAGGTGGCGGCATACTGATCCTGTTTGCCGCCGGCCATCTGGAGATCCTTGCGCTCGATGTCGTGCGCCAGGTGGGCGATATCGTATTCTCCCATCGGCAGTTTCAGCATTTCTGCGAAGACGCCGACCATCGCCACCACCAGCGTCGAAGAGGTACCCAGGCCTGAACCGGCAGGGGCATCCACGAAAGTGGAAAGACGAAAACCTTTTTGCGATGGCGGAAAAAGCGGTTGCATGCGTTTGTATACGCCAAGATGCAGGGGCAACTGGCCGGAAGGCGCCGCCTCGTTCAATGTAAATCGGTGATGCGTCTGGTAGTCGATGGCCTCGAGGATGATGTCGCTGCTGTCCAGCGGTTCTATATTGGCATAGGCGTAAAGCGAAACGGTGGCATTGAGGATTGCGCCGCCATATAGATCGCTGTACGGACTCACATCTGTTCCGCCACCGGCGAGGCCAATGCGCAAAGGCGCTTTACTTCTGTATATCATCGGATAATTCGAAGATGGTTTTTATCAGGTTTTTCCAGGAATATTTTTTTTTCTCGATACGAAGGTGCGGAATAAAATAGTCCCGGCCTAATTCGTAAAACCGCTGTATCGCGGCTGCAATGGCGGCGGGTGCAGGTTCCGCAACGAGGCCCGTTTGGTCATGGATCACGTGCGATGGAAGGCTGCCCACATTGGTAACGATCATGGGCGTTTCGAAATGATAGGCGAGGGGTGTGACCCCACTCTGTGTGGCGTGCCGGTAGGGCTGCACGATGGCGTCCGACGCGCAAACATAATATTGCACTTCGCTGTCTGGAATAAAATCCGTGCGTAGCAAGAGGAGATCTGCAATGCCGAGTTCGCGGATCAGTGCCTGGTACGATTCGGCATCTTCATAAAATTCTCCCGCCACCAGCAGGCGGATGCCGGCTTCGCGAATGCCCGGTTCGGCCATGGCGCGGAAGAGAATATCCAGGCCCTTGTATTTTCTGATGAAGCCGAAAAATAAGAGGATCCGGTCATCGGGTTGAATGGGCAGCTGATACTTCTTTTGTAAAAACGCCCTGGCTTCGGTCGCCGGTATCAGCGCGCCAAAATTATCGTACAGCGGGTGGGTGACTTTTTGTGCCGGTTTTATTTTTTCAAACACGCGCAGGTCGGCCAGCACTTCATCACTCATGGTGACGAAGGCATCACAGCTTTTCAGAAAATATTTTGTGAAGGGCCTGTCGCCCGGACGTTTTTCGTGGGGCAGTACATTGTCTGTGATGGCGACGATCCGGGTATGCCGGTTGCGCCGCACGCTGCGCAGGATGGTGCCGAGGGCCGGGCCCATAAATGGAAGCCAGTAGCGCACCACGATCAGGTCGGGTGCTTCCTTACGCAGGCGCCGACCCACCTGCAGCCAGTTCAGCGGATTGACGGAATTGATCACCGGGTGAATGATCAGTCCGGCCGGTGGCGGATCGGTGGAATACTGTGTGGTACCGGGAAACAGGAAGCCGGGATATTGCAGGGAAAAGGAATAGATGGAAGCCGAATGGCCCTCTTCTGTAAAAGCCTGGCAGAGGCGCTGGTCAAAGGTAGCCAGTCCGCCGCGCAGGGGATAAGCTGGTCCGATGATCACCACTTTCATAAACCAATTTTCTTTTCTATCAGGTAGGCATTGCGGTTCGGGGAATTGCGGACGATCAGTTCGGCGACAAAACCCGCCAGGAATAACTGACTTCCGATCAGCATGGTGGTGAGGGCCAGGTAGAACGGGGGACGGTTGCTCAGAAAAATATCCGGATGCACGAGCCTCACGATGATCAGGTATAGGCTGATGATGAATCCGATCAGAAAACAGACGATGCCCCAGGTGCCGAACAAATGCATTGGTCGTTTTCCGTATTTGCTTACAAACGTAATCGACGCCAGATCGAGAAAGCCATTGATGAATCGCTCGAATCCAAATTTGGTGGTGCCGTATTTCCGGGCCCGGTGTTCCACGACTCGCTCGCCGATTTTGCGGAACCCCGCCCATTTGGCGATCACGGGAATATACCGGTGCATTTCTCCATACACTTCGATGCTCTTGATCACTTTTGACCGGTATGCTTTTAATCCGCAATTGAAATCATGCAGGGGTATGCTGGATACTTTGGCCGTTACCCAGTTGAAGAAACGCGATGGAATGGTTTTGGACATGGGGTCATGACGTACTTTTTTCCAGCCGCTGACCAGGTCCAGCTGCTGGTCGATCACCATCGACCGGAGAAAGGGAATTTCATCGGGACTATCCTGCAGGTCGGCATCCATGGTAATGACGATGGCGCCTGCTGCCGCGCGGAAACCTTCGCTGAGCGCTGCCGACTTTCCATAATTCCGCTGAAAGCGGATTCCTTTGATGGCATCATTGCCCATGCGCAGCGTCTCGATCACTTCCCAGGAAAGATCCGTGCTGCCATCGTCGATCAGGATGATCTCGTATGAATAGTCATGATCATCCATCACCCGTTCGATCCATGCGCAGAGTTCAGGCAGCGATTCATCTTCATTAAAAACCGGTACGATAATGGAGAGATCCATGGATTTCAAATAGTTTGAGGTTCTTCAAAAATATCTTTTCTTTTTTTCAGGATGGCGGCAAAGATGAGGCCGAATATACTGTCCACCAGGATCCAGGTGGCAATGCCTTTGAACAGACTGGCCACGGACATCTGTTTGTCGAGGTCTTTCATGGTCTCCATCTGCTGATCTATTTTGTCCTGCGTAAGATGGGCTTTCTCCATCAGATCGCGGTAGTTGGCAATGAACCGCGTAAAAAATTGCGGGTCCACATATTTCAGGTAGATGAAATTGAACAGCACGTAGGCGAGCTCGGTGATCACGATCACGATCAGGATGGTTTGAAAGATGTCTTTGGTTTCAGCATACCCGCCCTGCTGCTGTTTTCGCGCGCGTCCGGCGAAGAAAAGAATCACAAGAAAAGCCGCATAGGATGCCGCCGTAAACAGGGCGAAGGTTACCGGATTGTGGCCAAAGAAATTATAGCGTAAAAAAAGAAGGATGCAGTACACCAGCGCTGCGATCAATCCGAATTGTAAGCCGATACTGTATTTTGAGGTTGATTGCATGAGGAATGATTTCTTAGGCAAAGATTAGTTTTTCACCCCGGATGGTGGCAACCGGTTTTCCGGTAAATATTTTTCCGTCGAAAGCTGTATTGGACGATTTTGATTTCGATTTTTTCACGTCGAAGCGCCATTCGGTGGATGGATTGAACAGCGTAAGTTCGGCGGGGGAGCCGGGACGGATTTCCGGTGACGGCAGGTTGAAAATTTTCCGGGCATTGCCGCCGAAAAGAGCCACGATCCTTTCTTTGGGAAGATTTGGAAACAGTGTTTGCACCACAGCGTAAGCGGTCTCAAGTCCGGTCATCCCGAATTTCGCGTATTCAAATTCAAGCACTTTGCTGTCGTATTCATGTGGCAGGTGATGCGAGGCGATGCAGTCGATCGTTCCGTCGGCAATCGCCGCGCGCAATCCTTCCCTTGCTTCACTGGTGCGCAGGGGTGGAAAAACCTTGAGGTTGCTGTCGTAATCGGTCAGGTCGTCGTCAGTAAAAAATAAATGATAGGGGGTTACCGAACAGGTCACGGCCAGGCCGCCATCCTTTGCGCGCCGGATATATTCGAGCGATTTGGGGGAGGTGACACCGGTAAAATGAATTCGTGAGCCGGCATAGCGCGCGAGTTTTATGTCCCGCGCGATCACCAGTTCTTCCGACATCATCGGTTTTCCCGGCAAGCCAAGACGGGTGGATATGATGCCTTCGTTCATGAGTCCGCTTTGCCCGATGCTGCTGTCGTCGGGGATCTGGATCACGACCCCGTCGAAAGCTTTTACATATTGCAGGGCTTTCAATAAAACACCCGCCGCCTGTACGGGGTGCAGTCCGTCAGTAAATGCCACGGCGCCGCTGCGCTGCATATCATAAATTTCAGCGAGGTGCCTGCCCTCCAGATTTTTCGTGATGGCGCCCAGGGGCCAGATGTTGGCGGCAAGGGAACCGCTTTTTTGCCGGATATATTCTACCTGGCTTTTGCTGTCGACCACCGGTTTTGTATCCGGGATCACAAATACATCAGTATAACCTCCCGCAGCAGCTGCCAGTGAACCGGTTTCCAACGATTCTTTGAACTCGTAGCCCGGGTCGGCGAAATTGGCGAAAGGATCCACCCAGCCATTCGAAACCTGGAGGCCCGCAAGAGATATCTGCTGGTCTGTTTCGGCCTGGATGTCCTCGGCGATGTCGCGGATCAGTCCGTTTTCAATTAAAATATCCTGCAGGGAACCATGATGGGGGGAGCGGGGATCGAGAATGCAAGCCTGTTGTATGAGAAGCTTCATTTATAAGGAATTGCGCGAAGATAGGCTAAAAAAAGAATTATTTTTGCCGGATGGCAAAACACCCGGCAGACAGCATCCTTTTTGACCTCGACGGAACCTTATGGAATGCAGCCGCCTCCGCGCGGAATGCCTGGAATGAGGCGTTGCGCGATTTTCACTACGAACAATCCCTGACGACCGCCCAGATAGAAGCGTTCTGCGGATTACCCGTGGAACGCATGTTTGACGTGTACCTCGATTATATCCCCGCAACAGAGCACAGCGCCATCCTGAGCCGCTACAAGGCCCTGGAATCGGTGGAGATGACCGAACACGGGGGAGCGCTCTATCCGGGCGTAAAACCGATACTGGAATGGCTCTGCAGCCGCTACCGCCTGTTTATCGTGAGCAATTGCGTGGAAGGCTATATTGAAAACTTCCTGGACTTTCATTCGCTCAGACACCTGTTTACGGATTTCGAATGCGCGGGCAATACGGGCAAACCCAAGACCTGGAACATCGACCTGATCGTGGAAAGAAATCAGCTCCGGGCGCCCGTTTACGTGGGAGATACGGTCTGGGATCAGGAAGCCAGCGCCCAGAGCGGCGTGCCGTTCATCTTTGCGGCATATGGTTTCGGGAAAGCGAATGCACCTGTCTTTACGTTACCGGCGTTTGATCAACTGCCGGAATTGCTTCAGCCCTTCCGTTGAATGTTTCACGCAAAGACGCCAAGGCGCCAGGTTTCACGCGACGGCGCAACGGATGCGCAACGACGCAACGGTTAGGAAGAATAAAACATATAAACCACTTGGCGCCTTTGCGCTCCCTGGCGTCTTTGCGTGAAACAAAAAGATGCCCCATCAGGACATCAAAATCTTTTCAACATTATTAAAACTGGTCGTGATACTCCCGAACGGATCTTTCGGAAAATCGTGTTCCACAAAAAAGTCTTTCATCCCGGATATTTCAGCATTCGCAAAAATCCGTTTAAAATCTACCACGCCTGTACCCACGGGTGCGGGGCCTTGTCTTTCTTTGTCAAGATCTTTTACATGCCAGAGCGGGAAGCGGCCCGGATTTGCTTTGAATAAAGCCACAGGGTCCACGTTGGCCTTGGTTACCCAGCAAAGATCCAGCTCCATTTTCATTTCATCGGGATTGGTTTCCTGCAACAGGCGATCGTAGATCATTTTGCCATCGAGCATTTCAAATTCTTTGTCGTGGTTATGATAGCAGAAAATCAGTCCGGCTTTTTTTGCACTCGCCGCCGTCTGATTGAGCGTGTCGATCGATTTTTTTAATTCTTCCTTGCTGTCGAATGGCGTATTGGCGCACACGAGGTAAGGAAAACCGGCAGCCGCCGCCGTATCCACGATCTCCTGCATGTTTTCGCGCAAATTTTTTACCGGCGGCAGCGAGAACGGTTTCCCGTCTGCACCAAGTGGCATTTTAGTGTTCGGCGGCAATTTGAACGGCGCGCCAAGCACGTGGTGGGATTTCCAGGTGAGACCGAGATCCCCGAGCAGGGAGGAAAAATCTTTGGCGCTCATCCCGTAAAAGCCGCCTTTTTTACTAAAGGCCGATTCGATTTCTTTGTAGCCGATGGCGGCCACTTTCGTGAGATTGCCCTTTACGTCGTTGTCGAGAATATCAAACAGCGTGAAGAGCTGTAAGCCCACGGGGTGTGTCGCTTCCGGGGCAAAGGACATGGCTGCTTTTGATGCGAACAAGCCACCGGCGACCGCTGCGCCGGATAGTTTCAGAAAGGATCTTCTGTTTTGCATACTGGTTTTTTTCAGATGAGCAATAAGAACGTTAGACAACACCACCGGATGTTTTATCTAATGTACAACCAATCGGCGTGCGGATACGCCAAAATAAATTTTATTGCGGGAAGGCCACCGGCAGGTAAATATCAAAGCGGGCGCCCTGACCGGGTGCGCCTGCGGCCGTGATGGCGCCCTGGTGGTTTTGTACGATCTTATAGCAGATGGACAGCCCGATGCCCGTACCGGCATATTCGGTTTTTCCATGCAGGCGCTGGAAAAGTTCAAATATCTTCTCGGCGTACTGACTTTCAAATCCGATGCCGTTATCAGAAACGCTGATCCGGTAGTAATTTTTTTCCGGAAGATTTTCTACCTGCCGGATCTCATCTTTCTGAACCGTCAGGCAGCTTATATGGATCACGGGGGACATGTCGCTTCTGCTGTACTTGAGTGAGTTGCTGATGAGATTTGAAAAAAGCTGGTCGAACTGCAAAGGCAGGCCCATGATCATTGGCAGATGGTCACGGCTGATCACCGCTTTTTTTTCTTCGATCAGGTCCTGCAAATTGCCGATCACTTCATCGACGACTCTGTTCAAATCTGTTTTCTCTTTGGCGGTTCCGGTATTGCTGAGCCTGGAATAATTCAGCAGCGCTGCCAACAGCGCTTTCATCCTCCCCGCGGAAGATTCCAGTCTTTCAAGATAGTGGCCGGATTTTTCCGACAGATTATTTGATTCCGTATCGCGGATATAACTGCTGTAGGTCTGTATTTTTCTCAGGGGTTCCTGCAGGTCGTGGGAAGCGATATAGCTGAAGGCAGACAGTTCGGCATTGGTTTGCGATAGAATGAGGTTTTTGGCGAGAATATCTTCATTGGCAAGATTCAGTTCCCGCGTGCGGTCAATCACCCTTTGTTCCATTTCATCCTGCAGTAATTTGATTTTCAGTTCTCTCTGTTCGGAAAGGTCGCGTTGCCGTTTTTCATACAGAAAAAGCGCCACGATACCGGCGAGCACCAGGATGGTCACGGCGCTGAAAAATAAAAAATTTGAAGGCCCTTTGATGCTCGTAAGGTCTTTCGATTTCACGCTGGCCACCTGGTTGCGTTCTGCAATGAGCGATTCCGCTGTAAGCCGGATGCTGTCGGACACGGCGCTGCTGTTTTCCAGCATTTTTGATTCGGTCAGGATCGACTCATTGCCTTCATGTGTGTCATGAAGGCTGTTGTCCATCAGTTGAAACCGCAGGGATACGAAGTCAAGAAGTTTTTTTACTTTGGCGGATTGCGCGGGTTCGGTCGATGTAAGATGTGTCAGGGATGCGCCGATGGTGCTGGTCTGTCGATCGAGGTTTTCATAGGTATGCAGGAAATTGCGGTTGCGACTCAATAAGAAACCCCGTTCATTCGATTCGGCATTGGTGATGGTAAACAGCAATTGATTCAGGCGGAAATTCAGGCTGTCGGTCTGTTTAAGGTAAAGGCTGGCAGAACGAGAGGTCATAATCCGCTGGTAGGAAAATATAAATCCTGCAACAAGGATCAGCAGCAGGAGACCAAGAAAAAGATTTGGCAATGACCTGGATAATGAGGCTTTCATACAACGGTATGCTAAAATACCATTCTTATATTTGAAAACTATGAATTATTTCACCGTGCTTGTCGGCCTCTTTACCGGGTCGGAATTATTACTGCTGATTACGAAAAGATCCTCGAAAGCGGCCTCCCGCGATCAGTCTGACAAAAAATCCCTGCTCCTGCTGTGGCTTACGATTTCGGGCGCCCTGACGGCCGGCACGATTTGTTCCCTGAACGGCCTTTGGATGTTCCCGAATCAAACGCTGCCCCGTGACACCGGATATGTCCTGGTGATCCTGGGCCTGCTGATCCGGTGGACCTCGATCGTCCAGCTTGGAAAAATGTTCACGGTAGATGTGTCGATTTCAAAAGCCCATCAGCTGAATACTTCCGGTTTGTATCAATGGATCCGGCACCCGAGCTATCTCGGATTATGGCTGATCATAGCCGGTTTTGGTCTGCTGCTGGGAAGCGTCCTGTCCTTTTTTTTGCTCGCGGTTCCGGTGTTTTTTGCGCTGCATTACCGGATGAATACGGAGGAAAAGGCGCTCGCGGCGGCGTTTGGCGGCCAGTACGCCGATTACAAAAAAAAGACATACCGGCTGATACCCGGCATCTATTAATTGTCATTCCGACCGGAGACTGTGCACAGGATTGGCGAGTGCTGCTTTCAATGCCTGATATCCTACCGTACATACGCCGATCACCATTGCCAGTAACCCTGCCCGGATAAAAATGGAGTAACTGATGGCGATCCGGTATTGATAACTGCTCAGCCAGTGGTTTCCCGCGAACCACGCAATGGGGGTGGCGATCACGGCAGCAATCAGGATCAACTGCAAAATGTCTTTCGATAAAAGAAAACTGATATTTCCAACCGAAGCGCCCAGCACTTTGCGAACGCCGATTTCTTTCATCCGGTTTTGGGCCATGTAAGAGGCCAGGCCAAGCAAGCCAAGACATGAAATAAAAATAGTCAGTCCGGAAAACAAGGTTGCCAGGCTGCCGGTAAGTTTTTCATCATTGAATTTATGAGCGTATTCCTCATCGAGAAAATGATACTCAAAAGGGTAGGCAGGATTATATTTCTTGAAAATGGCAGAGGCTTTGGCGAGGTTATCTTCAGTGGCAAAACGATTGTTAAGCCGTATGTTCATCACGGCCGAACCATAGGCGGGACCTTTGAAGATGATCGGTTTGGTGGCCTGAAAAGGAGAGGTTAAAATAAAGTCTTTGATAACGCCCACCACATGCCAGTAGATCGGGTCGTCAAAAATCCTTTTCCCGAGGGGATTTTTGAATCCCATGATCTTCGCTGCGGACTCATTGATCAGACAACCGGTGGAATCCGTCGGATATTTCTCCGGATCAATGTCACGACCCATCAGTAATTGAAAGCCAGCGGTCTTTACGAGGTTGCCGCTGGTGTTAGAACGATCAAACGAATAGTGGATATTTGGATTCTTTCCGTCCCATTTCAGGCCAATTCCCCCGCTCCAGACCTCGGTCAGCGGAGAGAGTGTTTGACTGAGTTCCAAGGCAGCGCCGGAATGCAGCAAATCATTTTTGATGAGCTGGTATTGCTTACCGATATCGCCCTCCATGTAGACATAGATCAGGTTGTTTTTATCGTAACCGCTGTTGCGCAGCCGGGCGTATTCGATCTGTTTCCGCACAATCAGGGTGCCTACGATCAACACGATGGCAAAGGTAAATTGCAGGATTACCAGCACTTTCCTGGGCGTGATCCACGATCCGATGTTTCGAAAACTCCCTTTCAGTACAGCTGCGGGTTTGAATGCAGACAACATAAACGCCGGGTAGCTGCCGGCCAGCAAACCTGTAAAAAGGATAAAACTACCGAATGCCATCCATCGGGAAGCGTTCGAATATTCCAGCGACAGCGTTTTTCCGGTGAGTGTGTTAAATGCCGGAAGCGCAACCTGTACGATCAGCAAAGCAAAAACGCCGGCAATACAGGCCAGCAGCAAGGATTCACCCAGAAATTGCGCGATCAGGGAAATTCGCCGGGCGCCGACTACCTTCCGTATCCCGACTTCCCGGGCGCGCTTTTCACTTCGTGCTGTGGACAGGTTCATGAAATTGATGCAGGCAATCAGCAGGATAAATCCGGCGATGACGGCGAATGTTCTCACCGTATCTATCCGACCACCGACAGCCACATTGTTTTCAAAAAGGCTGTACAGGTGAAGTTGACGCACCGGGTAAAGAAAAGTGGTTGTGGTACTGGCGCCGCCGGAATAACGGCTGTCAATATCTTTAATTTTCGCATTGAAAGTTCCTACCGCGGCATGTTGTTTCAGCAGCACAAATGTGCGGGTTGAAATGTCCGTCCAGTCCGAATCGATCTGATGACGGGCATTTAAAAATTCCGACGACTGCAGGTATTCAAAATCGAAGTCGGTATTGTCCGGTAAATTT
Source organism: uncultured Puia sp. (assembly GCA_964658175.1). Taxonomy (GTDB): domain Bacteria; phylum Bacteroidota; class Bacteroidia; order Chitinophagales; family Chitinophagaceae; genus Puia. Next base: position 6,968 of record CAZZYD010000022.1, on the reverse strand, counting down.
TTCAGGATGCCAGTGATCCGCATGTCTGCGTTGTTGTCAAGCCGAATCGTCTTACCCATGGGATCCGATTTGCCGAAGAGTTTGCCGGCAAGTTTTTCGGTAATGACAAGCGAATAGGGGTCTTTCAATGCGGTCGCCGGATTTCCCTGCAACAGCGGAAACCCGAACATTGTCAGGAAGGAGGGATCGGCCCAGGTACCTTTTTCTTTCAGTGATCTGTTCTGATAAGCAAACAGGGTATAGTTTGTCCAGCCGACGCGCGTCGCTTCGGCCACTTCCGGATAATCGTGTTTCATGGCCGGTCCGAGCAGCTGGGGAGTCGGCACATTGGCCCTGAGCTTTCCGTCTTCTGTATTGCTTGAGTATGCTTCATACAGCCGTTCTTCATTCGGGTGAAAACGGTCGTAACTGATTTCGTGCTGTATCCACACGAGGATCAGCATGGCGCTTGCCATTCCGATGGCGAGTCCCGAAATGTTCAGGGTGGAAAACCCTTTGTTCCTGATCAGATTCCGGCAGGCAACGAGCAGATAATTTTTCAGCATAGCTGGCAGGTTGCCCTGATAACAGCGAAGGCAATGCCGGAAATTAATCCGTTGCCGTTCAAAAAGATACATTGGAACGGGCAAAGCAATTTGTGCGGTTTCGATACAATGATCGTACTGGAAATGACAACTCAGATCATCTCATCGTCTTTTTCGGCCAGCTGCCGCTGCATCCAGTCAAGGTCTTTTTTCAATAACTCGGTAAGTGAGGGATCATAGCCGGGCTGACCAGCTTTGTCTACCTGTTTCTGCAGGGCTTTGTTTAATTCGCTGATGCGTTCGGTGAGTTTGAGGGAGTCTACGGGCATGATTGCAATATCGGAATTTTTTTTAAATCTCAAGGAAGTCGGCCCAAAACATAAAAAAAACCACCCGTACAGGTGGTCTTAACGTTTAATCGCGTGTTTACCGGTGCTCTTTATCAGAGCGTGGCCATGTCGATTACAAAACGATACCGCACATCGCCTTTCAGCATGCGGTCGTAGGATTTTGTGATGTCTTTGATATCGATCAGCTCAATATCGCAAACGATATTATTGGCCGCTGCATAGTCCAGCATTTCCTGTGTTTCGGGAATTCCTCCGATGCCACTGCCTGCCACACTTTTTCTGCCACCCAGCAAAGAGAAAGGTTGCAGACTCACCGTATCGGGCACGCCGACCAGCATATGTACACCGTTGACCCTGAGGAGAGACAGATAGAAATTAAAATCATGCGGTGCAGCTACGGTATCCAGGATGAAGTCGAAGGTTCCCTGAACGGCTTTCACCTGTTCGGGATCCGTGGTAACCACAAAATGATGCGCACCTAATTTTTTCGCATCAGCTTCCTTATTGGGCGATGTGCTCAATACGGTTACATCGGCGCCAAAGGCAACACCCCATTTAACCCCCATGTGTCCGAGACCGCCCAGCCCCAGCACCGCCAGTTTGTGCCCTTTGCCAACTTTCCAGTGTTTTAAGGGAGAGTATGTCGTAATGCCCGCGCAAAGCAACGGTGCGACGGCTGGCAGATTGGCCTTTTCTGACAAATGCAGAACAAAGGTTTCTTTTACGACGATGGTTTTGGAATAACCACCATAGGTTGGCGAGCCGTTACCATATTTTTCACGGGAATTGTAGGTCTGCACACTTCCGTTGATACAATATTGCTCCAGTCCTTCTTTGCAGTTTTCGCATGTCTGGCAGGAGTCAACCATACAGCCGGTGGCGGCCAGGTCGCCTACTTTAAATTTCTTTACGTGCGCGCCAACTTTCACCACGCGACCCACGATCTCATGACCGGGCACCATCGGGAAAATACCGGGAAACCAGTCGTTTTTAATCTGTGCAAGGTCTGAATGACAAACCCCGCAATAAAGAACATCAAATTGAACGTCGTGCGGACCTACATCCCTGCGTTCGAAATTCCAGGGTGCCAGATCAGATTCGACGGTTTGTGCTGCGTACGCTTTTGTAGATATCATCCCTCAAAAGTAGGATTTCCAGCCACGCGAAAAACTGCAGATTTCAAACAATTCCTTGTAAAATTCAAACCTGTCGTGAAAAATCTGGACTTGAGAGAGCGCTGTTGGGAAAGGCGGATGAAAATTTGGAGAAAATCAGGGAAAAAAATAAGGCCTGCTGTAGAAACAGCGGGCCTCTAACGATTGCTTGCCATATGAAAACGTAACAGGGTTTTTATCCCCCGATTGATTCAGATACAAACTTACAGCCTCTCAGGCACGCAGGGAAATCAACAATTGACCTTTTTCATGATGCCTAGCGATCTTTTTTTTTGCAGGATCCGTGCCTGGCAAGGGTTCTGCGGGAAATGAGTGCTGACGTCCAGTGCCGGAAATGAATCCTGAAAATGCTCAGAAATCCAAAAAATAATTAATCGGTATATTGAATGACAATGATCCGGTCTCGAATATTTATATGGGCTTCCGTCTTTCTGTTGCTGGCCACCTGCCGTCAGCGATATAACTCACCGGTGCGGACGCCGGCAGCCGGTTTGCTGGTCGTGGAGGGATTCATCAACTGCGGTGGGGATAGTACCGTCTTCCGCTTAACCCGCAGCGTAAACCTCGATTCCTCTTTTATTAAACCGGAACTTTCCGCCCGCTTATTGATTGAAGCAAAAAGCGGCAACACAGCCGGCCAGCTTACTGAGATCAGTCCGGGTGTTTATTCCGGACTCCCGTCCGTGGGCAACTTTTCCGATCAATACCGGGTGCATATTTTCACGGCCGACGGCAGTGAATACGCTTCAGACTGGGTCAGTCCTAAAAAATCTCCTCCGATCGATACCGTGAGCTGGCGGGGGGCGGACGGAGGGATAAATATTCAGGTGAGCAGTCATGATCCGACAGACCAAACCATCTACTACAAATGGGCGTACGATGACGCCTGGAAATACCGCGTTCCGAATATCTCGGAACTGGAATACGTGAATGGCTCCCTGCAGAACCGCCAGCCGGATCACGAATATTACGAATGTTATCAAACTGGATCCAGCAGTTCCATCCTGGTTGCCTCCACCGAAAAATTTTCGTCGGATATTATTTCCAATTATCCGATCTATTTTATTCCATACGGAACGACCGAACGGCTGGCCATCCGCTATAGTATCCTTGTCAAACAAACTGCCCTGTCGCAGGAGGCGTTTAATTTTTTTACAAAACTGGAAAAAAACACAGAGCAGCTGGGGTCGATCTTTGATGCACAGCCGGCTGACCTCACCGGAAATATTCATTCGGTTACCCATCCGGACGAAACCGTGGTGGGAGAATTGTATTGCTCGTCAGTGACCACCAAACGAATCTATATTAACCGGGCCGATCTTCCGCCCGCCAGTGTTTACACCGGATATGAGGGTTGTACGGAAGATTCCCTTGACACAAGATTTCTGAATTATGAATTCTCGTTCGGCACGGGCGATGAAATTCCGATTGTCTATGTGTTCACGTTACCGCGACCGAAAATCGTCGTCTCTACGCCGTATTGTGCCGATTGCCGTCTTCGGGGCGGTACGCTCTTGCCGCCTGATTTTTGGCACGACTGATAACAACAAAAACCAGCCTTAGAAAAGGCTGGTCTACTACTAAATGGAGTCTAACGGAGTACTGATTGGTAACCGCTCCTGATCAAAATGTAATGGCCCGGCGATGACTAATCCTGCCTTGTGAAAAAATATCTTGTTAATAGGTCGTCCCCGGGGTCCGGTCCGACGCCTCTTCCCTCCAACACCTCTGTACTGGTTAACGTCCAGCCCTGATCAAAATAAGGTTTGAGCAACTGATACAGTGAATCTTCGTTTTGCGGCAGGAGGTCTTTGTGTTTGAACCCGACTAATTTCGTGGCTGATTCTTTCAGCAGCCAGTGTTGTTTTCCGAGGGGTGTGGACTGCTGACCATTCTCATTGGTCACGACAATTTCCGGATGGTTCGCTGCTGTGCCGCTGTGTATGGTCAGCATCAGTAAATGAGTGTGGTGCGCGTTTTGCGCGACGAGCCGGCCGCTGAAAATACAACATGCCAGCAGGAAATAAAAGCAGTGCTTCATAACGTATTTTTTAAATCTCAGCTTTTCTAGATTTGCGAATAACCGGTTGGCTGCAGGAGCGTGGAAGTGATTTTATTTACCAGCAGCGCATCGGCGTAGGCAGGGATGGAACTGATTTTTTTCCATTGCGCGTCGGCGCCAAATGATTTCCAATGCGCCTCTTTAGATGCAAGGTCGGTAAAACTGACCATATAGGTCAGGTTCGGCCGGAGTGGCCCGATCACTGTTTCGCCCCAGAATACGGGATTGAAACCCAGTCTGCGGAAAATATCGATTTCTCCCAGGTCGTTGAACATGCTGATCTTTTTTTCACCTGTCGCTTCGCTGGCGCTCTGGTATTGACGAAGTTCAAAAATGCGCGTTGCCGGGGCGGGCGCGGCTAATTTGGGCATATGCTTAAAAGCTTTCAGCAAAGAACTTTCGATGCGTTCATAGGCCGGCGACGACGCCGGTGCCTGAAGGTAGGGTTCCGCCTGTTTTTTGAAAGCCTCGTCGGCTTCGAGTTTTACGCCGGTATCTTCTATGTGCGCGAGGCTGGAAAATGGCAAAAGCACAAAAAGACCCGTTTGGGAAGCCGGCTGCAATTCAGTAAAGACACCTACGGGATGTACACCGAGGCGGTTGAAAGCGGGTATCGCCGCGTCCCGGTAAAAACTTTCCACCAGTTGCTGTTGCGATGCATTTTGTAGCGTATATTTCCTCAGTTCATACCATTCGCGCCCGTCGGCGGCTTGTGGATTTTTACCCGCCAGCAGCGCGGCAGGGATCAGGGCAGTGGTCGTTCCTGAAATCAGTGATTTTTTTACAAATGATCGGCGTTGCATGAATTTCTTTTTTGTACAGTAAGATAGGCAATCCTCCCAATGAAATGCCGGTAAGTAAACATCGGGGTCTCCGGTATGTTTTCGACCGGTACCAGCGATCATCATTAAAATGAATCGATATGACCACTCAAACCGTCATGGCAGAATTAAAAAGCAAAGGGGATGAAGGGGTTAAGAAGATCTGGCTAAAACATGGCATCCGGGAACCTTTTTTTGGGGTGAAGATTGAATTCCTGAAAGTCCTCCAGAAAAAAATTAAAAAGGATTACCAGCTCTCAAAGGATCTCTTTGCGACCGGCAACGCGGATGCGATGTATCTCGCGGCCTTGATCGCCGATGAAAAAAAAATGACGAAGACTGATTTATCCGCCTGGGTAAAGGCCGCGGTGTCCACCAATATCAGTGAATATGCTTTGCCATGGATCGCTGCTGAATCCGGGATCGGGTTTGAACTGGCAATGGAATGGATCGATTCGAAAAAGGAATTTATCGCCGCTGCAGGATGGTCAACCCTGAGCAGTGTCGTGGCGATCACCGCGGATGCGGATCTTGATATACCGGCCCTCTGGTCTTTGCTTACCAGGGTAAAGAACAATATCCACCAGTCAGACAATCGGGTTCGTTCTGTCATGAACGGATTTGTGATCGCTGTAGGTATTTTTGTGGTGCCCCTTTCGTCAGAGGCTGTGAGTATCGCGCAAAAAATCGGCGCCGTTACGGTGATCAAGGAAGGTACCGCCTGCAAAGTCGCCGATGCCGTCACCTATATTGCTAAAGCAAAGGCCAAAGGAAACCTTGGGAAAAAGAAAAAAATGGCGCGGTGTTGAAAGGCTTTTACGGCACCTGCGATGAGCTGGCAAGGGGTGACGCCGATTTGGGTTTCGTGTTGAAAACCTATGGCTATCCGCCGTTGTGGTCCCGTCCAAACAGTTTCGAATCGCTGGTTCATATCATCCTCGAACAGCAAGTCTCGCTCGCTTCGGCAAAGGCCGCTTTGCTTAAATTGAAAGAAAAAATCGGTGAGATCCGGCCTGACTCCGTCCTGCTCCTGTCAGACGATGCGTTCAGGTCCTGTTATTTCAGCAGGCAAAAAACCGCGTATACATGGCATCTGGCCGAAGCGATTCAAACAGGCGCGTTGAACCTCAAAAAACTTGAAACCGAATCTGACGATACGGTGCGCGGGATCCTGCGCCGGCAGAAAGGCATCGGGAACTGGACAGTGGATATATACCTGATCTTCGTTTTGCAGCGCCCGGATATTTTTCCAGCCGGCGATCTCGCTGCCGTCAATGCACTGAAGAAGCTAAAAAAACTTCCCGCCTTAACGACCCGGTCGGAATTGCTGGCACTGACAGAGCCGTGGAGACCGTACCGATCGGCAGCGACCATGATGCTTTGGCATTATTATTTGTCCGGCAGAGCTGTTCCGCCGAAACCGTAACCGGACCTATCCTGTTATTTCCTGCAGTGCCCGAAGGTATTTATCGATATAGGCAGTTTTTTGTTTTGCTTTATACTGCATGATATAACGCGGATGTTCAATCGGGATAATTTTTCTGAAACCAGCCTCCGTATTTAATTTTTGCAGGAAAGCTGCATTTTTTCCTGTGCCGAAACACATACAGGCGGTCGCATCGACCCCCATGGCCAGCTGTTTTTTGAGATTTTCCATAATGAAAGGATAAACGGCTTTTGTCAGCGCGGGACTGTCGTAATAATTATAATTGACTTCTTTCTGACCGGCATTGACCGATGTAAATCCCAGCGGACAAACGGAATGGATATAAAAATCCTGATAAAATTTGGCAACACCACCGTAGGCATGGATCATCTCATAGACAAAAACAGAAGAGGGCTCATGGGTAACCGGGCCCGTGTATTTTATATGGCACTCGCTGACCAGTCGTTTGGGGTCTGTGAAAGGGATGCCTGTCGATCCTGCACCGAGTCTGCCGGGATTGATCCCCAGGATAAGATGTCGCGGTCTTTGGTCGCTATAATATTTACGGTAAAAGATTTGTACGATTTCACGGATACCGGGTGTTTCCCGG
>CAZZYD010000021.1:0-22927 GCA_964658175.1 uncultured Puia sp. | reverse complement strand
AAAGGCGCAAAGGAGCGCAAAGACGCAAAAAGTATCAGTATCCGTGGCGTCTTTGCGATCCTTTGCGCCTTTGCGTGAAAAAAAGCTAAACCACGAAACTCTCTTTCATCTTTCCCAATAAATCCGTTTCAATCATCTTCTCTGCCAGCAGCAGCATGTTCTTAAATGCCTTTGCTCCGGAGATCCCATGACCGATGATCACGGGTTTGGTAACGCCGAGCACGGGCGTGCCGCCGTAGTCTTCAAAGTTGAAGCGGTTGAAATACGCATTCTCTATCTGCTGGCGCTGCGTGATTTCATAAATGGATTCGGCCAGTTTGAGGATTATGTTTCCGGTAAAACCTTCGCAGACGAGTACGTCGGCCTTGTCCAGGAACACATCGCGGCCTTCGATATTGCCGATAAAATTTATCTGGGTATTTGCCTTGAGGAGGGGATAGGTGGCCTGGCAAAGGATATTTCCCTTGCCTTCCTCTTCGCCGAGGTTGATCAGGCCGGTCCGTGGATTTTCTATGCCGAGGATATGTTTTGCATAGAGCGATCCGAGCAGGGCGAACTGGTTCAGGTGTTCCGGCTTGCAGTCGGCATTGGCGCCGACATCCAGCAGGATCCCGTTTTGGCCGTTTTCGCGAGGAACAATGGTGGAGATCGTGGGACGAAGGATCCCTTCGATCGGTTTAATGCTATAGATGGAACCCACCAGCATGGCGCCGGTATTGCCGGCACTGATAAAGGCATCGCTGCTCCCGGTGGCCAGCAGGTGAAAACCGATGGCGATGGACGACTGCTGTTTTTCCTTGAGGGCCTTCAGCGGATGTTCATTCATCCCGATCACCTGCGGGGCGTGGACGATCTTAAAAGATTTGGCGGGAATTTCGTATTGGGAAACCAGCGGCCGGAGCTGCGCTTCATCACCGATCAGCAATAAAAAAACCGGGGATTGTATATTGGTCAGGAAGTCCCGGACACCCTTCACCGCTTCTTCCGGTGCATAGTCTCCGCCCATCATGTCTAATGCAATATTCATCCTCGGCAATCTACATTAAAAAGAAAGTTCTGCAATTACTTTGCCAGCGCTTTTTCTAAAACGACTCTGCCTTTGTAATATAATTTTCCTTCGCTTTCGTGTGCACGATGGCGAACATGCATTTCACCCGTGGTGCTGTCTTTGCTCAGGGTAATTTTTGATGCTTTGTAATGTGTTCTTCTTTTTGCACTCCGTTGCTGGGAATGCCTCCGTTTGGGATTTGGCATGACGCGTCTGTTTTATAATAAACCAATAATAACTATTCGGGATTTCTGAATTTCTCCAGCCCTTTCCACAAAGGGTTTTCCGGCTCCTTCTCTTCCACATTCATTTTCTTCAGCATCGCCAGTACTTCTTTATTGCAATGCGGACCACCGATCTCGTCTTCCTTGCACATCCGCTGAAACGGAATGCTCAGGTTTACGAACTCGTAGATCCAGTCGGCCAGGTGCAGATGGCTTTCGTTGCGCGACAGATAATACACATCCGGGTCTTCTTCCTCTTCGTTCATCTTGCCGGCATCATCCACCAGTTTCACCAGCACCTTGAACTCGTCCCAGAGCTCCAGCGGCAGCGGATTTCCGCAGCGGTCGCAGGAAACGTCGGCTTTTCCGCCCACTTCAAAACGAAGGAGCATGAACCCGGCCTTCTTGTCGAGGGAAAGCCTCACCTGCGCCTGTACATTTTTAAAATCCTGCTCCTGGTAAGCCTCAAAAAACTTGTCCGTAATCTGATATTCAAATGCATGAATCCCGGGCTTCAACCCCACGAACGCAATCTCATACTCCCTGCGGCTGTTCATGATTTTTAAATAGTCGGCAAAGGTAGCATCTTTTTTCGAAAAATCCTTATCTGCGCTCAACCTTTACCAGCTGGGTGCCGGTGCCTGTTTCCACCTTCAGGAGGTACATTCCCCGGGCGAGCTGCCGCATCGGGATCACCTGCAGATAGCCGTTGGTGGCCCTGTTGAAAACCAGCCGTCCGGTGATGTCAAAAAGCTGCATATAATGACTCTGAGTGCTGGTAGTCACGGTAATATAATCCTGGGTCGGGTTCGGGTATACGGCGAATACCGGCGCTGCCGCGTCGCCCGTGAGTTTCCGTACTGGCGACAGGCTGCTGTCTCCATTGCTGTAGACGAGCACCAGCCGGTAGTAATTGCTGCCGGTGGCCAGACTAGGGTCCGTAAACGTGTAAGAAGCGGTGGAATCCTGGTGGGCCCGAGCCGGCACCGAGCCGATCGCCGTGAACTGCAGGCTGTCCGTACTGCGTTCGATAATGTATTTCACCGGGTTCTGTTCCTGCCAGCTCGACCAGTTGAGCAGACCCGTATTCTGCTGCTTCACGGCCGTAAAATCCTGCAGCCAGGCCGCCAGCGGATGGTCGGCTGACTTGCCGCCGCCATTGATCCAAAACTCCGAGAAACCGGTTACCTTGTACTCGGCATAATAGCCATTGTCATACGGAATGATCTGCACATCGGTTTGAGGTAAATGGTATAAATATTTGCCGGTCAAATTGTTATTAAGTGAACTGTCTTCATCCGAAACCGTCCCGCTGTATTGGGTGATGCCGGATAAATAGGCATCACGGGGTCGCGTACAGCCCGCGCAGGCCGTGTCGAAGATCAGGCGGTTGGACTCGGAGTCGGTAAAATAAAAGCGGACGGTGACCGGCTGGGCGGGCGGATTGGACGGGCGGATCACCAGGTTCCGGGCGCCATAATCCTGCCCTGCAGTATCGCGGATGGCCGCGGGATCGATGAATAATTTAACCAGCGTGGGACCAAGATCCTGACCGTTGGGGTTGATGGAAACCACCCGTTTGCCTGCCTGCTCCACGTCATTCCACCCGGTGCCGCTGATGGACTGGGTAATGCCGGCGGTCAAACTGCTGTCGGCAAATACCGGCGCCTTGTCAAAAATATGGATATCATCCACACCCACGCCTTCGTAGTTGGTGCCCGGGTCGCTGTACATGGAAATCCGGAAACGCACTTTGGTGGCCGTGGTGGGGATATCGAAACTGGATACATGCCAGCGGGGGTTGGATTGCTGCCAGGCTTTCACACTGCCGTTGTCGTACCAGTTTACGCCGCTGCTGGCGTTGCCCAGCACGTTCCAGGTGCTGTCGTTCAGGCTGTATTCCACCCAGTGAAAATCGCAGCTGCAGTCGTCTTCCGTCTGGAAAATATGACTGAAAGAAAACACGGGTTTGCTGAGACTGCTCAGGTCGAAGCAGGGCGAATATAAAAACGCATATTCATTGTCGTTATAATTGCCGGTCAGGTTGGTGACCCAGGCGTTTTTACCATTGGCGGCGCGGTTGATGACGGTCTTGGACGGTTTTCCCCACTGCCAGTCGTCGTTGGTGCCATTGGTGAACCAGTATCCGTTGTTCGCTTCAAAACCTTCGAGATAGGGATAGGCAGTGATAAGCGGCGTGGTCTGAAAGATCAGCCGGGCCGAACTGTCGTTGTTGAGGTAGTTATCCGCGGTTGCGGAAACCCAGCTCCTGAAATAGTGCGTGCCGTAGGCAGACAGGTCTGCCAGCTGGTGAAATTCATACAATACGGTATCCTGCGGCGGCAGATATGGGATGATTTCGGTGACGGTGTCGCTGTTGCTGGCATAGGATACGGCGACATTAAACAAGGTGTCGGTGCTGTAATTTTTTATTTTGATCACCACGGGTTCCACGTTGCTGAAATTGCAGCTGTTCCCGAGGAAGGGCTGGTCGAGTGAAATAAGTCCGGCGTCATTTTGTGATTTGCTGAGCGTGATATCGTCGAAGCTCAGTCCACCGCCAAAGGACGGGGCCAGGGCGGGCGTAAATCCCTGCCAGCCGCATTTTACCTGGAAGGAGCTGCTGACCGCCTGCGCGGGTACGGCTTTCGACAGAACGCCGGTGACATCCACATTCACATGGTTGTACTGTCCCACGGCGTCTGTAAAGTCACCCAGATTTTTTACGGCGATCCAGGGGGACAAATCATTTCCGCGGATCCAAATCTGGCTGCCGGCATTTCCGGTGAAGCTCATCGATTTGAGATAGTACAGGTCCAGCCATATCTGGTCGGTCGCTGCGTAGGCTGACAAATTATAAGTCGTGATCAGGCTATCCGTGACCGATGCGGCTTCGTTGATCACATCGAGCGTGATGCACCGGTTGCCGCTGCGCGGAAAGCCTGAATCGAAAAACGTACTCAGTCGCCCCCGATGACTGGTCGGTGAAAAGTCGGCCCGGTCGAGGCTGTCAAGTCCCAAGCGGAATGTGGTGTCTGTCTGCAGCGCCGCCGATTCAAATCCCTCGACGAAATTTGGACTGAGCAGGACGGGATCATTGCGGAGACTTTTTATCTGTACAGAAATCGTATCGTTTTTTGGAAAGGTATCGGCAGCATAGTGTACCCACACTTTAACCTGATACGTACCGGGGTTGCTGAAATCATAGCTGTTGCCGGGAGAGAACGTATATACACCTGCAAAATTTGGAGGCAGCACGCCGGCATACAGTTCCGTCACCACGGGACCTCCGTTTACCTGGTAGGAGTAATTGATCGGAGTGCTGGTGGCGGCCGGACCGGGATTGCGGACCTGCATGCTGATCTGTTTCACGCCGGGTGGATTCGAGGTAAACTGCCGGGCTGATACCGGACTCAGTAATTGCTCCAGCGAAAGATCATTGGCAAGATTCAACGCGGTGCATGCGCCATTGGCAGGAAGGGTGTTGACCGCCAGCGATCTTCTGCCCGGAGATCCGGCGATCACGGGGCGCACACTGAACCAGTAGCTGCTGTCCTTATTCAAGCCCGCCACGAGGTAACTGGTATCCGTAAGCGACGCAATCACCTGCATGCTATCCGTTTTAAACTGCATGACTTCATAGGCCGTGGCGCCCGGGATGCTGTTCCAGTTTAGTTGTGCATATCCTCTGCAGGGATTTGATATCGTGAGTGTTGGTTGGGCTGATACGGTGAAATTGAAATGACTCGTGCCGACATAGCCCGTGCCGTTTCGGGTTACCCTGACCAATGCCTGATTGGTGGGCAGGTTGGGTACGGTCCACACAAATCCCCGGCTCGCCGCCGGTGCATTGTTGGTCAGGACCGACCAGCTGGCACCACCATCGGCGGAATACTCGATCGTAAATGGATTCGTATCGGCGCCATAGGCCGTCCACCGGATTGTTTCGGTTTCGCCGGACACCAGCGACTCGGTACCGAAGGGATATTCCAGTGTCACGGATGGATTGATGATTTCATAAGCGACGACATAGGGTTGTGGTCCGGCGGGCACACTGAATCCCTTCACCTGAACGGACAGGGCGCCGGCGGAGGGATTGGTAATTACAACCTGTTCAATATTGTTGGTATGATCAATGCCTTCCACGGCCACCGTATTTACGCCCGCCACACTCGGATCGAGGATCAGGGGATGATGGACGGTGCCACTACCGTCAGTTACGGTCAGGTCGAGGTCGTTTACCAGCGAGTTGTTGGCATTAGGTATGGCCGCTACGTCGGGCCAGTACAGCAGGATCTTAACCTGCTGCACACCTGCCGGGATTGCCGGCAACGTGATATTGTCCGTATTGCCATCGGCGATGCCCGCACCGATCTTATATTGGTTATTTTCCAGGCATTCCACGGCAGCACGGCCATTGAGCAACCCAAAGCCATACAAAAAATCGGGTCCGGGATTGCCATTGTCATCCGCCGTATTACAGGCCACGGCCTTGATCAGCGCAGCGGAAGGGGTGGCGCCGCCATTGAGCTGCCGGTATCTTTCATACAATAATCCCATGATGCCCGTGCAGGTAGGTGCCGCCATGCTGGTGCCGTTGTCGGAACCATAACTATTATACGGCGCGGTGGATACGATGCCCTGGCCTCCGCAAACCACTTCCGGTTTGATGCGACCATCGAACACCGGTCCCCGGCTGGAAAAGGGTGTTATAGTGTAGGAACTGGTGTTAAACGCGCCGACCGTCAGCGCATTTTTGCTACACTGGTAGCCGGACTTCACGGTGGCATAACTCGCGGGATAGGGACTGCAGGTAAGTGCGCCATCATTGCCCACGGCAAAGACCGTGAGCAGGGTCGGGAAGAATTCACTCTGGTAATCCAGGTAATTACTCAACACATCATATTCACCTTCACCCGGACAATTATCAGCTCCATCATAATATGAGTTATTGCTTGCAACCATATTGAAATCCTGCACATAGAGCGGTCCATCTGCTATAATATTGGAGAATGCATTTACGACGAGGCGGGCGTTCGGCGCCATGCCCTGGTAGCGCGGGTTCAGGATGCCGCCGCCGACCAACGTGCCGCTGGTATGGGTGCCATGGAAGTTCACCGGCTGCGAGGTGCGCATGATGAGCCGCCCGGCAAAATCAATATGGGAGGAGGGATCGGCATCATCGCCGATGCCGAGTACGATATTTTGTCCGCGCAGGTTCCTGAGCGGGGCAGCAGCCAGCGCGTCCACCCCGTGAATGGCCCGGTTGTTATTGTTGAGAGGAATATCTTTCAACCGGAGGGGTTGAATGAAAGATACAAAAGGGAGGGCGGCAATTTTTTGTAATGCGGTGTAGCGGGCCTGAATAAGATACACCCGGTGTGGCTGGATTTTGGTGAGCACCAGTTTTGCCCCGGCCTGCTGCAGGGCCGATTTAATCTGGTTGGTGTCGAGGGTTCCAAAATAGCCCACCGCCAGGAGTTCCTCCGGCAATGGATGTTCAACGGACGCCGGCGTGATTTTCGGGCTCAGTTTGAGGGATGCCGGCAGGGCAAAGACATCTCGGACCGAAAATGGACTGAATGCCTGAGGCGTTACCGGTTCGCTGATTTCAGCTAAAAAAGTTTTCCCCGTCACGAATCCTGATAAGCGGATACCATTAGCGGCCATGGCGCGGCTGGTCTCTGTTGTTGGTAACTGGTCGAACTGCAGCAGTACATAGTGACGGTCCGCAAAGCTGGTTTGTTTCCAGGCGGTGCTGGTCAGTTTTCGGTGAAGCAACCCGTCGGAAGGGTTGATGGCGCCGGTTTTCAACCGTATGGCGTTGCCCGGGATCTGGGCATGAATTGGACCGCTGCAAAGCAATAACGCAAACAGAAAACGGTAAAGGGGTTTCATTCGTTTATTATAAACGGTTGGCCATCGGTATTATTACACGATAGCCGCTCCGGAAGCGCCGGTCAGCCGATTACGAATTATTTTGTGGTTAGGCAGATTTAAAGTTATTTAGGTTGATTTTTTAGGCTTGATTTGCTAAAATACTATCCCATCCGGCATTTACGTGTAATTCTGATTGTTTGTGTGATTATTGGCTGGAAAACGGGCATGGCGGCCCCGGATCCCATCCGGCCGGCCATCGTCATAGTCACAGACAGCATTCCCCAGAAAGACACCGTGCGCAAAATTGACAAGAACCGCAAGGGGATTGCCAAATACCTGCACATCGTGACGGACAGGCAGCAACGCGACGCGCTGCTGGCGCGGATGTCGCGCCAGAATCCATCGGTTCCGATCCCGGACAGTGTTTTCTGGAGCCGCCGGCAAAACAATTTCACTCCTTTTCGGGGCAAACATATCCGCTACATCTACTACAACCAGCTGAAGGTATTCGGTACGCAGATCGAAGATACCAGCCAGGCCCAGGGCAAGCTCATCCGTTTTGCGAACAAACTTCATTACAATACCCGCACCTGGATGATCCGGCAATCCCTGTTCTTCCGGGAGGGTGATACCCTGAACGCCTATCAGATGGTAGACAACGAACGCTATCTCCGCCGCCTGCCCTTTATACAGGATGCGCGTATGTACGTAATCAATACCTACCAGAATTCCGATTCCGTGGATGTGGTCGTGGTCACCAAGGACCTGTTCGAATACGGCGGCTCGCTGTCCAGTCTTACGCAGACGTCCGCGGCCGCCACGATCTACAATACCAACCTGCTCGGAGCCGGCCAGCGCCTGTTTTTTGGATTCAAATGGGATGAGCCCGACCGGCCGCAGTGGCGTACCGGTGTCGGTTACACGAAGTACAATGTGGGCGGATCTTTTGCCGACGTGGCGCTGGGATACAGTATCCTCAATGACCGTCCGCAAACGGATACAGGGCAATATGAACGATCGTATTACATATCGGTGAACCGGCCACTGTATACTTCGTCGGCAAAATTCACCGGCGGCTTTACGCTGGCACTGAATACTTCGGCAAATATTTTTAACCGGCCCGACAGCATCTACCGAAACTATCAGTACAGCATCGTCGATTTCTGGGGTGGCTATAATTTCAGGAACCAGTTTAACAAAAATGGAAATGTAAGTTCACAGCCGAATTGGGCCGTGGAACTTCGCCGCTACGCCATGGATTTTTCCCTGCGGCCCACCCAGGATTCATTGCGATTCGATCCATACTACAACGATCACAACTATATCCTGAGCCGCATCGTGCTCTTTCACCAGGAATTCTTCAAGACGAATTATTTCTTCGGATTCGGCAGAACGGAAGATATTCCGCTCGGGTACAACCTGTCAGCCTCCTATGGCATCGATGAATGGGTGGGGAAGAAGCGGACCTATACAGCGATCCAGGGACAGAAATTCTGGCTTCCCGGAAAAAACCTGATCAGTACCGCGTTCGACTTCGGCACGTTCTGGTATAACGGCAAAACGGAAGACGCGGTTTTTCATGTGGCGGCGGATTACTACAGCAACCTGTTCCGGCTGAAAGATCCCAAGTTGCGTGAATTCCTCCACTTTGATTATATCGTCGGCATCAGCCCCGATCTCTACAAAACAAAACCACTGAACCTGAACCGCGATATGGGCATCCTCGGTTACCGCTTCACCCAGCTGCAGGGCTTTCAGCGGATGAATATCAGCGCCCAGACAAACTATTACAGCCGCCTGAATATTTATGGTTTCAAATTTAATTTTTACGCGTTGCTCCAGTCATCGCTGCTGGCAAAATATAAGGAATCTCTTTTTACGTCGCGGCTTCACACCGGATATACGCTGGGCGTGCAGATGAGAAATGAAAATTTGATCATCAACACCATCCAGATTTCTGCCAGCTACCAGCCAAGTTTCGAAGGAGCCGACAAAGTGAACGGACCCAAAACGCTCTTTGTGCAAATCGGTACCACGATTCCTTTCGGATTCAACATCTTCGCGTTGACGGCGCCCGCAGAAATTCAGTTCCGGTAAACAACCCCCTTCCGCAAGGCTCAGGATGACGGTGCGTAGTGGCAACTCTTACCGGGATATCCGTCCGGCGAACAAAAACCCGGCGCAATATCACTGAAGTTTTGTCTCCACAGAGTCCACATCTTCCTTACTGCTTAAAGAGTCTACATTGTTTCGGCCGACTTTCACGGATGGTTTATCCGAAGTGCCCGTTGCCTTGATCGGGATACCGATGATGCCAAGCGGCGGAAGTCCCAGCCGCATCTTGAAATTGATCCTGCCGTCAAAAGAGGTCTGTCCTTCCATCCGGATTCGGAATACGGATACCTTGAATTTCGTTTTCTCGAGTGTGATGAGATTATTTTTTATCGTCGTCTTCACCTCGATCCTGGACAGGTCCGGATCTTTCATTCCGTCCTTATCCGTTTTGCTGCTCACGGTATTCATCAGCTTCCAGCCCTTGAATTTTATTTTCCTTACGGAAAGAACGCCACCACCGGATAAAGAAGGGTGACCGGTTTCATCGTTTCGTTCAACCGCCCTTTCAATGAATAGTCGAGCGAAAGAATACCCTGCGCACTGGAGGCCGACGTGGCGAGGTCGCGGAAAAGCTGGATATCGGTATAAGCCCGATGGATATCAAAATCTTCTGCCGACAGGTGATACTCGAAATTCGCTTTGTTGGTGCCGATGTTCTGATACAGTCCATCCATCTTCACTTTGCAGCCGATCAGTCCGAAACCTGTTTCCGAAAGGCGGATGCTGCCCGTGTCGATCACCACGCCGCCATAGAAACTGTCGAGGTCGAGTCCGCTGTAACTGATTTTCTTCACGGCCGCCTTCAACGTAAGGTCCAGGTTTTTCGGAATCATCACCACGCCGTTGGCGACCGGTTTTTTTGCCGTTGTTGCGGAGCTGGTATTGCCGGCAAAAGCAGTGAATTCGTTGACGTCGATATAGTTCGACTGCAGGTCAAAATTTCCCTGCAATGGGGCGCCGGGAGAGAGCACATAGTTCATTACATTTTCCAGGAAGCCATTGAGTACAAAATCGGTGTGACCGTAATTGGCATTGAATTTATCAAACCACATTTTGTCCTGCCGGAAGCTGAAAAGTCCTTTACGGATCAGGAAGGGTTTTGGAAATTCTTCTTCCGATACCTGGAGATTGTTGACCGTCAGCGTCCCGGATTCCTGCAGCCGCGCATAACGGGCATGCATCGCGTCACTCTGCCGGCCCTTGAACTTTGCGTTGACATCGATCTCTCCGCTCACGCCCATGCCTTTGATGGCAAATACCTGATAGATCTTTCCGATATCAAATCCGCCCTGCAGGGATACATCATACAGCAGGTCATCAAAATGACTGAGTGCCGCAGTGATGTTCAGCGTTTTCCCTTCGAAAGCCAGGGATGCCGGACTGATATTCACTTTCAGGTCGGCGAGGGTGCCGAGGTTGTCTACCGCCGTGGCGCTGATCTTCATGTCGCGAATTGGATGCGGATAGTATTTCGTCTGGATGAAACCGCTATTCAGCTGAAATTTTGCCGTCGTATGCGGGAATATTTTTTTCGCAGGCGCATATTTCCCTTTACTCACGAGGAGGAATCCGAGCTGCCCGGCGAGTTGCATACTGTCCAGCGGATAGATCTTTTGGATGTCACCCAGATTCACGTCCCCGCTCAGGTTTGCTTCCAGCGGGAAATCAGCCGCAGTATTCACTTTTGCCGAGCCACGGATAAAATTCCGGAGTGCAGTGGCCTGCAGCGTGTCCAATACGATATTGGCATGGTGAAAATTGCTGTCGGGACAAAAAGCGCGAAAGCTCACTTCGATATCATGAATCGATTCAGGCAGCTTTTCATATTTCGCATAGCCATGCTGCAATTTAAGGTTGATGTTGAACACGGGTATGCTGGAGATGACCGTATCTTTTTTTCTCAGGGAAACCGGAATCACTTTTGTCGCGTAGCGTCCGTCGGCCTGTGCCTGCAGGTCGAGACGGCCTTTCATATCCCAGCCTTTCAATCCGAAAGCCTGTTGCAGACTTTGCAGATCGAGTGCCGCGATGCTGTACAGGTGAAGGGTGGGCGTGGTGAGTCCGCGCACGCGCAGGTTGCCGTGCATATAATCTTTGGCGAGGTTAAAGGAAATGGTATCGATCCGCGCATCGAGTTTTTCCGGATCCAGGTTGGGTACTTTGATGTCAATGTCCGTATAGAGGTTGGTCGCCGGGAGACTTGCTTTTTCATGGGCCACATATCCATCGCGCAGGGACACGGCCAGGTGAAAATCGGGTTTTTGTCCGGTCGCGGCGATATATTTTCCCTGCAGCATCGTCAGCAGATTTACTTTTCCTTTCAGCTGCGTCTGCTGCATCCAGCCGAGGTATTCGGGTGGGAGGGCGGTCAGGACATCGTCGAGGGCGGCGTCTTTGGACAGGATACGGAAATCCATTTCGTAGCCATTTTTCAGGAAATCGAATTTGCCCGAGAACTGAAGCGGCAATCGGTTGATCAGGAGATCGTTTTTTTGAAAGAGCAGGGCCAGGGTGCTGGTGTTGATGCGCGTGATAAGATCCGCGTTGATGGCTTTTCGGTTCACATAATATTCGTTCTCGAATACAAAATTGAGGGAGTCGGTTTGGATGTGTGAAGTCAGGTCGAAGATGGATTTGGTCAGGTCGCCGTTGCCCTCGTAATAAAAACGGCGCGCATCGATCAGCATCGGCAGGGAACGATCATTATACAGGAGATGGCTGTTGTCGATCTGGATTTTTTCAAGTTTCAGAGAGGTGGCCGAGCTGTCCGTTTTTGTGGTATCCGCGGCCGGGGCGGATTGATAGATATTATAATTGGCCGCTCCCTTTTCGTCTATCTCGATATTGATCAGGGCTTCGGTGAGGAAGATTTTATTGATATCGACCGATTTATTAAAAATCAGGCGTTTGAGGTTGATCCCGAGCGCAAGTTCTTTGGAGGATACCAGGGTATCCTGGGCAAAGGGAGCCGAACCCTTCAGGCTGACGTCGTACAGCGTCAGGGTCAGGGAGGGAAAATGATTGAAAAAAGAAAGTCTTGCCTTTGTAAAATCCAGCCTGCCTTTGATGGTCTGGTTTGTCCATTGCTTGATTTTATCGCCCACGAAATTGGGAAACAGATAAGGGACTATAAACAGGGTGGCCAGCACCACGGCAATGCTGATGAGCAGGACCTTGCCGATTTTCAGGAGCCGTGAAAAAATCGTTTTTTGGGGAGCAGGCATGCCCAAAATTAAGACAAATACCATGCGAAGGTCGGGGAACGGCTTTTGAAGCCGGGATTGGGCCGGGTTTCTTCAAAATGGGTAATGGGTTGACGGAAGGAATCTTATCTTTGGACCCATCATCGTTTTGCGGCATTATTCCGAACAATTTCCAGCACCGATGGTTAAAAAGTAAACGATTAAATACAATTTACATGATTGAAGTTAAAGAGCAGACCGCTGCAGGAATCGAGCAACTCTGCATTAATACCGTCCGCGTATTGTCAGCCGATGCCGTACAGAAAGCCAATTCCGGTCACCCGGGCACACCGATGGCCCTGGCGCCCATGGGTCACGTGCTCTGGAGCAAGGTCATGAATTATAATCCCCAGGATCCGAACTGGCCGAACCGCGACCGGTTTGTTCTTTCTGCCGGTCATGCCTGCATGCTTCAATATAGTTTTCTCCACCTTACCGGCTACGATATCACCCTTAACGACATAAAGAAATTCCGTCAGCTGCATTCCAAAACTGCCGGTCATCCGGAATATGGTCTGCTTGCGGGCATCGAAGTCACGACCGGTCCGCTCGGACAGGGATTTGCCAACGGGGTCGGTTTTGCGATCGCCCAGCAATACCTGGCCGCCCGCTACAATAAGCCCGGCTTCGATCTTTTTAACTACAAAATTTTTGCGATCTGCAGCGATGGCGATATGATGGAAGGCATTTCATCGGAAGCGGCTTCTATTGCGGGTCATCTCAAGCTCGGGAACCTGATCTATCTCTACGACGACAATCATATATCCATCGAGGGCGATACGTCGATTGCTTTTGATGAAGACGTAGCTAAACGTTTTGAGGCTTATAACTGGCATGTGCAGGTGCTTCCTGATGTAAACGACACACAGGCCGTAGCCGATGCCATCCGCAAAGCGAAAGAAGAAACCACGCGTCCTTCCCTGATCAAAGTGCGCTCCCATATTGCCTATGGAAGTCCGAATAAAGTGGACACCGCCGGTTCACACGGCGCGCCGCTGGGTGAGGATGAATTGAAACTGGTGAAGAAAGGATTTGGTTTTGATCCCGATCAGTCATTCGTGATTCCGGATAAGGTGATCAGTTTCTATCGCGAAGCGGGAAAGAAGGGACAGGAAAAAGAACAACAGTGGAACAATCTCTTCAAACAATACAAGGAACAATATCCTGATCTCGCCAATGAATATACCCTGATCAGCAATGGCAAACTCGCACCGGGATGGAAAGATGCCCTGCCGGTGTTCTCCGGAAAAGACAAGATCGCCACGCGAAAGGCATCGGGCAAAGTGCTCAATTCCATCGCCGCGAAACTTCCTTTCCTGATTGGTGGTGCCGCAGATCTTTCGCCTTCCACCGATACGATCCTCGACAAGTTTACATCCTTCGAAGCCGATGACCGCACCGGCCGCAATTTCCATTTCGGTATCCGCGAACATTCGATGGGCGCCATCCTCAATGGTATGGCACTGACCCGGGGATTTATTCCTTATGGCGCTACCTTCCTGATATTTTCAGAGTACATGCGTCCGCCGATCCGGCTGGCCGCCATCATGAAGATCCGTCCGATCTTTGTTTATACGCATGACAGTATCGGCCTGGGAGAAGATGGTACAACGCATCAGCCGATCGAACAATTGATATCTCTCCGTTCCATTCCGAATATTACCCTGATCCGTCCGGCAGACGCCAATGAAACGGCACAGGCCTGGCGCGTGGCGATCGAACATACCGATGGTCCGGTGGTGCTTGTACTCAGCCGTCAGGGTCTTCCGGTGATCGACCAGGACAAGTACGCCAAGGCGACCGGACTGGAAAAAGGCGCGTACATTTTATCTGAAGCAGAAGGTACGCCGCAAGTCATCCTTATCTCCACAGGCTCTGAAGTGTCGCTCATTCTCGAGGCACAGGGCAAGCTCAAAGAGAAGGGTATTGCTGCGCGCGTGGTGAGCATGCCTTCCTGGGAACTATTCAATAAACAGGATGCGGCTTATATGGAATCCGTATTTCCAAAAGCTATCCGCAAACGGCTCGCCGTGGAAGCAGGGTCACCCCTGGGCTGGCGCGAATATGTCACGGATGAAGGGAAGATCCTTGGGATCAACCGGTTTGGAGAGTCGGCGCCTGCGGAGGAAATTTACAAGGAATTCGGATTTACCATCGATAATATCGTTTCTCTGGCATCCTCGCTGTAATTTCGGCTGCCACAACGCTTTTCATGAAAACACTCCCTTTCTACGCACGCGTAGCACTGACCCTGCATGCCGTTGCCCTGGTACTGCTCTTTATGTACCTGGGCAAATCCATCCTGGTACCCCTGGTGTTTGCTTTTCTGATCGCCGTTTTGTTATATCCGCTGGTAAAATTTTTTGAACGCATCGGTATTCCGCGCGCACTTGCCTGCCTGGCAGGCATACTGCTCACCGTTGTTGTCTTCGGCTCCGTCATTTATTTTTTCAGCAGCCAGGTCGTCAGTATTTCACGTGATCTCCCCGGACTTCAGGCCCGCGTAACAGAAAAACTGGGCAGCCTGCAGGGTTGGATCGCGGATAAATATCATATCGACAACGCGGCGCAAACAGCCTATATCAACAAATCCGCCAATGGTGTTTTGTCCACGGCCGTCAATTCCGTCGCATCGACTTTTGTGGGCATCGCCGGTTTTTTTCTACTGTTTATCTTCTTTCTCATCTTTACTTTTTTTATTCTTTTCCATCGTCGCCTGCTGATGCGTTTTGTGCTGGAGCTTTTTTCGGGGGAGAATCATGAACGGGTAGCGGGCGTCGTGACCAAGATCCGCACGATGGTGAATGGATACGTGGTGGGTCTGCTCACGGAGATGCTGATCCTGGTGATCCTGATCTTCACCACGCTGATGATCATCGGCGTTAAATATGCGCTGCTCATCAGCATTTTTGCGGCCGTGTTAAATGTGATCCCCTACATCGGCATTTATGCCTCCATGGTACTGGCCATGCTCATCACGCTCGCCAACGGGACCATTGGAGAAGCGGTGTCGGTCGGTATTGTATTCATCATAGCGCATTTTATAGATGCCAATGTGATTTTGCCCAGAATCGTCGGCGGTCGGGTGAAAATGAACCCCTTTATTACCATCGTAGCCGTACTCGTCGGCCACCTCCTCTGGGGCATACCGGGGATGTTTTTGTTTATTCCGATGACTGCGGTACTCAGACTGATTTGTGAAGAAGTGGATGGGATGAAACCCTGGGCAATCCTGATCGGGGCAGAACAAAAAGACAAGAAAAAAGGCGAAGTTTAAAAGGGGGATTTTTTTCCCCAAATCCTCCAAAATAACCCTATATTTCATCGTTCCCGATCTTTTAAACCGACGACGCGGATTAGGCAGAAAAAGGCCTGTTAATTGCTTAAACCGGGTAACTGAACTCAGTTATGACCTTTTCTCCGAAGCTGAAAAAAATACTCCGGCGCATTTTCCGTATCACCATTACCACCGTGCTGATCGCGTTGAGTCTCGTGTTGCTGGTCCTCTTCCTGATCCAGACAGCGCCGGTGCAGAATTTTGGCCGTCGCAAACTCGAAGCCTATCTCGAAACAAAACTGAAAACACGTGTTAGAATCGGAAAACTGTCGATCGATTTTCCGAGTAAAGTGGTGCTGAATGAGATCTATCTCGAAGACCTGAAAAAAGATACTTTACTCTACGGCGGCCACATTGAAGTGGATATCAGCATGCTGAAATTGTTACAGCATGAAGTGCGCGTTTCTTCCATCGAGCTTGACAAGGTTTCCATGAAAGTGAACCGACGGCTGCCGGACTCCGTGTATAATTTTCAATTTATCCTAGACGCTTTTTCGTCGCCCGCGAAAACGCCTGCAGCTCCGAAAGACAGCAGCAGCGGATTTTCTTTTTCCATCGGCACCATCCACCTGCATGATATTGCGGGACTGTATCGCGACGATGCCAGCGGCAACGATGTGGCCGTCCACCTCGGCGATTTCAAAACAAACCTGCAAACATTCGATCCAACCCACCAGCTGTATGCGATCCCATCCATTGAACTGTCCGATGTCAGTGGCCGCATCCGGCAATACCAGCCGATCCTCCTGTTGAAAAATGTGATTGACACCGTTACACAGCATAACAATAACCAGCAGCCGGTTCAGCTAAGCCTAAAAAACATCATTTTCAGAAATATCGATATCGATTACCGCAATGATGCGACCGTAATGGATGCTTCCCTGCGCATGGGTGGCCTCGAGACCGTAGTCGATTCCCTGAACATGGGCAATCTTCATTTTGGTATCCATTCGATCTCCCTGCACAATACGACGGCGTCGCTGACGCAGGGAAAACAAATAAAAAAAGCGGCATCCAAAAAAAATACGGTGCCCGCAGTGAAAGATTCCGTTGCGGCCCAGGCTGGCTGGCAATTGAACATCGCTGCCTTAAGACTCGACAGCAATGAACTTGTCTATAATGACGAAAACAAACAGCGGCTGGCAAGGGGAATGGATTACAATCACCTCGACATCCGGCAACTGACGATTCATGCTGACAATCTCCGGGCAACACCCGCCACGTACCACGCCGGTATTCAACAGATTGCCTTTCGGGAAAAAGCTGGTTTCCACCTGAAGACGTTGTCGGCAGAACTTGGTTATGACAGTACCAGCGCACAGTTGAAAAATCTGGTAATCGAAACAGATCATTCTTCCATACACAATCAAACGCTGATCCGATACGCCTCCGTGGCACAAATATCAAAACAGCCAGGAGAACTGCGCGCAAACCTGCTCTTCGATCATGCTTCGCTTTCGATGCAGGATGTGCTGAACCTGGTGCCGGGACTTTCGAAACAGCTCAAAGGCAATGAGGCGGCGGTCGTAAAACTGAATGGGAAAGTGGATGGACAGCTTAAAAACCTGGTGATCCCCTACCTTGAGATTTCAGGGATCGGACAAACGATGCTGGCGGCTTCCGGTTCCATCAAAGGATTGCCGGATGCGAAGAAAGCGTACTATGACATCGTCATAAAAAAAATGACGACCACCAAAACCGATCTGCTGAAATTTATTCCGGCTTCGGCTTTACCAACCTCGATCCGCCTGCCCGATCGTTTTGCGGCGACGGGAAGTTTCAAAGGAAGCACTTCCGCATTTAATGTCGTATTGCACGCCCAAACCGAAAGGGGCAATGCAGATATCGCCGGGTCACTGGACCTCACGCACAAAATCTATGACCTCAAAGCAAATACCCATGCGCTCGACCTTGGTTATCTGCTGAAGCAGGATTCCCTGCTCGGCAGGATCACGCTGGAAGCCACCGCCAAAGGAAACGGGTTTGATCCTAAAAAAATGAACACCGTCTTTCAGGCGAAACTGGTGAGTGCGGAAATAAAAAAATACAATTACCAGGGCTTGTTGATCGATGGAAATATCAAGGCGGGTCAGGCAACGATTCATTCCACGATGCAGGATGACAATCTCCATTACACCCTGCAGGCAGAAGCCAATATGCTGCCAAAATATCCATCCATCAAATTAGATCTGCAGATGGATACGCTGAACCTGCTGGCCCTGCATCTGCTTACAGACACGCTTCAAACACATTTTACGCTGCATGCAGATTTCCCTTCCACCAATCCGGATTCTCTGCAGGGAAGATTGTTGCTGAGCCAGATTGCCTTGACAGATCCGAAGCGGCAGGTATCTACGGACAGTATCCTGTTTACGGCTGACCGCACCGACACCTCCGAAAATATTCGTCTCCGTTCTGAAATGGCGGACCTCGACCTGACCGGCCGCTATAAACTCACCCAGGTAGGCAGTGCGCTGACCCAAACGATCAGTCGCTATTATAAGATCGGATCCGGCAAAAAAGATACGCTGTCAGCGGAAGACTGGCAGCTCGCCATGAAATTGCGCCCCTCACCGCTGGTGCTTGCTTATATGCCCTTGCTCAAGGGCACAGACAGCATCCAGGGGAATGTTTTTTTTGACAGCCGCGAGGCCGACCTGCACCTGCTGATCAGCGCGCCCAAGATTCAATATGGACAGCAGATCATCCATGCGGTAAGCATACAGGCCGCTACCAAAGACTCCGCCTTGAATTATCAGGTTGCCATGCAGGATGCAGGGCGTCCGGGATTTCAGCTTTATCAGACTTCCCTCAGCGGAAATGTCGCCCACGACCGGCTGAACACCTATCTTTTACTAAAAGATAAAAAAGCAACGGACCGTTATCGCCTCGGCGGCACGCTGACGCCACTGGAGAACGGACTGAAAATGGTTTTCAATCCGGACAGTCTTCTCCTCAATTATGAAGCCTGGCAACTGCCCGCGGACAATTATATTCAATATGACTCCACCGGCATTTTGGTGCGCGACCTGAAAATCAGTCACGCCGATGAATCCATTTCAATCAACAGCAAAACCGTTTCAGCCACGGCGCCGATCGACGTCAGTTTTGCGAATTTTAAAATAAAAACGATCACCCAGTTTGCCGAACAGGATTCACTCCTGATGGATGGAACGATCAACGGTACCGCGGAAGTTAAAAATGTGATGAGCAATCCGCTCTTCACCTCCGATCTCAAAATCAGTGACTTCACCTACAAACGGGACACGGTCGGCAACCTGGCGATCAAGGTGGACAATGAACAGGGCAATGCCTTCCGTGCTGCCATCGCGCTGGACGGACATGACAACGACCTGAAAATCGACGGGATTTATTATACGGGGGATGGCAAAATGGATATGAATGTTAACCTCGCCCAACTGAACCTGGCTTCCGTGAAAACATTTGCCGCGGCGCAGGTAAAAGATATGTCAGGCTACCTCAAGGGGCAGATGCATGCCAGCGGAAGCCTGAGTCAGCCATTGCTGAAAGGAGACCTGCATTTTGAAAATGCGGTGATCACCCCGGTGATCACGGGGGAACCGCTGAAGATGGAAAAAGATGCCATTTCATTTGATGAGGACGGGTTCAATTTCGCGATGTTTAAATTCACCGATTCAGCCGGCAACAATGCCACGCTCGACGGGAACGTATTTACCAAAGATTTCAAAGCCTATAATTTCGACCTCACCTTCAATGCCGATAATTTCCGTTTGGTGAATGCGCCCAAAGCCCCCAACCGTTTATTTTATGGCAAACTGAATATAAATGCGGCCGTAGATGTCACCGGCAATCTGGACCTGCCGAAAATAAATGCCTTTATCCGCACCAATAAAAATACTGATTTCGTTATGGTGCTGCCCAGCAACAATCCGGAAATCGTGGACCGGGAGGGCGTGGTGATTTTTCAGGATGATAAACACCATGCAGACACCCTGCTCATTCAGCATATGATGGATTCGATTGCGCGGACGGCAAGTCTCCACGGCCTCGATCTCAATGCTACCATCGAAACAGACAGCAGCGCACAGTTCACCATGATCATCGATGAAAGAAACGGAGATGCATTGAGTTTTCGCGGACGGGCGGAACTGGTCGGCGGCATTGATAAAAGCGGCAAAACAAGTCTTACCGGCAGCTATGAAGTGGAAGACGGCGCCTACAGTCTAACGCTGAGCGTGCTGCACCGCAGATTTGTGATCCAGCGGGGTAGTACCATCACCTGGACCGGGGATCCCACCAAGGCGAATATTGACATTACGGCCGTGTACACCGTAAATACATCACCACTTGACCTGGTGGAACAACAACTGGCCGGCCGCGGAACGGATGAGGTCAATAAATTCAAACAGCGGCTGCCATTTCAGGTCGACCTGAAAATGACCGGAGAATTGCTGAAGCCGATCATCACGTTCGATGTTACCCTGCCCACCGATGTGCTCGCACTCTGGCCCGATGTCGACTTAAAATTGCAGTCGATGCGTCCCGATGTGGCAGAAGTGAATAAACAGGTATTTGCTTTGCTGTTGCTGGGGCGATTTGTCGGAGAGAATCCTTTTGAAAGCGCCGCCGGTGGTACCAGTACGGAAGCCATCGCACGGCAGAGCGCCAGCAAGATCCTGAGTGACCAGCTGAACCAGCTCGCCGGCAGTTTGATCAAAGGCGTGGATATCAATATTGACCTGAATTCAGACCAGAATTATTCCACTTCGGGTTCCATGCTCAACCAGACTTCCCTCAACGTGGGCGTATCGAAAAATTTATTCAGCGATCGCATCCGGGTAACGGTGGGCAATAACTTCGAACTGGAGCAGACTAACCCGAACCAGAGTGCATCGAATATAGCCGGCGATGTGAGTGTCGACTACCGGCTGAGTAAGGATGGCCGGTATATGCTGCGCGCCTATCGTAAAGACCAGTACGAAAGTATTGTGGAAGGACAGGTCGTGGAAACCGGGCTTAGTTTTATCCTCACATTTGACTATAACAGTTTCAGCGAGCTCTTTCACAACCGGAAAGACCCCAAAAAAACAATCCGCCAGAAAAAGAAACCCAGTTCAAACGGAAATAACCAGGCTACGCAATGAAGAACGGATGGATGATGAAATTGACGGTCGCAGCAATCCTGCTGGTGTTTTTTGTTTCCTGCAGCGAAACAAAGAGTCTCGGGCCCGGCGAGACGCTGTATGACGGAGCTAAAATAAAGATCAACGCCAATCCGGCACTGAAAAAAAGCAAAAGGAAAGCACTGGAATCCGAACTTGGATCCCTTCTTCGACCCAAACCAAACGGTAGTTTTTTAGGCATCCGGTATAAATTACTGATCTATAATTTCGCAGGAACGCCGAAAGGAAAAGGACTCCGATATTTTCTCCGGAACAAAGTAGGGGAGCCCCCGGTGCTCGCATCGTATGCGGCATTTGAAAAGAACCGCGCCATCCTGCAAAATCACCTGGAGAACAAGGGTTTCTTCAGAGACACGGTGATGCTGGATACTTTTACGAAGAAAAGAAAGATGACGACCGTCTACACGGCCGAAGTCAAAGATCAGTACCTCATCCGGAATTTGAAATATCCGATTGATTCAACCATCCTCGGTGCGCAGTTTGTAAGTCTTTCCAAACGATCCTTGCTGAAGAAGGGAAATCCCTATGATTTGGATATGGTCAAGAATGAGCGCACGCGGATCGATACAAAACTCAAACAGCGTGGATTTTACTATTACAACGCGGACAATATCCTCGTCAAAGTCGATTCGACGGTTGGCGGTCACCAGGTGGACATGTCGCTGATCATCAAGGCAACCACGCCCGAGAAAGCAAAAGAAGTATACCGCATCAACGACGTAGTGGTGTATGCGGATTACGATATCAGCAATACGGATACTTCCGTTTCCACCAGTAATGTACCCAAGTACGACGGGTATACCATCATCGATCCGCAGCATAAGTTCAAGCCCATCATTTTCAGCCGGGCCCTGGTATTTCAAACGGGTGATATCTATAACCGGATCGATCATGATCAATCCCTCAATCGCCTCATCAGCCTGGGCGTGTTTAAATTTGTCAAAGTGAGATTCGACGAACCGGACACCGGCAGGAATCTCCTGAATGCTTATTATTATCTGACACCAACAGAAAAAAAATCCATCCGCTTTGAACTTTCCGGATTAACGAAATCCGATGCGGCCAACGGCGGGCAGGTATCCGTCAGCTGGCGCAACAGAAATTTTTTCCGCGGGGCGGAACTCTTTACCGCCAGTATATATGGTGGGATCGAACGGCAATACCTGGGTCAGGGCGTGCATATCAGTACCAATAAACTCGGCGCCGACCTGAACCTTTATTTTCCCCGCATCATCGCGCCGTTTAATTTTGAGACCAACAGCGGATTCGTGCCGAAAACAAGGATCAACCTCGGATACGAATATTTTGACCGCACCACGCAATACACGCTCAACTCTTTCAAGACGAGTTTTGGCTATATCTGGAAAGAAAATGCGCGGACCGAGCATCAGTTGAATATCATCAATATCAATCTGGTCAATCCGACGAACATCGATCCATTATTCCAGCTTCAGCTGGATACCAATCTTACGCTGGCACGCAGCATCGAGCGCCAGTTCATTATCGGGCCCTCTTACAACTATAATTTCAATTCACAGGTGCAGCCTAACCGCCGCCGCAACAATTTTTATTTCAATGGCAACCTGGATCTTTCCGGAAACCTGCTCGGACTGGCTACAGGCGCGGATGTAAAAAACGGGAAAGAGCGGAAGATATTCAATACGCCGTTCTCGCAGTACGTCCGGATGGAACTTGACTTCCGGCATTATTACCGGTTTAGTCAGAATGTGACGCTCGCGAGCCGCATCACCGGCGGTGTCGGGTATGCCTGGGGCAATAGCCAGACGATGCCGTTCATCAAGGAGTTTTTTGCCGGCGGGGCCAGTGATTTGCGGGGCTTCCGGTCCAGATCGATTGGTCCGGGTACCTATTATGCCGGGAGCCGCGACACGGCTTTTCTGGCCGATCAGCCCGGT